>NZ_AP014568.1:643503-965254 GCF_000828895.1 Serpentinimonas raichei | reverse complement strand
ATGCCGCAGCGTGGCCGCATACAGCACCTCATCGGTGAGCAAATCCCCCCGGTTTCTGATCGCCTCGATTTTTTTGGCCGCATCCAAAATGTGCAGCGCGTAGGGTTGCCAAGGCTTGCTCATAACTCGACCGCCTCCGCCAGCACACGGGAGCGAATGTGGGGGCTGAGTTCGTGCTCTGGCACCAGCTCGACACGGCGTTGCAGCAAATCGCTTAGGTCTTGAGTCAGTGGCAGACGCTGCGAAAAAATGTCGTATCCACGCGGCAGCACCACCAAAAAATCGACATCGCTTTGCGGGCTTTCTTCACCGCGTGCGACCGATCCGAATACGCGCAAATGCGAGCCGCCATAGCGCGATGCCAGGCGCTGCAACTCAGGGTTCAGGGCTCGCAATTGCTGGAGTAGCATAAGGGCACTCCTCACTCGGCCCGGTAATTCGGCGCCTCCTTGGTGATCTGCACATCGTGCACGTGGCTTTCGCGCACGCCCGCCGTGGTGATCTCGACGAACTCGGCTTGCGCGTGCAACTCGGCGATGCTGGCGCAACCGCAGTAGCCCATGGCGGCGCGCAGGCCACCGGCCATCTGGAACAGGATCGAGATCACCGAACCCTTGTAGGGCACGCGGCCTTCCACGCCCTCGGGCACGAGCTTGTCGGCGTTCGGGTTGCCGGTGCTGGACTCTTGGAAGTAGCGGTCGGCGCTGCCCTGCTGCATGGCCCCGATCGAGCCCATGCCGCGGTAGCTCTTGTAGCTGCGGCCTTGGAACAGCACGATCTCGCCCGGCGCTTCTTCGGTGCCAGCAAACACGCCGCCCATCATCACGCTGCTGGCCCCTGCGGCTATGGCTTTGGCGATGTCGCCGCTGTAGCGCACGCCGCCGTCGGCGATCAGGGGCACCCCGGTGCCCAGCAGCGCCGTGGCCACGTTGTCGATGGCGGTGATCTGCGGCACCCCGACCCCGGCCACGATGCGCGTGGTGCAGATCGAGCCCGGCCCGATCCCGACCTTGACGCCGTCGGCCCCGGCCTCGACCAGCGCGCGCGCTGCCGCCCCAGTGGCGATGTTGCCGCCGATCACCTGCACCTGCGGATAGTTTTGCTTGACCCAGCGCACCCGATCCAGCACGCCCCGGCTGTGGCCGTGCGCGGTATCGACCACGATTGCATCGACGCCGGCGCGCACCAGCAGCTCGACGCGCTCCTCGGTGCCAGCGCCCACGCCCACGGCGGCACCGACGCGCAAATGCCCGGCGGCATCGCGCGCGGCGTTGGGGAAGTTGAGCTGTTTGCGAATGTCTTTGACCGTGATCAGGCCCTTGAGCTCGAAGGCCTCGTTGACCACCAGCAGGCGCTCGAGCTTGTGCTTGTTGAGCAGCGCCTTGGCTTCCTCGGGCGTGGTGCCGTCGGGCACGGTGATCAGGCGCTCGCGCGGCGTCATGATCTCGCGCACCGGCAGTTCGGTGCGGGTCTCGAAGCGCAGATCGCGCCCGGTGACGATGCCCACCACCTTGCCGCCGTCGAGCACCGGAAAGCCCGAGATGCCGAGCTCTTCGGACAGTTGCAGCACCTGATAGACCGTGGTCTCGGGCGTGATGACCACCGGATCGCGCAGCACCCCGGACTCGTAGCGCTTGACCTTGGCCACGTGGGCGGCCTGGTTTTGCGGCGACAGGTTTTTGTGTACGATGCCGATGCCGCCCTCTTGCGCCAGCGCAATCGCCAGCCGGGCTTCGGTGACGGTGTCCATGGCGGCCGAGACCAGCGGCAGGTTGAGCGCGATGTCGCGCGTCAGGCGCGTGGCCAGCGAGGTGTCCTTGGGCAGGATATTCGAGTAGGCGGGCACCAACAACACGTCGTCGAAAGTGAGCGCTTTTCCGAGCAGGCGCATGGTAAAACTCCAAAACCGCTATTGTAGGCGGGCGGGCGAACGGTTATATTTCGCATCCACTATGCACAAGTTTTTCTTTGCTTCGGCCCTGATCCTGCTGCTGTCCAGCGCCGCACAGGCCGGCCCCACTTGGGTCTGGCTCGATGAGAACGGCCGCCGCGTGGCCAGCGACATGCCGCCGCCCGCCACAGTGCCCGATCAGCGGATTTTGCGCCGGCCCGCTGCCCCGGCCTCGGCCACAGCGCCCAGCGCCGCCCCTGCCGCACCAGCAGCAACGGCCACCCCGGCTCGCCCTGCCCCTGCGGGCGGCACGGCAGCGGGCCGCCTGACCGACGAGCAACTGCGCCAGCAAGTCGAGCAGCGCAACGCCCAAATCCGGGCCGACAACTGCCAACGCGCCCGCGCCTCGCTCGAAAGCTTGCAAGCCGGGGCCAGCCAACCGCTGTACATGGTGAACGAACAGGGCCAGCGCGTGACGCTGGACGAGGCCATGAAGCGCGCCGAAAGCGTGCGCCTGCGCCAGATCGTGCGCGACAACTGCGCGCCGCCTGCGGCCGCCAATCAGGCCGGGGCCGGGGCCGGGGCCGGGGCCGGGGCCGCTGCACCTGCGGGCGCGCCAGCAACCAGCCCGGCTCCGACACCGCCTCGGCCCTGAGGCCACCCCCCCCGGCACCCTCCGCCTGTGCGGACCCCGGCATGGCCTCGAATTCAGGCTGGATCGGGCTTGGCGGCCGGTTTTGTGTTGCGCTGCCGGTAGCGCTCGCGCCGCGCCACTTTCGGGTCCACCCGCAAGGGGCGGTAGATTTCGATGCGATCACCATCGTGCAGCACGGTTGTGGCAGCCGCTGGGCGGCCCCAGAGGCCGAACTCGGCGGCGGCCACGGCGGCAGCGGGCCAATCGTCGCCCTGATCGTCGTGGACGGCGGCATCTGCCCCGGCAGACCCGGCAGCCCATGTGCCCTTGGCACCTTGCTGGCACCCGGCAAGCCAATGCCGCTTGGCCTGCTCCAGCGCCTGCGCCAGCGTGCTGCCGGCGGGCAAATCCAGCGCAATTTCGCGCACTTGGCGCGCCGCGCTTGAATAAACCAGCGTGAGTTTCAGCGTCATGAGCAGCTTCAAGCCCCATAGACCTGATCGGCGCGCTTGACAAAGGCATCGACCAAGTTGGCCGCGATCTTGTCAAACACCGGACCCACCAAGGCCGACAGGGTGCTGCTGGCAAAGCCGTATTGGAGCGTGAAATCGATGCGGCAGGCGCGCTGGCTGCCGTCGCCCACCGGCTTGAAATCCCACGTACCCTCGAGGTGCGAAAACGGGCCATCGACCAAGTCGAGGTGAATGCGCCGATCCTCCACGTGGGTATTGCGGGTGGTGAAGCTTTTTTTCAGGCCGCCCATGGACATGCCGATCGAGGCCACCATGCCACCCGGCGTTTGCTCCAGCACCTCGCCCGCACTGCACCAAGGCAAAAATTCGGGGTAGCGCGGCACGTCGCTGACCAGCGCGAACATTTCGTGCGCGCTGTGCCAGATCAAAACCGACTTGTGAACACTTTTCATACAATGCAAGGCCGTGCCCGGATTGTAGAGGTCTTGGTCGCCCTGTCTGCCCCTGCCCCATGTCCATCCCAAGCAAAAAAACCGCCCCCAGCGATGCCCGCATCGCCGAAAATAAAAAAGCCGCCTTCAACTACTCCATCGAGGAACGCCACGAGTGCGGCCTGGTGCTGCAAGGCTGGGAGGTGAAGGCGCTGCGTGCTGGAAAGGCGCAGCTCACCGAGGGCTACGTGATCATCCGCGACGGCGAGCTGTTCCTGATCGGCTGCCTCATCAGCCCGCTGCGCAGCACCAGCAGCCACCTGCCGGCTGACAGCGCGCGCACGCGCAAGCTCCTCATGCACAAGGCTGAAATCCAGCGCCTGATCGGCAAGGTGGAGCAAAAGGGCTACACCCTGGTGCCGCTGAACCTGCACTGGAAAAACGGCTGTGTGAAGTGCGAAGTGGCGCTGGCCAAGGGCAAGGCCGAGCACGACAAACGCGACACGCTCAAAGAGCGCGAGGGCAAGCGCGAAGTCGAGCGCGCCATGAAGCAGCGCCAGCGCTGAAGCCGCCCGCTCCCAAGTGAACCTTGGGCAAAACGGCCGCAGCGCAGCCCAGAATCAGGCGAAATTGGCTTCGGCAAAGCGCCAGTTCACCAGCTTGTCGAAGAAGGTTTCGACAAACTTTTGGCGCAGGTTGCGGTAGTCGATGTAGTAGGCGTGCTCCCACACATCGACCGTCAGCAGCGCGGTGTCGGCCGTGGTCAGGGGCGTGCCGGCGGCGCCGGTGTTGACGATATCGACCGAGCCGTCCGGCTTTTTCACCAACCAGGTCCAACCGGAGCCAAAGTTGCCGACCGCGCTTTTCACGAAGGCTTCGCGGAACGCGCCGTAGCTGCCCCACTTGGCCACGATGGCTGCGGCCAGCGCCCCGCTGGGCTCAGCGCCGCCGCCGGGGCACATGCAGTTCCAGAAAAAGCTGTGGTTCCAGATTTGGGCCGCGTTGTTGTAGATGCCGCCGCTGGATTTTTTGATGATTTCTTCGAGCGACAGGGCCTCGAATTCGGTGCCCTTTTGCAGGTTGTTAAGGTTGACCACGTAGGCGTTGTGGTGCTTGCCGTGGTGAAACTCGAGGGTTTCTTGGGAGTAATGCGGCTGCAGGGCATCGAGGGCATAGGGCAGCGGGGGCAGGGTGTGTTGCATGGGCAGAAGGCTCCAGTTGAGGGTAAACGAGGCGCGTGCCGCAGCGTGCGCCTAGGCGCTTGATGCGACCACCTGCGCATTGTAGGCAGAGGCGCTAGTTCCCCTTGGCCGTGACGGTCAAATCCAAGTGGCCGTCGGCCAGTCGGGCGCGCAGCGCCTGCCCCGGCGCTACACCGTGGCAGCGCAGCACCGGCTGGCCGTTGGCGTCGCTGAGCAGGGCGTAGCCGCGCAGCAACACGCTGTGTGGGTCGAGCGCCTGCAGCCGTGCCGCCTGGTGGTCGAGCCGCAGCTGGCGCCGTTCGAGCTCGCGCACCGCAGCGGCCGACCAGTCTTGCTGCCAACGCTGCAACTGCGTGCGCTGCTGCACCAAGTGGCGCGCCGCGCCTTGCTGCAAACGCTGCGCGCAGCGCTCGAGGCGGCTCAGTTGGGCGTCGCGCTCGGGCGCGCAGAGCTCGGCGGCGGCGGTGGGGGTGGGGGCGCGCAGGTCGGCGGCAAAATCGGCCAGCGTGAAGTCGGTCTCGTGGCCGACGCCGCAGATCAGCGGCATGGGCATCTGGGCGATCTGACGCACCAGCGCCGGGTCGTTAAAGGCCCACAAATCTTCCAGCGATCCGCCCCCACGCACCAGCAGCAGCACCTCGCAGCCAGCGCCGGCATGGAACTGCGCCGCCGCGGCCTGCAGCGCCTGACACAGGGCCTGCGGTGCCCCCTCCCCTTGTACCCGGGCTGGGTAGAGCCGCACCGGCAGATGCGGCACGCGCCGGCTCAAGGTGGTGCTGACGTCGCGCAAAGCCGCTGCGTCGAGCGAAGTCACCACGCCGATGCGCGTGGGCCAAGCCGGCAGCGGGCGCTTGCGCGCCGGGTCAAACCAGCCCTCGCCCTGCAACTGCGCCTTGAGGCGCATGAACTGCTCAAACAGATCGCCTTGGCCCGCCATGCGAGCTGCCTCGACGATCAACTGCAACTCGCCGCGCGCGCCGTAGATGTCGATGCGCCCTTGCAACTCGACCTGCACCCCGTCGCGCCAGTCGAGCGCTGCCGCCGCCGCCGCGCGCCGAAACAGCGCACAGCGCAGTTGGCCGCGCTCGTCCTTGAGCGTGAAATAGCTGTGGCCGCTGGCGGCGCGCACAAAACCCGAGACCTCGCCCTTGACGCGCACCGGGTTGAACTGCGCCTGCAAGGCCTGCGCCAGCGCCGCCAAGAGCTCGCCCACCGCCCACAACGGCGCCGCGTGCGCGCCCGCTGGGGGCGCCTCAAAGCCAGCCATACCACCCCGGGGTTTGAAACTGTCCACAAGGGAGCGCAACGCGACTCAAATCGACGCGGCTCTCGATGCACCTGTCATTCACTTTTCAATCCTTTGTTTTGAAACGATTTTTAAATTTAATTGAAAGACTTGAAAAAAATATCGCGTCACCCAAGCCAGGCGGCGTCCGTGCTGCCAGACAATTACCCACAAACTTATCCACAGGCCAGTTGGGGGTTGCACGCCGTTTTGCTGAGTGATAATCGAGGCCCGCAAGCACCGCGTCGCGGCAGCAAGGAGACCCGCATTGTTTTCGATCATACAAGCCGCCGGCTGGCCCATTTGGCCGCTCATTGCCTGCTCGATAGTGGGTCTGGCGTTGATCATCGAGCGTTTTTTGAGCCTGCGTGCCGTGCGCGTGGCGCCGCCACAGTTGCTCGACGAAGCCATTTCGGTCTCGCGCCAAGCCGTACCCACGGCCCAGGTGGTGCAACAACTGGCCGGCAACTCGGTGCTGGGCGAGCTGCTGGCGGCCGGCTTGCGCCAATTGCAACACAAACCCGCTAGCACCGAAGCCGAACTGCGCGCCAGCCTCGAAGCAGCCGGGCGTTTTGCGGCGGCCAAGCTGGAAAAATACCTTGGGGCACTGGCCACCATCGCCTCGGTGGCGCCGCTGCTGGGCCTGCTGGGCACGGTGGTGGGTATGATCGATATTTTTGCCTCCCAAGCCGGCCCGGGCGGCCTCACGCCGGGCGGCGGCAACCCGGAGCAACTCGCGCACGGCATCTCGATTGCGCTCTACAGCACCGCTTTTGGCTTGGTCATCGCCATTCCGGCCCTGATGTTCTGGCGCTATTTTCGCGCCCGCAACGAGGCTTGGCTGCTGCAGATGGAAGTGGCGGCCGAGCGCTTCGCCCAGCACCTGCTGACGCTGCGCCGCCCCTAAAGGCCAGGAGCCGAACATGGCCATCCGCTTCAAGCGCCGCGATCGGGAAGATCCCGAAATCAACCTGATCCCGTTCATCGACGTGCTGCTGGTGGTGCTGATTTTCCTCATGCTCACCGCCACCTTCAGCCGCTACACCCAGTTGCAGGTGCGCCTGCCCGAGGCCGACGCCGACGCCGCGCAGGCGCAGGCGCGCGAGATCGTGGTCGAGGTCGGGCCCGATGGCCGCTATGCCGTGTCTGGACAAATGCTGGCCGCATCCAGTGTGCAGGCACTGACACTGGCGCTGCAACAGGCCGCCGAAGGCCAAACCGAGCCCACGCTGGTGATCAACGCCGATGCGGCTGCCACCCACCAATCGGTCATCCATGTGATGGAAGCGGCCCGCAACGCCGGCTTGCAGCACATCACTTTTGCCACCCAACAGCCGCGTGGGCGCTGAGAGCAAGGGCCACCCACCACCGGCACGCACGCAAGGTGCCTGGGTGCAGACGCTGCAACGCGCCTGGCTCGGCCGCGGCCCATTGGCCTGCCTGCTGTGGCCGCTTTCCCTGCTTTATCTGGCGGTGTGGATGCTTCGCTCTGCGCTCTACCGCAGCGGCCTCAAAGGCTCGACCAGGCTGCCGGTGCCGGTGCTGGTGGTGGGCAACGTGGTGGTGGGCGGGAGCGGTAAAACCCCCACGCTGATCGGGCTGGTACAACACCTGCAAGCCTTGGGCTGGCGCCCGGGCGTGCTCTCGCGCGGCCATGGCCGGCGCAGCACCGGATGCCTGCCGGTGCAGCCAGACAGCAGCGCCGCGCAGGTGGGCGACGAACCGCTGCTGATTGCCCAACGTACCGGGGTGCCGGTGACCGTGGGCCGCAACCGCGTCGCGGCCGGGCGGGCGCTGCTGGCGGCGCACCCGGAGGTCAACCTGCTGCTGTGCGACGACGGCATGCAGCACTGGGCGCTGGCGCGCGACCTGACGGTGCTGGTATTCGATGCGCGCGGCTGCGGCAACGGCTGGCTGCTGCCGGCCGGGATGCTGCGCCAGCCTTGGCCAGCGCCGGTCTGGGGCGGTGGGCCGCTGATCGTGCTGCAAACCGGGCTGGCAGCCGGTGCCCACCCCGACCCGGCGCTGGCCGCCGGGGCCCCGGCCTTTGCCGCCACGCGCCGCTTGGCCGATCAGGCTTATGACGCCCAAGGGCAGCGGGTGGCGCTGCAGCGCTGGGTGCCGGCGTCCACGCCAGCACGCGCCTGCGTCGAGCCGGGGATGGCTGAGGCTTCTGCGCCGGCGCATGGGCTTGGCGCTGCGCGCTGCGCCGCGCTGGCCGGCATTGCCCAGCCCGAAGCCTTCTTTGCCTTGCTGCGCCAGCGCGGCATTGCGCTTCAACACACGCTGGCGCTGCCCGACCACGCCGACGCCAGCACCTTGCTGCAGGCACTCGAACCCTACCCGAGCGATCTGGACTGGCTCTGCACCGAAAAAGACGCGGTCAAGCTCTTTGGGGAATTGCGTCAGCGCAGCGACCTTGCGTTCAAGGTTTTTGCTGTGGCGCTGGAGCAGGAAGGGCCCAGCGGCTTTTATGCGGCGGTGGCACACGCGCTGGGCCACCCTGCGCCCTGAGCCCCGCAGGTGCAGGCCGAAAGCGCCATCGGCAGTCATGGAGCGCAGCTTCCAGCCAAGCGAACCCCTAAAATCCGCGCATGAGTTCCCGCCCTGCCCCACCCACCCCGCACCGCACCCCGTCAGCCGAGGCTGCCCCCCCAACCGAGGCCAAGCCCAGCCACTTCCTGCGCCAGATCATCGAAGCCGATCTGCAAGCCGGCACCTACGCCAGCCGGCGCTGGGGCGGCAGCCCCGGTGATGCAGCGCACCACGCGGCTGGCGCGCCCGACCCGGCGCGCATCCGCACCCGCTTTCCGCCCGAGCCCAACGGCTACCTGCACATCGGCCACGCCAAGAGCATCTGCCTCAACTTCGGGCTGGCGCGCGACTACGGCGGCGTCTGCCACCTGCGCTTTGACGACACGAATCCCGAAAAAGAGGAGCAAGAATACGTCGATGCCATCGACGCCGCGGTGCGCTGGCTCGGCTTCGACTGGCAATCGGGCGTGGCGGGCCCAAGCGATTCGCACCGCTACTTTGCCAGCGACTACTTCGACTTCATGTACCGCGCCGCCGAATACCTGGTGCAGGCCGGGCACGCCTACGTCGATGAGCAAAGCGCCGAAGCCATGCGCGCCAACCGGGGCGACTTCAACCGCCCTGGCCTAAACAGCCCTGACCGCAGCCGCAGCCCGGCCGAAAACCTGGAGCGCCTGCGCCAGATGCGCGCTGGCCTGCACCCCGACGGCGCCATGGTGCTGCGCGCCAAGATCGACATGGCCAGCCCCAACCTAAATCTGCGCGACCCGGCGCTGTACCGCATCCGGCGCGCCACCCACCACCGAACCGGCGACGCCTGGTGCATCTACCCGATGTACACCTACGCGCACCCGATCGAAGACGCGCTGGAGCAGATCACGCACAGCATCTGCACGCTCGAATTCGAAGACCAGCGCCCTTTTTACGACTGGCTGCTGGAGCGCCTGGCCGAAGGCGGCCTGCTGCAACACCCGCTGCCGCGCCAGTACGAGTTCGCGCGCCTCAACCTCACCTACGTGCTCACCAGCAAACGCAAGCTGGCGCAACTGGTGAGCGAAGGCCGCGTCAGCGGCTGGGACGACCCGCGCCTGCCCACCCTGGCCGGGCTGCGCCGGCGCGGCTACACCCCGAGCGCGATCCGCCTGTTTGCCGAGCGCATCGGGGCCAGCAAGAGCGACTCCTGGATCGACTACGCCACCCTAGAGGGCTGCCTGCGCGAAGACCTCGAGCACAGCGCGCCGCGCGCCATGGCGGTGCTGGAGCCACTCAAGCTGGTGTTGCAAAACTGGGCCGAGCTTCATGGCAGCCCGGATGCGACCGAGCGCTGCACCCTGCCCGCGCTGCCGCACACGCCCGAGGGCGGCGATGTTGCTCTGCCGCCGCGCCAGTTTCTGCTCGGGCGCGAGCTGTGGATCGAGCGCGACGACTTTGCCGCCGTGCCACCCAAGGGCTACAAGCGCCTGCACCCGCCGCAAGCGGACGGCGGCCCCGGCAACCGGGTGCGCCTCAAGGGTGCCTACGTGATCGAATGCACCGGCTACCGCGCCGACGCCAACGGCCACATCACCGAGGTGCACGCCGTGCTGCTGCCCGGCACCAAGAGCGGCAGCCCGGGTGCCGACAGCGTCAAGGCCAAGGCCGCCATCACCTGGGTAGCCGCCGCCGACGCCGTGCCTGCCGAGGTGCGCCTGTACGAGCGCCTGTTCAACACCGCCCAGCCCGAGGCCGGCGGGGCCGACTTTCTGCAAGCCCTCAACCCAGACAGCTTGCAGACCGTCCAAGCCTGGCTCGAACCCACGCTGGCGCAGGCGCAGCCCGAGCAGCGCTTCCAGTTCGAGCGCCACGGCTACTTCGTGGCCGACCGGCACGACCACAGCCCGGCGCGGCTGGTGTTCAACCGCATCGCCGCGCTCAAAGATTCTTGGGGCAAGTGAGGCGGCTGGCGGGCGCGTCGCCGGTGTTGCAGCTTGGCCCCGCCCGCGCACGCCCGCTGAGCGACAATCCCACCGATGCACCTGCCCATCGCCGCTGAATTCCTGCTCCTGGCCGCCCTGTGGGGCTCCTCGTTTCTGTTCATGATGCTGGGCGCGGCCGAGTTTGGGCCTTGGGCCACCGCCGGCCTGCGCGTGAGCGTGGCGGCGGCCGCGCTGTTGCCGCTGCTGCTCCTGGCCGGGCACTGGCGCCTGCTGCGCCAGCACGCCGGGGCGATTTTTGTTTCGGGGCTGCTGAGTTCGGCGCTGCCGTTTGCGCTGTTTGCTTGGGCGCTGCTGTCGATCTCAACCGGCTTGTCGGCGATTTTGAACGCCACCACGCCGCTGTTTGGGGCGGTGGTGGCTTGGCTGTGGCTGCGCGAGCGCCTGCCCGCCGGGCGGGCGCTGGGGCTGGCGGTGGGCTTTGCCGGGGTGCTGCTGCTCTCATGGCCGAAAGCCGATTTTGGTGGCGGTGGCACCGGCTGGGCGGTGCTGGCTTGCCTGGGTGCCACGCTGTGCTACGGTCTGGCGGCCAGCCACCACCGGCGCTACCTGAGCGATGTGCCGCCGCTGGTGATCGTGGGCGGCAGCCAAGTAGGAGCGGCGCTGGTGCTGGCGCTGCCGATGGCTTGGTTCTGGCCGACCCAGACCCCCAGCCTAGGGGCTTGGGGCGCGGTGCTGGCGGTCGGACTGCTGTGCTCGGCGCTGGCCTATCTGCTGTTTTTTCGCCTGATCGCCCGCGCCGGGGCCAGCAAGGCGCTCACCGTAACCTTCCTCATCCCGGTTTTTGCCCTGCTCTACGGCGCGCTGCTGCTGGATGAGGCGGTCACGCTGAGCATGGTCGTGGGCGGCGGCGTGATCTTGCTCGGGGTGCTGCTGGCCACCGGTGCGCTGCGCTGGCCGCGCCAAAAAATCGGCGCACAATCGGGTTCATGAAAAAAATCCTGCTCCTCAACGGACCGAATTTGAACCTGCTCGGCACACGCGAGCCCGAGCTGTACGGGCACACCACGCTGGCCGACGTGGAGGCGGCGTTCCAGCACAGCGCCGCCAGGCTGGGCTACGCCGCCGAATGCCTGCAGAGCAACTGGGAAGGCGCGCTGATCGACAAGCTGCACGAGTACGGGCAGTTGCAGCGCGCCGGTTTGGCGCTGGGCTGTGTGTTCAACCCCGGCGCCTACACCCACACCTCGGTGGCGCTGCACGATGCCGTCAAGGGCGTGCCGCAGCTGCCGGTGATCGAGTGCCACATCTCCAACGTGCACGCGCGCGAGCCCTTCCGGCACCACTCCTACCTCTCGCCGGCGGCGGCCGGGATTGTGATCGGCTTTGGCGTAGAGGGCTACCAGATTGCGCTGGAGGCGTTGGTGCGCAAATTTAGGGCCTGACACGGGGCTTGAACCCCTCAAGGCTTTAGCCCGGTGCCACCGCCGCAATCGGTGCCTGTTCCAACCGCACATCGCCGCACTGGGCGCGCTGGCGCAGCGCGTGGTCCATCAGCACCAGCGCCAGCAGCGCCTCGGCAATGGGCACCGCGCGCAGGCCCACGCAGGGGTCGTGGCGGCCTTTGGTGATGACCTCGGTGGCTTGGCCGTGCAGGTCGATCGAGGGGCGCGGCAGCAGGATCGAGCTGGTGGGTTTGATCGCCAGCGCGACCTCGATGTCTTGCCCGCTGCTGATGCCGCCCAGCACCCCACCGGCCTTGTTGCCCACGAAGCCTTCCGGCGTGAGCGCATCGCCATGCGTGCTGCCCAAGTCGGCCACGCAGGCAAAACCGGCCCCGATCTCCACCCCCTTGACGGCGTTGAGCCCCATCATGGCGTAGGCGATGTCGGCATCGAGCTTGTCGTAGATCGGCTGGCCCAAGCCGGCTGGCACCCCGTGCGCCAGCACGCGCAGCCGCGCGCCGCAGGAGTCGCCGCGCTTGCGCAGGTCGAGCAGATACTGCTCCAGCTCGGCCACATCGGACACCGGGGCAAAGAAGGGGTTGCGCTCCACGTGCTCCCAGCCCTCGAAGGGGATTTCGAGCGCGCCCAGCGCCGTCAGGCAGCCTTTGAAACCGATGCCGTATTGCTGCTGCAGCCACTTTTTGGCCACCGCCCCGGCGGCCACGGTGGGCGCGGTCAGGCGCGCCGAGGAGCGCCCGCCACCGCGCGGGTCGCGCAGGCCGTATTTGCGCCAGTAGCTGTAGTCGGCGTGGCCGGGGCGGAAGGTTTGGACGATGTCGCCGTAGTCTTTGCTGCGCGGGTCGGTGTTGGGGATGAGCAGGGCGATCGGGGTGCCGGTGGTCTGGCCCTGATAGACGCCGCTGAGGATTTGCACCTGGTCGGGCTCCTTGCGCTGGGTCACGAAGGCGCTGCTGCCGGGGCGGCGCCGGTCCAGCTCCGGCTGGATGTCGGCCTCGCTCAAGGCCAGCCCGGGCGGGCAGCCGTCGATCACGCAGCCAATGGCCGGGCCGTGGGATTCACCAAAGTTGGTGACGCAAAACAGGGTGCCGAAGGTGTTGCCGCTCATGCGGGCAGATTATCCCAGATCACCCCTATGCCTAGCTGCCTCAGGCCTTGTCGGCCGGCTGCGCCTCTTCCTCGGGCCAGTCGCGGATGTAGGCTTTGAGCATTTTGTTCTCGAAGTTCTGCGCCTCCACCACCGCCTTGGCCACGTCGTAAAAGCTGATCACGCCCATGAGCATGCGGTCGTCCATCACCGGCATGTAGCGGCTGTGCTTTTGCAGCATGAGCGGGCGCACCTGCTCCAAGTCGGTCTGGCTGGTGCAGCTCATGGGGTGGTCGTCCATCACGGCGCGCACGCTGCCGGCGCCGCAATTGCCGCTGTTTTTGGCCACCGTGTGCAGCACCTCGCGAAAGGTCAGCATGCCGACCAATTCGCCGTACTCCATCACCGCCAGCGAGCCGATGTCGAGCTCGGCCATGGTCTGCACCGCCTGGCTCAAGGGGACATCGGGGGAGACGGTGTAGAGCGTGCCGCCTTTGACACGCAAAATATCGCTGACCTTCATGCTGAAACTCCTGTGCTGGCCGACTGGCTGACGGCCTCAAATATAGCCCACAATGGCAGCGCTATCACCCCACACAAACCCGACCCCCAGGAGCACCCCATGAGCGGCTTTGCCGACCCCGGCTTCGACACCCTGGCGCTGCACGCCGGTGCCGCCCCCGACCCCGGCACCGGTGCGCGCGCGCTGCCGATCCACCTGAGCACCTCGTTCGTGTTCGAATCGTGCGACCACGCGGCGGCGCTGTTCAACCTGGAGCGCGCCGGCCATGTCTATAGCCGCATCAGCAACCCCACCAACGCGGTGCTGGAGCAGCGCGTGGCCGCGCTCGAAGGCGGCGTGGGGGCCATTGCCACCGCCAGCGGGCAGGCGGCGCTGCACCTGGCCGTGGCGACCCTGATGGGGGCCGGCGGGCACCTGGTGGCATCGAGCGCGCTCTACGGCGGCAGCCACAACCTGCTGCAGCACACGCTGCGCCGCTTTGGCATCGAAACCACCTTTGTGGCACCGGCCGACCTCGACGGCTGGCGCGCCGCCGTGCGCCCCAACACCCGGCTGTTGTTTGGCGAGACGCTGGGCAACCCGGGGCTGGACGTGCTCGACGTGCCCGCCGTGGCGCAGATCGCGCACGAGGCCGGCCTGCCGCTGCTGCTCGACAGCACGCTCACCACCCCGTGGCTGATGCAGCCGCTGGCGCTGGGGGCCGACTTGGTGCTGCACTCGGCGACCAAGTTCCTCAGCGGCCACGGCACCGTGATCGGCGGCGTGCTGGTCGATGGCGGCAGCTTCGACTGGGAGCGCGCCGGACGCCACCCGGAGCTGTGCGCGCCCTACGCCGGTTTTCACGACATGGTGTTCAGCGAGGAAGCCACCGTCGGTGCCTTCTTGCTGCGCGCGCGCCGCGAGGGTCTGCGCGACTTTGGCGCCTGCCTGAGCCCGCACAGCGCCTGGCTGATTTTGCAAGGCATCGAAACCCTGCCGCTGCGCATGGCGCGCCATGTGGGCAACACCGAACAAGTGGTGCAATTTCTGGCGCGCCACCCCTTTGTGGGCCGGGTCGGGCACCCGCTGCTGGAGTCGCACCCCAGCCACGCGCTGGCCCAGCGGCTGCTGCCACGCGGGGCTGGCAGCGTGTTCAGCTTCGACCTCAAGGGCAGCCGCGCCCAAGGCCGCGCCTTCATCGAGGCGCTGCAGCTATTCAGCCACCTGGCCAATGTGGGCGACTGCCGCAGCCTCGTCATCCACCCGGCCAGCACCACCCACTTTCGCCTCAACGACGCCGAACTGGCGGCGGCCAGCATCGGCGCCGGCACCATCCGGCTGTCGATCGGGCTCGAAGACCCAGCCGACCTGATCGACGACCTCAAGCGCGCCCTCAAGGTGGCAGAAAAGGCAGGAGGCTAAAACCATGTTGATCGACCTGCCCAGCGGCCCCCTGTACGCCTACACCGGCGGCCGCCCCTTGGCGCCGCAGCGCCCGACCGTGGTCTTCATCCACGGCGTGCTCAACGACCACAGCGTCTGGATTTTGCAAAGCCGCTACCTCGCGCACCACGGCTTCAACGTGCTGGCCATCGACCTGCCTGGCCACGGCCGCAGCGGCGGCGCGGCGCCGGCGAGCGTGGAGGAAGCCGCCGCCAGCGTGCTGGCGCTGCTGGATGCGCTGCAGATCGAGCAAGCGGCGCTGGTCGGGCACAGCTGGGGCTCGCTGATCGCGCTGCACGCCAGCGCCACGGCGCCGCAGCGGATCAGCCACTTGGCGCTGGTGGGCAGCGCCTACCCCATGCGCGTCGCGCCCGCCCTGCTGCAGCAAGCGCAAGAGCAGCCGCTGCAAGCCATCGAGCGCATCAACCAGTACAGCCACAGCAGCTTGGCCAGCGGGCCGTCGGTGCTCGGCCCCGGCACGTGGCTGCGCGGCTGCGCGCGCGCCCTGATGCGCCGCGTGCTGGCCAGCAACCCCCAAACCAACCTGCTGCAACGGGGCTTTGCGGCCTGCGACCGCTACGACCAAGGCCTGCAAGCGCTGCAGCGCCTGAGCCGCCCGGTGTTGTTCATTTTGGGCCAGCACGACCAGATGACGCCACCCAAAGCGGCGCAAAGTTTGATCGACGCCGCCCCAACGGGCAGCCGCGTGCTGCGTTTGGCTGCGGGCCACGCCCTGATGAGCGAAGCCCCCGAGGCGGTGCTGCAAGGCCTGCGCGACTACCTGCCGCCACCCTGATCAGACACCGTGCTGCGGCAGCAGATCGGCCAGCCGCGCCTCGCTCCAGCGGCTGCGCTGCCACAGCGCCAGCGTGCTGGGCTCGACCGGCAGCAGCAGGCTTTGCAGCAGCGGCGAGGCAGCGGTCTGCACCGGATCGACCAACAATACGAAGCGCTCACCGCCTTCGTCGAGCCGCCCGACCCAGTCGAGCGCCTGCAGCGCCTCCAGCGGGGCTTCGAGCTGCAGCGTATCGACGCGCAGCCTTGCTGCCAGCGCGTCCAGCGGCAGGCCGCGCCCCCCGGCTTGGCGCTCGAGCTGCAGCTGCGCCAGCGCCTCCAGCGCCAGTTGCATGTGCCAGCCCGGTGCGTCGCCGCGCCGCGCCACCCCGGCCAGCAGGCTGGGCAGATAAGCCGCCACCACCGCGCCCAGCAGCACGATCACCCACACCAGATAGACCCAGAACAGCAAAATGGGCAGCGTGGCCAGCGTGCCATAGAGCAGCGAGAGCGTGGGCATGGCCACCAGATACCAAGCCAGCAGGCCCTTGACCAGCTCGACCCCAAGGGCCGCAAACAGGCCGCCGGCGAGCGCATGGCTCCAGCGCACGCTGGCGTTGGGCACGTAGCGAAACATGGCCCCGATGGCCAGCACGATCACCGCAAACTCCAGCCCCTCCAGCAGCGTAAACAGCAGCCCGTGCACGCCCTGCACCCAGCCCTGCGAGACCGAGAGCGCATACGAGCTCAGGCTCAGGCTCAGGCCGATGAGCAACGGGCCCAGCGTCAGCAGGCTCCAATAGATCAGCAGCCGCTGCATGAACGAGCGCATGCGGCGCACGCGCCAGATTTCATTGAGCTTGAGGTCGATCGACCAGACCATCACCAGCACCGTGAGCAGCAGCCCCACCGCCCCGACCACGCCCATCTGTGTGGCGTGGGCCGAAAACTGCGACAGGTACTGCGCCATGGGCTCGGCGATGTGCGGCGGAATCAGGCCGCTGAGCAGCCACTGGCGCACCTGCAGCTCGACGCGGGCAAAGGCCGGAAACAGGCTGAACACGGCCAGCGCCACGGTGATGAAAGGCACCAAGGCAAAGGCGGTGGTGAACGACAGACTGGCGGCAGCGTTGCTCAGGTCGTCGGCGCGAAAGCGCGCGCGCAGCGTCTGTACCGTGGTGCGCCACGGGAAGTGCAGCAGCCCTTCCCACAGGGTCTGGGCCGGTCGGCGCAAGATTTGGGCCGCGCCCATGGCCCCAGATGACAGTTTGGATGCCCGCATGGCGCTATCATGCCACCGTCCATGCCCCACTCCATGAACCCAAGCCCCTCCCCCGATTTCGACGGCACTGCCGCGCACCTGGCGCTCGTATCCACCCCACCCTCGGCTGCTGCGCGGCGCACGCGGTTCATCGCCGTGGTCAGCGTGCTGGCGCTGATCGTGCTCGGCCTGGCCTGGGAGCTGTGGCTGGCACCGCTGCGCGAGGGTGGCTCGTGGTGGGCGCTCAAGGTGCTGCCGCTGCTGCTGCCGCTGCCGGGCCTGCTGCGCCTGCGCATGTACACCTACCGCTGGGTGAGCCTGCTGGTGTGGCTCTACTTCCTCGAGGGCGTGGTGCGCGCCACCACCGAAGCCGGCTGGTCGCAAGCGCTGGCCACGATTCAGGTGCTGCTGTGCGTGGCGCTGTTCACAGCCTGCGCCATGCACATCAAGCTGCGGCTGCAAGCAGCCAAGGCCATGCGCGATGCGACGGCGGCTCAGGAAACAGCTCAGGCGGCAAGTGCATCTGGAGCTGGCGTGGGGATAGGAAATCCAACCGCATGAGCACAAGTATGGCACACGTTTGGGGCGTCTCAGGCATGCACACAGGGGACTGCTGGGTTGATTTCTCAAAGCCAGTTGCCCGAGATTTTTCGGTATGACCCGTTTTTGGCGGTGACAGGCGCAGCGCTGCCTCGCAACGTTGGCAAAACCACTGTTAACCGCTGTTGCCACCCTACCAACTGACGCGCTGATCGACCTCGAAGTCCGGGGCCGGCTGGGTCGCTTCATCCCAGTCTGGGGCTGGCTCCACGCCCTCTGCGGCTTGCGCGTCGCACTCGTCCCACAGTGGCGGCCCGCGTGCCGGGGTGATGTGCGGCGGCTCCGTCTCCACCCCGATGTGCTCCAGTATTTGGCGGATATCGGCACTGTGTGTGATGAAGGCGATGATGTGCATTTGCCCGCCGCAGATGGGGCACAGCAGCGGGAACACCTCGTAGATACGGGCCATCAGCACCGCCCACAAATAGTGCGCCGGGCGCTTGGGTGGCACCGGCTGGGCGGGCTCGGTCTGGGTTGGCAGTGGGCTTCTTACCCCAAGTGCGCCCTCGCCTGCAGCCGTGCTGGCTGGCTCGGCTTGCACCTGCGCCGGTTTCACCGCTGCATCACGCGCCAGCGCCGTGACGGCAGGCCTCAAGGGTGAGTTCGGTGCCAGCACGCCAAAGTAGCGGTGGCGGTGCGTGCGCGGCGGACGGCACCAGCTTGGCGATACGTTCAATCAGCTCCAGCGGGGTGAGGGTGATCTCATCGGCCTTTACGCCGCGCTTGTTGTGAGGCAGGCTGCCGGGCTCGCTGTGCTGCTTGGCGCAGCGGTAGACCAGCTCGCTGCCCGCTTTGCGCAGCCGCTCCATGGCAAACGGCGGGCGGGCGCAGTAGCGCAGCAGCCGCTCCAGCCCGGCGCGGTCGTGCGCCGCTATGCACACGCTGGTGTCCGCCGAAAACCCGCTGTGCTTGGCCAGCCAACGAGCGCATGGACTGGCTGGTCGAGAAAGCCACCGAACTCGGCGTGGCGCAAGATATTGGCCGCGCCCATGGCCCCGGTTGACAATTTGGATGCCTGCATCCGGCTATCATGCCACGGTCTTTGGCCCCTGATTCATGAACCCAAGCACCTCCACCGATTACGAAGGCAGCGCCGACCATTTGGCGCTCACCTCCACCCCACCCAGCGCGGCGGCCCGGCGCACCCGATTCATCGCGGTGGCCAGCGTGCTGGGCTTGATCGTGCTCGGCCTGGCCTGGGAGCTGTGGCTGGCGCCGCTGCGCGAAGGCGGCTCGTGGTGGGCGCTCAAGGTGCTGCCGCTGCTGTTGCCGCTGCCGGGCCTGCTGCGCCTGCGCATGTACACCTACCGCTGGGTGAGTTTGCTGGTGTGGCTGTACGTGCTCGAAGGCGTGATGCGCGCCACCACCGAAACCGGTTGGTCGCAGGCGCTGGCGACGCTGCAGGTGCTGCTGTGCGTGACGCTGTTCACGGCCTGCGCCATGCACATCAAGCTGCGGCTGCAAGCGGCCAAGGCACTGCGCGAGGCAGCGGCGGCCAAAGATGCCGCTGCCGACACCGACCCGAGCGCCCGCGCTGCGCCATGATGGGCACCGCCCCCGACCCGCTGCTCGACGCGCTGCGCGCCTGCGTCGGTGCCCCCCACGTGCTGGCGCCCGATGCGCCCACGGCCGAACTCGAACCCTACGAGCGCGACTGGCGCGGCCGCCAGCGCGGGCGCGCGCGCGCCGTGGTGCGCCCTGGCAGCACCGCCGAAGTGGCGGCCGTGGTGCGCGCCTGCGCCGCCGCCGGGGCCGCTATCGTGCCCCAGGGCGGCAACACCGGGCTGGTGCTGGGCGGCGTGCCCGACTCCAGCGGCACCGAGGTGCTGCTGTGCACCCGGCGCCTGAACCGCATCCGCGCGCTCGATGCGGCCAACCTCACCCTCACCCTCGAAGCCGGCTGCGTGCTGCAAACGGCACAGCAAGCCGCCGCCAACGCCGGCCTCTGGCTGCCGCTCAGCCTGGCCTCGGAAGGCAGTTGCACCATCGGCGGCAACCTGGCCACCAACGCCGGCGGCACCCAGGTGCTGCGCTTTGGCAACGCGCGCGACCTGTGCCTGGGGCTCGAAGTGGTCTGCCCCGATGGGGCCATCTGGAACGGGCTGGGCGGCTTGCGCAAAGACAACACCGGCTACGACTTGCGCCATCTCTACATCGGCAGCGAGGGCACGCTGGGCATCCTCACCGCCGCCACGCTCAAGCTGCAGCCGCAGGCGGCGGCGCAAGGCTGCGCCTGGGTCGGCGTGCCCAGTCTGGAGGCGGCGCTGGCGCTGCTGGCGCTGGCGCAGCGCCAGCTCGGGCCGGGCCTGAGCGGCTTTGAGCTCATGGGCCAGTTGGCGCTGCAACTGGTGGCGCAGCACCTGCCCACGCTGCGCCCGCCGCTGTGGCAGCAATGGCCCTACTGCGTGCTGATCGAGCTCAGCGAAAGCGCCGCGCCCGAGCAGGCACACGCCTTGGTGCAGACCCGCTT
The DNA here is from genome assembly GCF_000828895.1 of Serpentinimonas raichei. Classification (NCBI taxonomy): domain Bacteria; kingdom Pseudomonadati; phylum Pseudomonadota; class Betaproteobacteria; order Burkholderiales; family Comamonadaceae; genus Serpentinimonas; species Serpentinimonas raichei. Next base: position 945,290 of record NZ_AP014568.1, on the reverse strand, counting down.
GCAGGCGCTGCTGCAGGCCTCGCTGGAGCAGGGTTGCGCCGGTGATGCGGTGCTGGCCGAAACGCTGGCGCAGGCGCAGCGCCTGTGGCACATCCGCGAGTGCATCCCGCTGGCGCAGGCGCAAGAAGGGCTCAACGCCAAGCACGACATCAGCCTGCCGATCTCGCGCATTCCGGCCTTTTGCGCCGAGGCCGAGGCCCTGCTGGCGCAAGCCCTTCCGGGTGCGCGCCTGGTCAACTTCGGCCACCTGGGCGACGGCAACCTGCACTACAACGTGCAGTGCCCTGCCGGGGCCGACGCCGCCGCCTTTTTGCGCCAGCACGAGGCACACATCAACGCGCTGGTGTTCGATTGCGTGCAGCGCCACGGCGGCTCGATCAGCGCCGAACACGGCATCGGCACCCTGCGCGCCGCCACCCTGCCGCGCTACAAAGACGCGCAGGCGCTGGCCCTGATGCGCCAGATCAAACAGGCGCTGGACCCGCAGGGCCTGCTCAATCCGGGCCGGGTGTTGGTGCGCGCCTGAGCGTCAGCGCCATTGGGCTGGTCGGTGCTACCTTGCGCGAGGTCGAAGAGCGTCTGGCCGAGCACTTCATGCTGACGCCTGCAGTGCGGGCCGAGCTGCTGCCTTCGGGCCAACAGGGCATCTTTAGGTAACCAGTAGAGTTGGCTGCAAGGTGAATGGCGCTTCATGTATCACGCTTGGTGTGATAAGATAGAGCCATGGAAAGGAGCGCTTCAGCTTGAGGGTTTTCAAAAACGCTTGGTTTGTGCGGTTTGCCCGCAAAGAAAAAATCTCAGCCGAAGCGCTTTGGGATGCAGTGGAGCGCGCCGAACAAGGCCAGATCGGTGCCGATCTGGGCGGTGGTGTGATCAAGCAGCGGATTGCACGTCCAGGCGGCGGCAAGTCCAAGGGCTACCGCAGCATCGTGTTGTACCGCAAGGGTGACAAGGCATTCTTTGTTTTTGGGTTTCCCAAGAACGTGCAGGACAACATCCGAGAGGATGAGGAGGCCCAGTTCAAGAGAATGGCCAAGGAGGTCCTTGCACTCACTGATGAGCAATTGCAGCGGCTCATCCACAACCGCCAGTTTGAGGAGGTCATCAAAGATGCCTAAGAAATACCGCAGTGATGCCTTGGCCGCGATCCACGAAACGATGGAGGGTCTGCATGAGATTGGTGCCGTCAACAAGCAGACGATGCGTGAATTCGACGAGGCCTGCCTGACGCCAGTGCATGTGTTGGCACCGGATGAGATCTTGGAAATCCGCCTGCGTGAGCACATCTCGCAGCCGGTGTTTGCACGCTACCTCAACGTTTCCAAGAATCTCGTTTCGGACTGGGAGCGCGGCGTCAAGAAGCCTGGCGGCCCAGCCCTGCGGTTGCTCACCGTCATCAAAAAGAAAGGGTTGATGGCGATCGCCTGACGATGAAAAGTGTGCAAACAAGAAAAATGGTGTCGGACCACCGTTTTCCTCTGAACCAAGCCCCCGCCCTCGCGGACCCACCGGGCCTGCTCAATCCGGGCCGGGTGTTGGTGAGCGCCTTAAGTCTATAAGATCGTCCGGGAGGCGACATCTAACCCCGTCTTCCTCTGTTCAAGAGGGTGTTGAAGCTCTGCCGCCCGTGGTGTCTGACCGGCTACGCATTGCCAAGTTTGAGTATGGCGGCTCTGCTATCCTTCGCAAAATGGCCATTCCAAAGCCACACCCAACACCCACATGGAACCGCTACCAAATCACGTCTGCCCCCTGTGCGGGGCACCCAACCGGTGCGCGGTAGCGGCCGCGGGCAGTTTCTCGGTCGATTGCTGGTGCGCCAGCGTGAGCATCAGCGCGGCGGCGCTGGCGCGGGTGCCCGAGCCTCTGCGCGGCAAGGCCTGCCTGTGTGCCGCGTGCGCGACCGGCAGCGGGGCCGCATCCGAGCCCAAGCGCGCAGCGCTGTCGGATAATCCACCCCCATGAACCCGCGCCCCATCCGCACCCAGTACGAAGACCTGCTGCGCCACGTTCACACCCACGGCGTGGCCAAGGGCGACCGCACCGGCACCGGCACGCGCAGCGTGTTTGGGCAGCAGCTGCGCTTCGACCTGAGCGAGGGCCTGCCGCTGGTGACCACCAAAAAGGTGTTCCTCAAGGCCGTGATCGTCGAGCTGCTGTGGTTTTTGCAGGGCGGGCGCAATGTGCAGTGGCTGCAACAGCGCGGCTGCAGCATCTGGGACGAATGGGCCGGCCCCGACGGCGACCTAGGGCCCGTCTATGGCGTGCAGTGGCGCAGTTGGCCCACCCCCGGCGGCGGCCAGATCGACCAGATTTCCGAGCTGGTGCAGCAGCTCAAACACAACCCAGACAGCCGCCGCCACCTGGTGAGCGCCTGGAACGTGGCCGATCTGCCGCAGATGGCGCTCATGCCCTGCCACGTGTTGTTTCAGTTCTACGTGGCCCCGGCCACGGCGCAGCAGCCGCGCCCGCGTCTGAGCTGCCAGCTCTACCAGCGCAGCGCCGATCTGTTCCTGGGCGTGCCCTTCAATATCGCCAGCTACGCGCTGCTCACGCACATGCTGGCGCAGCAGTGCGGCTACGAGCCGGGCGAATTCATCTGGTGCGGCGGCGACTGCCACATCTACGACAACCACCTGGAGCAGGTGCAGTTGCAACTCGGCCGCGCACCCTACCCCTACCCGCTGCTGCGGCTGGCGCGGCAGCCGGCTTCGATTTTCGACTACGAACTGGCCGACTTCGAACTGCTCGACTACCAGCACCACCCGGCCATCAAGGCGCCGGTCGCGGTATGAACCGAGATTGCCCATTAGGCGCACCTAACGGTGCTGTTTGGGTGCAAGCGGCGCATGGGCGGCCAGTTTTGCCCTTCATCGTTGTCCATAGCACCAGCTATGGACGCCTCTGTCAGGACAAAACTACCTCGCCCCTGCATCCGCCTGCCCGCCAAACCCTAATGGGCAATCTCGGTTGATCCCACTGCCCTAAAAACGCCCCATGCTCAACCGCCAGCAACTGGTCGGGCTGGTTGCGCTCACACTCATGTGGGGCGTCAACTGGCCCATGATGAAGCTCTCGCTGCAAGAGCTCACGCCGCTGTACTTTCGCGCCTTCACCATGACTGGCGGCACGCTCTGGCTGGCGGTGTTTTTTTATTTGCGCGGGGTGCGCATGCTGCCGCAGGGCAGCGAGTGGCGCAGCGTGGTCGTGCTGGGTTTGCCCAACTTGCTCGGCTGGCACACGCTCTCGATCTTTGGCGTGCAGGCGCTGGCCAGCGGGCGCGCCGCCATTCTGGGCTTTACCATGCCGGTCTGGACGGTGCTGCTGGGCGCGCTGTTCTTTCGCCAGCACCTGACCCGGCGCAGCGTGGCCGCCGCGCTGGCGGTGCTGCTGGCGGTGGCGCTGCTGCTGGCCGACGAATGGGGCAACCTGGCCGGCAGCCCCTTTGGCGTGGCCGTGATGCTGGGCGCGGCCATGTGCTGGGCCATCGGCACGCTGATGATGCGCCGCGCCCACCTCACGCTGCCCGTGGAGGCGCTCACGGTGTGGATGATGGCGCTCACCAGCGTCTGCATGTGGCTCATGGCGGCGCTGTCTGAGCCGTGGCCGCAATTCCACTTCAGCGTGCCGATGTGGATCAGCCTGGCCTACGGCGTGGTGTTCAACTACGGTTTTGCGCAGATCATCTGGTTTTCGCTGGCGCGGCATCTGCCGCCCGCCACCAGCGCCATGAGCGTGATGATGGTGCCCCTGATCGGCACCGCCAGCGCCACCCTGATCATGGACGAATGGCCGCGCTGGCAAGACGGCGTGGCGGTGATCTGCGTCATGGTGGCGATTGCGGCGGTGCTGCTGCCGCCGGGCAGCCTGCGCCGCGCTTGGCCGCGCTGAGTGGCACAGCGCGGGCGCCGTGCCTCAGGCGCGCCGCCGCCACGCCAGCCAACGCGGCGTGATCAGCACCAGCAGCACGATCACCAGCAATGCCAGCGAGAGCGGGCGCTCGATGAAGACCGACCAATTGCCCTCGCCGATCGAGAGCGCGTTGCGCAACTGCGCCTCGGCCAGCGGGCCCAGAATCAGGCCCACGATCACCGGCGCAACCGGGAAATCGAAACGCCGCATCAGCACCCCCAGCATGCCCACCGCAAACATCAGGAACAGATCGAAAGCGCTCTGGCGCATGCCGTACACCCCGACCGTGGCAAACACCATGATGCCCGCGTACAGCATCGGTTTGGGCACCAGCAGCAGCTTGACCCAGAGCCGGATCAGGGGCAGGTTGAGCAGCAGCAGCATCACGTTGCCGATGTAGAGCGAGGCGATCAGCGCCCACACCAGCGCCTCCGAGGTCTGGAACAACTGCGGCCCCGGGTTGAGCCCGTAGTTTTGCAGCGCCGTCAGCAGCACCGCCGTGGTTACCGAAGTCGGTATCCCCAAGGCCAGCAAGGGCACCAGGGTGCCGGTGGCGGCGGCGTTGTTGGCTGCTTCGGGGCCTGCCACGCCCTCGATCGCCCCGGTGCTGCCAAACTCGGCCCGGTGCTGGGGCGCCACCAGCTTGCGCTCGGTGGCGTAGCTCAAGAAGGTGGGGATCTCGGTGCCGCCGGCCGGAATGGTGCCAAACGGAAAGCCCATGCCGGCCCCGCGCAACCACGCCGGCCACGAGCGTTTCCACTCGCTGCGGTTCATGCGCACCCGGGTCAGGCGGTTCATGGTGCTGGTGCTGCGGCCCTCGTACATGGCGTTGTAGATCGCCTCGGCCACGGCAAACAGGCCCACCGCCACCAGCACCACCTCGATGCCGTCCATGAATTCAAGCACGCCCCCGGTGTAGCGCACCTGGCCGGTGATCTGGTCCATCCCCACCAGCCCCAGCGCCAGCCCGAGAAACAAGGCGGTGAGGCCGCGCAGCGCGCTTTTGCCCAGCACCGTGCTGACGGTGACGAAAGCCAACAGCATGAGGGTGAAATACTCGGGCGGCCCGAGCTCCACCGCCCAATCCGCCACCGCAGGCGCAAACAGAGTCAGCAGCACGATGGCTATGGTGCCGGCCACGAAGGAGCCGATCGCCGAAGTGGCCAAGGCGGCTCCGGCGCGCCCGCTCTTGGCCATTTTGAAGCCCTCCAGCGCCGTCACCATGGTGCCGGTTTCGCCCGGGGTGTTGAGCAAAATCGAGGTGGTCGAGCCGCCGTACATGGCCCCGAGGTAAATGCCGACGAAAAAAATCAGCGAGCCGGTCGGCTCCACCTGGGCCGTGATGGGCAGCAGCATAGCCACCGTCACCGCCGGCCCCAAACCCGGCAAAACCCCAATGGCCGTGCCGAGCGCGCAGCCCAAAAAAGCCCACATCAGGTTGGACGGGGTCGCGGCGGTGGCAAAGCCGCTCATCAAGAGATCGAAAGTTTCCATCGCAGCTGCCGCTAGGCGCGGCCCAAAGGTAGGCTCAGATCCAACCGGTATCGGTCAGGCCGGGCAGGTTAACCGCCAGCAGTTGGGCAAACAGCCAGTACACCGGGGCCGCCAGCAGCAAGCCGATGGCCGCGTCGCGCAGCAGCCCCATCAGCCCACCACCGGGCTTGCCTGCGGCCAGGCGCAGGCCACGCACAGCCAGCATGAAGCAGAGGGCGCAACTGAGCACGAAACCGATGTGCTCGATCAATGCCGCGTTGGCCAGCACCCCAGCCGAGACCCAAGCCCAAGCATGCCAGTCGGCGCGCGCCGCCCCCGATGCCTCGTCGAGGTCCTGGAAGCCGCCCGTGAGGGCCTGGCGCAACAGCAAGCCCCCGCACAACAGCAGGGCCGCCGCCACCACCCAAGGCAAAAAGTTGGGCCCGATGCCCGCATACCCGGCCTCGGAGGGAATCTGCGTCGCGCCGTAAGCCAGCAGCGCCGCCACCCCGATCACCCCCAGCGAGAGCAGCACCTGCAGCGTGACCGAGTGCGAGGAGTGCGCGGAGTGCGCGGGTTGTGGCACCTGCGGCGATTCGGTGGGTTGCGTCATGGCCTTGCTCCGTCGGCGCGGCTCAGATCATGCCCGACATCGCCATGACGGCGCGCAGACGGGCAAAGTCGCGCTCGACGAACTGGTCAAAAGCCGGCCCGGACAAGAACGCCGGCGTCCAGCCATTGGTTTGCAAGGCCGTGCGCCAGGTTTGGCTTTCGGTGGCGCGCTGCACCCGCTCGGTCAGCGCGGCACGTTGCGCTGGCGTGATGCCCGCCGCGCCATAGACGCCGCGCCAGTTGCCGATCACCACGTCGATGCCTTGCTCGCGCAGGGTCGGGATGTTGTGCCCGGGCAGGCGCTGCTCGGAGGTGACGGCAATGGCGCGCATGCGCCCGGCCTGAATGTGGGGCAGGAACTCGCTCAGGCCGCTGCCGCCGACCGTCACGTTGCCGCCCAGAATGGCCGCCACCGCCTCGCCGCCGCCACGAAACGGCACGTAATTGATGCGCCCGGCGTCGACGCCCGCCGCACGGGCGATCAGGGCCGCCGCCACGTGTTCGGTGGAGCCGCGCGAACCGCCGCCCCATTTCACGCTGCCGGGGTCGCGCCGCAACTGCTCGACCACATCGCGCATGGTGCGCAGCGGCGAATCGGCCGGCAGCACGAACACGTTGAACTCGGTCGTCAGGCGCGCAATCGGCGTGAGCTGGGTGATGCTCACCGGCGGCCGTCCGGTGATGATGCCGCCCAGCATCACCGCCCCCATCACCAACAAGGCGTCCGGGTCGGCGCGGCGTGCGTTGTAAAACTGCGCCAGCCCGATCGTACCCGCAGCCCCGCCGCGGTTTTCGAAGGTCACCGACCGCGCCTGCCCGGCATCCTGCAGGGCTTGGCCGAGGGCGCGCCCGGTCAGGTCCCAGCCGCCGCCCGGATTGGCCGGGATCATCAGGCGCAGCGCAGTCTGCGCCCACGCCGTCAGGGGCAAGCCGGTGGCGCTGACCGCCGCCAGTGCCGTCAGGGATTTGAGAAAGGTGTCGCGGCGCATGGTGGATCTCCTAGGTTTTGGAATGCCGCGATGTTGCGCCCTCAGGCTGTCAAAGCGCTGTCAAACAGATCGGGATTTACCCGCATACCGCTGCCCTGGCAAACCCCGGCCCACACCAGCAGGCGTTCGATCGAACGATAATTCTCCCGACACCATGAAGCTGCTGCTGATCGAAGACAACCTCGCCATGCAGGCCAGCCTGCAGCGTTCCTTGCAGCGGCGCGGCATCGCAGTGGCCTTGTGTGGCGACGGCCGCCAAGCCCTCGATGCATGGGCCGCCAGCGCCCCCGACGTGGTGCTGCTCGACCTGACCCTGCCCGGGCTAGACGGTTTGCAGGTGTTGCAGAAAGCGCGCCAAGCCGGCTTTGCCGCCCCGGTCATCATCCTCACCGCCCGCGGCACCGTGGGCGACCGCGTGCTCGGCCTCAAGACTGGGGCCGACGACTACCTGCCCAAGCCCTTTGACCTCGACGAACTCGAGGCCCGCGTGCGCGCCCTGCACCGGCGCAGCCAGAGCGGTGCCGCCACGCCCGGCAGCGCAGCCGGCGTTGGCACACTGCCCGCGTTTGGCGGCCTGCGCGCCGACCCCGACAGTGGCGCGGTGTATTTCGAGGGCCGGGCGCTCGATCTGGCACCGCGCGAAGCGGCGCTGCTGCGCGCCCTGCTGGAGCGCCCGGGGCGGGCCATCGCCAAGGAGCAATTGCTGGAGCGGGTGTTTCCCCACGCCGATGAAATCCAGCCCGATGCGGTCGAGGTGGTGGTGTACAGGCTGCGCAAGAAAATCGCCCACCTCGGCGTCGAACTCGTGACCTTGCGCGGCTTGGGCTATTTGCTCAAAAGCCTAGAATGAACCTAACCCCAAGCTCGCTGCGCAACCAGTTGCTGTTGGGCATTTTGCTGCCGGTGCTGGCTTTTCTGGTGCTCAACACCTATGTGCTGTACCAGCAGGCCCTGAGTGCGGCCGACACCGCCTACGACCGCACCCTGCTGGCCAGCGCGAAGGCGATCGGGGAACAGCTCGAGGTGGTGCCCGATGCCAAACTTGGCCACCGGCTGCTGGGCTCCCTGACCTACGCCGCGCTGGAAGCCTTCGAGGCCGACAACCGCAGCCGCCTGTACTACCGCGTCACCGGCTTCTCGGGCGAGCTGGTGTCGGGCTTTGCCGATCTGCCGCCTTGGGATGGCACGCTGCCCCAGCGCACCCTGTACGCCGCGCTGGTGCACTTCTACGACGACCACTACCAAGGCGTGCCGGTGCGCGTGGCGGTGTTGCTGCAACCCGTGGCCGGGGTGCATGGACTGGGCATGGCCACCATCCAAGTGGCCGAAACGCTGGAGCTGCGTCAAACCCTGGCGCGCCAGATCTTGCTCGACATGGTGTGGCGCCAGAGCCTCTTGATCGCCCTGATCGGCTTGGTGGTGTACGTGGCGGTGCAGCGCGCCACCTTGCCGGTGCGCCGACTCAGCGCCGCCTTGGCCGAACGTCCTGAAAACGACCTCAGCCCGCTCGACAGCACCGCCGCCCCAACCGAGCTGCTGCCCTTGGTGCAAGCCACCAACCAACACATGGCCCGCTTGAGTGAGCTGTTGCAGCATCAAAAGCGCTTCATCCGCGACACCTCGCACCAGATCAAGACACCGCTGGCGGTGTTGCGCACCCAACTGCAATCGGCCCTGCGCGGCGACGTCGAGACCCAGTTGGCGCTGCGCGAAATGATGCAAACCGTCGATGGCGCCACCGAACTGGCCAACCAGATGCTTGCGCTGGCCAAGATCGAGCAGTTGCGCATTCAGTCCGACGTGCCGGTGGTCGTCTGGGCCGAGGCGCTGCGCACGGTGGCACTGGATGTGGCCGCGCTGGTGGCCGACAAGCAGCTGGATTTCGAGTGGAGGCTCGACCCCGCAGCCGCAACCATGCGCGTGCGGGCACACGAGTGGTCGCTCAAAGAGCTGGCGCGCAACCTGCTGCACAACGCCATACGCCACTCGGCGCCGGGCGGTGCGCTGCGCATCGAACTGCACACCCAGCCCGGCACTGGGTGTGGCCAGCTCACCATCGAAGACAGCGGCGGCGGCCTGCCACAGGAACTGCTCGACAACCCCTTTCAGCCCTTCCACAGTGCCGCCCACGCCCCGCATGGCTCGGGCCTTGGGCTGGCCATTTGCCACGGCATCGTGCAAACGCTGGGCGGCCAGATCGACTTGCAAAACCGTCTCGACGAGCGCGGTCACCCCCTTGGGCTGCGCGCGTGCGTGCGGCTGCCCTTGGTGGAGCCGCCCTACTCCACGATCACATAGACCTTGAGCACCGGCTCCAACACCTGAAATGAACCCGTGAAGCCGGGCGGGATGTGCAGCGTCTGGCCCGGGCCGGCTTCCTCGTGGCTGCCGTCGTCGCGCCGGATGCGACAGCGCCCCTCGAGCACCGTAAATACCTCGCGCTCGGTCGGGCCGAAAGCGATCGCCCATTCACCCACCTCGCAGCGCCACAGGCCGCTGCTGAGCACGCGCGCACCTTGCAAAGACGCATCGAGCAAGTCCCAAGTCTGGCGCAGCGGCCGCCCTTTGATGATGCGGTCGCGGCGCGGGTAGGAGCGCTCGGGCTCGCCGCTGGGCTGCGGGCCGAAGCCAAACAAATCGAGGTCGGACATGGCGCGAAGGATTGGCCGAGGTGGGCTGGTTTGAAATCTGCGACGGCAACGGTGGCTCAGGCGCGCGGCAGCGTCACGCCCTGCTGACCTTGGTATTTGCCGCCCCGGTCTTTGTAGGATACCTCGCACACCTCGTCGCTCTCGAAAAACAGCACCTGGGCGCAGCCCTCGCCGGCGTAGATTTTGGCCGGCAGCGGCGTGGTGTTGCTAAATTCCAGCGTCACATAGCCCTCCCACTCGGGCTCGAAGGGTGTGACGTTGACGATGATGCCGCAGCGCGCATAGGTGCTCTTGCCTAGGCAGATGGTGAGCACATTGCGCGGGATGCGGAAATACTCCACCGTGCGCGCCAGCGCAAAGCTATTGGGCGGAATGATGCAGTGCGGGCCTTCAAAGTCCACAAAGCTCTTGGCGTCGAAGTTTTTCGGGTCCACCACCGTGCTGTGGATGTTGGTGAAGACCTTGAACTCGCCTGCGCAACGGATGTCGTAACCGTAGCTGCTGGTGCCGTAGCTGATGATTTTTTGCCCATCCGCCTGCCGCACCTGCCCCGGCTCGAAGGGCTCGATCATGCCGTGCTGCTCGGCCATGCGGCGGATCCATTTGTCGCTCTTGATGCTCATAGCTGCACTCCGTTAGCCTTCGATTGTAGGGTCGGCACAGTGCACGCTTCCCAAGAACACGCTACAATACCCCTACCCGTTTTTCAGGAGTCTCATATGCTGCGTTTCGACGTCCCCCAGGTCTGGTCCAACGTGATCCGCCTTGAAGCCTTTCTCACTGCCGCCGTGGCCGCGCTGGCGCTGGCGCTCAACCTACCGTGGCTGATGGCGCTGCTGGTCGCGCTCGGGTTGGTGCGCGGCTTTGTCGGGCACCACCGCTGCCCCTCGCACTACGCATGGAAAGCGCTCATGCTGCGCCTGAACTGCGCCGGCAAGCTCGAAGACGCGGGCGCCAAAATGTTTGCCAACAAGGTGCTGTTCATTGCCAGCAGCGTGTCGCTGGCGCTGTTCCTCTCGGGCAGCAACCTGTGGATGGTGCCGGCTACCATGCTGGTGATTTTTGCCACGCTGGAATGGGCGTTCTCGTTTTGCGCCGCTTGCTGGGCCTATGGGGCTTGGTACAAGAAGTTTCCTCCAGCTGGGGCCTGAAACCCCGGACTGCTTGCCCGGTCTGCCCAAGTCTTGTTCAAAGCGGGGCGAATGCAGACTGGAGCGGGCGCAGCACCCGCTCAAAAGGCGGTAGCCCGGCCAGCAACTGCTGGCCAAAGCGGCTCTGGTGCAGGCGCCGGTCGTAGCAATAGACCTGCGCCCGGTCGTCTTCGGTGCGTATGGCGCGCCCCACCCACTGCGCCAGCCGGATCGCAGCGGCGGGCAGCACCAGCTCCTGAAACGGATCCCGCCCGGCAGCGCGCAGCCACTCGGCGCGCGCCTGACCCACCGGGTCGTCGGGCGGGGCGAAGGGGAGCTTGGTGATGAACAAATCCTCACACAGCCGGCCCGGCAAGTCCAGCCCCTCGCCAAAAGTCTGCATGCCAAAGATGATCGAGGGCTGCCCGGTCGCCACCCGTTCGGTGTGCAGGCGCAGCAGGCGCTGGCGCGGCAACTCGTTTTGCACCAGCACCAGCGGTCGCAATGCCGGCGGCAGCGCCTCGCAAGCCAGCCGCAGCTGCAGGCGCGAGGTGAACAGCACCAGCGCCCCGTGGCGCACGCAAGCCAAATCCTGCATCAGGCTGCATACCAGCTCGGCATTGAAGGCGCTCGCGTCTTTGGGATCGGCGCGTGTGCTGGCCAGCACGATGCGCCCTTGGCGGCTGAAATCGAAGGGGCTGGGCACCTCGAGGGCGCAGACGTCGGGGTCGTGATCGAGGCCGGATTCGCGCAAAAAATAATCAAAGCGGCCGCCGCTGCTCAAGGTGGCCGAAGTCAGCACCGCCGTGCGCACCGAGCCCCACAGGTGCTGGCGCAGGGTGCTGCCAGGCAAAGTGGGGCTGGCGTGCGCCATCAGCGCCGCATCCGCTCCCGCCGACTGCCAGCCAAACCATTTGGCCACCGGCTCGGCGCCCTCGGTGGGTTGTTGCAACAGCAGGCGCGCGGTCTCGTGCGCGGCCTCTAGGCGCGGCGTCAAGCTGCCCAACTGGGCGTACTGGGTGGCCAGTTGGCGCGACTGCTGGGGCTGATCGCGCATTTCGGCGCGCAAGGCCTTGGCCAGCAGCCGCAGCAAATCGATAAAAGCGCCCGCGCTGCGCAACAAAGCGTTCAGGGGCTCGAGCAGCGCGGGCGGCGTTTGGCCTGCACCAAGGCGGGCCACGCGCTCGGTGGCAAACCCCGTGCCTGCCGCCCCCGAGGCAGCCAAGGCGGCTTGGCGAGCACCCGCAGTGGCCGAGGCACTTTGTGAAAGCGGCACGCCACCCAGTTCGGTACCAAACTGAAGCACCACCAAGCGCGCCAGCTCTTGCATCGCCGAGCGCAGCGCCGCCGCGTGGCCGGGAACGGCGGCCAACTCGTCCAGCCCCAAGGAGGCGCCGGTGCGCAGGGCGCGCTGAGCCAGCCGCTCGATCCAGCCCAAGCGGCTCAAGTCCATGCGGCTGGCAAACTGCTCCAATGCGACGGCCGGCAGGTGGTGCGCCTCGTCGATCACCAGCAGGCAATTGTCCAGCTCGGGCAAGGTGCGCGAGCCCAAGGTGCTGAGCAGCAAGTCGTGGTTGACCACAATCACCTGCGCCCCCACCAGCTCCTTGCGCTGCTGAAAATAGCTGCACTGGTGGTAGACCGGACAATGGCGCGCCGCACAAGAACTGGCTTGCACCGCCACCGACTGCCAGACACGGCCATCCGGGGCTTGGCTCAAGGTGTCCAGATCGCCCCCCCAGCGACCACTGGCCAATTCGGTTTGCAGGGCCGATAAAACGGCTAGGTCATCGGATTGACCCTGCGGGGCCGGCTGGGCCTCGAGAAACCAATCGTCTTCGTGCACATCCTCCTCGGCGGCGCCGTCACTGGTGCGCGCCCCTCCCAAACGGGACAACTGGCGCTCCAGCTTGAGCTTGCACACGTAGCGCCCGCGCCCCTTGGCCAGGGCAAACCGAAAGGGCTGCTCCGACTGCGCCGCCAAAGCGGGCAAATCCTTGTGCACCAGTTGCTCTTGCAGGGCCACCGTGGCGGTGCTGATGAGCAAGCGCGTGTTGCGCTGGAGCGCCATGGCAAGGGCCGGCGCGCAGTAGGCGAGCGACTTCCCCACCCCGGTACCGGCCTGAATGACCGCCACCGCACGCTCTGGCTTGACCCCGGGCAGCGCCGGCGAGGCCGCCGTCGGCCCCAGATCGGCAAGGCTAAAGGTCTGCGCCACTTGTTCCGCCATCAGGCGCTGCCCCGGCCGCGGTCGCAACCCAGGGTCGAGTTGCAGCAGCCGGTCGTAGCTGGCCAGCGCATGGCGCGCCAGTTCGGGTTTGTCCATAAGCGCCAGAGTGTGGCACAAGTGCGGAATCGGGCGATTTTGGACGCATAATCCGGCTGCTGTCGAAAGGGAGAAACCATCACACCGGGTCAAGCCCAGTTTATGCCTCCACTTTCGCTCCCGCCATCGGTTCGGCTGCCTCGCCTCAATCAGGGCTTGGATCGTTTGCTGCTGGGGCTTTCGGTTTTTTGGCTTCCTGTTTTGTTCGGCCTGCTGACCCTGTGGGCGCTCTGGAACTGGCACAGCCCCTACACGGCCGCTCAAGGCAAGGCCTTGAATTTTCAGGTGCTGCAAGACACGCAAGGAAATTGGCAAGCCTCCGATGCGCTGCAGCAACTGAGGCAAGCCGCACCAGCCCCCGTTCCACAGCAAGACACCGAATTGCAAGAGTCACCCTTTTGGCTGTTGCTGCAACCCTTGCCCGCGACCCAAGCCATTCGGATCGAATTCCCCTCACGCCACACCTACAGCCTGAGTTGCTGGAACGCCAGCACCCTGCAAATCCTGGGCGCAGCTTCGCGGACTACGCCGCCACAAGGTTCCATCCTGCCGGTCCGCGCCGGCTTTGCCCTCGACCCCAGCGGTGCCCAAGCCCTGCTGTGTCGCACCGTGCTGGTGGGCCCGGGGCGCATCAGCGCCCTGCAGTGGGCCGCGGCCGAACTGTCCTCGCGCGAATTGCAATTCCACCGCGGCTCGGGGCTGCTCGATGGCGGCATTCTGGTGCTGGCGCTCTTTACCCTGATTGCCGGCTTCATCAACCGCAACCGCACCTACATCCTGTTTGCCGCCTGGCTGGTGGTGAACCTGCGCATGGCCGCGCTCTCGATGGGCTGGGATCAGCAATGGCTGGGGCATACCATCCCGTTTGCATGGCAGCAAACCATGCGACCGTTGACGCTGGCTTTGTATTACGTGGTTACATTTACATTGTTTATTTCTCTATTTAAGGAAGAACTCAGTGGAGTTGGATATAAAATATTGATCAATGTCGCCAAATGGTCTTGCCCACCCTTGCTGCTGCTGGCGCTCACCCTACCCTATGCGCATTTTTTACCATTAATATGGGTCTTTACTGGTTTGGGTGTGGCTATTTTGCTATTCATGCTCACCCGAATATTGCTTCGCACCCAATCTCGAGTAGCCTTGTGGTACGCAGCATCAATTGGCATCGCCCTTTTTGCAAGCCTTTATGAAGTTGCGGCAGCCGCATTAGGACTTAAAGGCTGGATCGGCAGCTTCAACAGCCTCACCGCCGCCTTGGCATCAAGCTTGCTCGCTTCGCTGGCCATTGCTGAACAGATGCGGCAAGCCCAGCTACAAAAACTGGCTGCGCAGGCCGAGCTGCAACACACCTATGAAGTGATACCCATCGGTCTGTTCACCCTTGATTTGGACGGAAGCCTAAGCAGCGCCAATCCGGCCTTGCTGAACATGCTCCAGACCAGCGATCCGGCATTGCGCAAACAAACCTGGCCGCAACGCTTTGGTTCTGCGCACTGGCAAGCCCTGCTCGAGCAAACACAAACCTGCTCGACCGCCGAACTGGAGGTGATAATTGAGCACCCCGATCAAACGCCGCGGCGCTTCCAGGTGCGCGCCACCCGGGCTGGCGACAAAATTGAAGGCACCTTCCAAGACATCACTGAAAAATCCCTAGCCACCGAAAACCTGAAGTTCTTGGCCCATCACGACACCCTAACCAAGGTCCTCAACCGGCACGGCATCGAGCAGATTCTCAATTCCAGCATCTCGGACATTGGGCTTGGCAAACCATTGGCTGTCGCCTACCTCGATCTGGACCGATTCAAGCTCATCAACGACCTCTACGGTCACGCGGCTGGGGACGCGGTGCTGCAGACCGTTTGCCAACGCGCCCAAATTCCGCTGGGGCCAGAGATGCACTTGGGCCGCGTGGGTGGAGATGAATTTCTATTTGTGATGCCCAATACCCCGCTGGCAGTTGCCGAAGCCACGTGCCGTGAAATCCTACAGCAGATCGGCGGCAACCCCTGCCAAGTCGGCGAACGCGCTTTTCAGGTGCGCAGCTCCATCGGTTTGATTGAAGTGGCGGCGGGAAGCCTGGCCAAAGATGTGGTCTCGACCTCTGATCATGCCTGCCGCATGGCCAAAAAAGGCCAAGGCAACGCGCTGGTGGTGTTCGACCGCAACTCGAATGTTTTTACAGACCACGAGACCGAACTGCTCTTGGTCGAGCAGCTGGCCAGTCAGTCATCCATAGCCGGACTGTTTCTGGAAATGCAGCCCATCATGTCGCTGCGCAGCCCGTATGAATCGCTCAATTTTGAGGTCTTGCTGCGCATGCAGGACGCCCATGGTGCGCTCATTCCCACTGCACGCCTGATTCATGCCGCCGAAATTGCCGGCCGCATGGGCATGATTGATCGATGGGTTTTATCAAAGACCTTGAACTGGCTGGAACAGCATCAGGAACAGCTGTCGCTCAACCGCTTTGTCTGCATCAATTTTAGTGGCGCTTCGCTCAATGATGAACGCTTCATAGACGATGTGTTCATCATGCTCGAACGCCACCGCAGCGTGGCGCAGCGAATCTGCCTCGAAATCACCGAGAGTGTGGCCTTGCACGATATGGAAAACACCCGCCGCTTCATCGACCGGGTGCGTGCAGTGGGCGCCAAAGTGGCGCTGGACGATTTTGGTGCGGGCTACACCTCGTTTTCCTATCTCAAGGAATTGCCAGCCGATTTACTGAAGATTGACGGCAGCTTCATCGTCAACATGAACCAGCACCCCGCCAACATAGCCATCGTCGAGGCGATCGTCAGCTTGGCGCAAAACCTAGGCATGAAAACCATCGCCGAGTGGGCCGAGGATTTTGCAACGGTGGAAACGCTGGCCGAAATTGGGGTGGACTACGTGCAAGGTTTCGTGGTGGCTCGGCCGCAGCTACCCGATGCGATTTTGCAGGCCCAAAGCGGCGCCGATTTCATAGCCGATGCGCAGCTCATGGCCTACCTCAGCACCCTCAAGCCGGATGAGCTCGACCACGTCGATCTGGTGCTGGGAGCTGACCCACCGCAGGCCGCACCCACACCGCGCACCTGAAAGTCTCTGGCAACTTCAGAGTTGCAGATCGGGGTGCCTCGTGTTGCACATAAAATCCAGCATCGGGTGTCCCACCTCCTCCCACTGTTCACGCACGTTTTGCACATCCAAATACAAAACCCGATGCGGCAAATTGAACACATGCGAGAGCGGGATGTAGCCCAGATGCGGATACACGTCTTGGAACAGCATGCGTTCGTACTGACGGTCCAACGGTGCTCGAGCGGTGATGACCATGTAGCGGATGCCGGCTTGCAAACAATACAGGTAATAGGCCTTGAACAGGGCCACTTTGACCAAGCGCGCCGAGCCCTCTAGGCTCACGCCTAGGCGCGTGGCTTCGGCCAGCGGCAAGCCCTGCATCCACTGCGGCAATTGCACCGACTGCTCCAGTGCCAGCGCTTGCGCGCGGTTGGTCTGAATGCGCATGGTTCCCATGGGCGAACCGTCTAGTTTTGACTCGGCCAGCAGCATCACCACCCCTGCTGCGCTGTCCATCGCCTCGGGTTGGCGCAGCGAAGCGCTCAAGGCCTCTGGCAAATGGCGGGCGTAGGCGCTGTGCCGAATCTCCAGCACCTTGGCCATATCCTGCGCACCGCTGGCCAGTCGCAGCGTAAACGGCCAGTATTCGGTTCGATTGACCGACTTTTTGATACCCACAGGAACCGGCCGTGGCCGATTTAGCGCATTGGCACTGACGCCCAAGGCGTCGCTGTTCGTCACCATATCATGATCTCCAGCGTTTGCGGGTGCACCGTGCGCCCAGCTTGGTGTTGACTGTAGGCCGCCCGCGCAACGCCATGAGTCGGAAAATGACTGGAGATGCAGTCAGAAAATCCCTGACAGACCCATCCCTGCCTGCCTCCTACTGGCACACCCTATCTGCGCGCTCCTCCCCGCGCTGTCCTCCTTGTGTCCCTTGCCGCTTACAATCGGTGCTCGTGCGTTGGGTATCGGGAAGCGTGGCAGAGTGGTCGATTGCACCGGTCTTGAAAACCGGCAACGGGTAACCCCGTTCGTGAGTTCGAATCTCACCGCTTCCGCCAGCAGGCACATGGGCTGCGCGGGCTTATGGGTCTTGCTCCACAGGATTTGCAGGGTGTTGCGCCAGCGCCCAGCGCACATGCTCGCGCACCAACGGGCTGGTGTCTTCGATCCGGGCATGCAATGCCGCTTGGATGGCAGCCGCCTGCTGTGGCTCCAAGCCGTCGCTGGCCAACGCATTGCCCAAGGCCACCGCCACGTTGCGCAGCCAGCGCTCGTGGCCGATGCGCCGGATCGGGCTGCCTTCGGTGTGGCGCTCAAACTCGGCCCGGCTCCAGGCCCAAACACGCAGCAGCTCGGGGGCCTGCAAGGCGGCGCGCGGCTCGAAATCGGGCACAGAGGTGCGCTGGGCGTACTTGTTCCACGGGCAGACCAATTGGCAGTCGTCGCAGCCGTAGATGCGGTTGCCGATCAGGGGCCGCAGCTCGGGCGCAATCGGCCCGGTGTGCTCGATGGTCAGGTAGGCGATGCAGCGGCGCGCATCGAGCCGGTATGGGGCCACGATGGCCTGCGTTGGGCAGACCTCGAGGCAGGCTTGGCATTGGCCGCAGTGGGCGCTGGTCGGCGCCGTGGGCGGCAGCTCAAAATTGAGAAAAATCTCGCCCAAAAAAAACATCGAACCGGCCTCGCGGCTCAAGGCCAGCGTGTGTTTGCCGCGCCAGCCCAGGCCGCTGCGCTGTGCCAGCTCGACCTCCAGCACCGGGGCCGAGTCGGTAAAGACGCGCCAGCTCGGGGCTTGCTGCGCGGCCTGGCCTGCGGCCTTGAACATCGACTCGCAAGGCCCCCCCTGCTCCCGCAAGGATTGCTCGATGCGCTCGGCCAGCCGCCGCAGCCGCTGGCGCAGCACCTTGTGGTAGTCGCGCCCCCGGGCGTACAAGGCCACGTTGGCTTGCAGGGGCTGCTGCAGAGTCTTCCATTCCTGCTCGCGCCAGCCGGGATTGCCGCTGGCGGGCAGATAATCCATGCGGGCGGTGATTACGCTCAAGGTGCCCGGAACCAGCTCGGCCGGGCGCGCGCGCTTGAGGCCGTGCGCGGCCATGTAGTGCATCTGTCCATGAAACCCGGCCTGCAACCACTGCAACAACCCGGCTTCGGCGTGGCGCAAATCGACACCGGCCACGCCGATTTGCGAGAATCCCAATTCCCGGCCCCAGCCTTGAACCTGTGTAACGAATTGAGCCGCATCGAACATACCCCACCGATTGTAGGAAGCCAAGCCGCCACGCCGCCGCCGCTGGCTTGCGTGACCCTGCTGCTGGCCGACGAAAGCGCCACCGCCGCCCTCGCCGCCCGGCTGGCCGACTGCGCCCAGATCGACCACGCCCACTTGCACTGGCGGGGCGATTTGGGCAGCGGCAAAACCACTTTTGTGCGCCATTTGTTGCGCGCCTTGGGCGTGACGGGCCGCATCAAAAGCCCGAGTTACGCCATCGTCGAGACCTACCGCCTCGATGCAGACCCCCGCCGGGGCACTGGCATGGATGCCGTTCATGCGGATTTTTACCGATTTATCAACCCTCAAGAGTGGGAAGATGCGGGACTGCGTGAACTTTTTGCCGAACCCGGCCTCAAGTTGGTGGAGTGGCCCGAAAAAGCCGCTGGATTGCTGCCCATGCCCGACCTCGACCTGCACCTCGAAACCCTGGCCGACGAACGGCGCCGGCTGCGGCTGTGCGCGCGCAGCGCTCTGGGTTTGCGCCTGCTGAAGGCTTTGCAGGCATGAGACGCCGCAGCGCCCTGCAGTGGCTGGGTTCGAGCCTCGTGCTTACGCTCGGCCCGCACCAACTGGCCTGGGGTGCCGGCATCGTGGCGGTGCGCTTGTGGCCCGCGCCCGACTACACCCGCATCACCATCGAGTCCGACGCCGCCCTGCAAGCCACGCCCCATTTCCTGGCCGACCCACCGCGCGTGGCGCTGGACTTGGAGGGCATCGAGCTGGCGCCGATGTTGCAGCAGTTGACGGGCAAGGTGCGCCCCGACGACCCCAACGTGGCCGCGATTCGCGTTGGGCAACACGCCGCCCGGGTGGTGCGGGTGGTGGTGGATTTGAAGCGCCCGATCAACCCGCAGGTGTTCCAACTCAGCCCGGTGGCGGCCTTCCAGCACCGCCTCGTGCTCGACCTGTTCCCCGCTCAGGCCCGCGACCCCTTGGATGAACTGATCGCGCAACGGCTGCGCGAGCTCGACGCGGCACCCAATCCGGAACCGGCCTCGGCCAGCACAGGCAACGCGGGCTTTAAAGGCAGCGCCGCAGAAGGTGTCACCCCCCCTACCCGAGCACCTGACCCGCTGGGCGAACTGATTGCCCGCTTGCCCGCCGAGGGCAGCCCAGTCACGGCGGGCTTGGGCACCATCCGGCTGCCGCCCCCTCCTGCGGCAAACGCCGCCACCGCCACCGCGCGTCCGGCCCCACCGGCTGCACCCACAGCTGCCCCGGTCTTGACCCAGAGGCCGGCGATCACCCCACCCGTTCAGCCTGTGCCAGCGACCGCAGCGGCACCGGCACGGCCCCGCGTCACCCACGGCAGCACCGGCGGCCGCAGCGATCGCTTGCTCGTTATCGCCATCGACCCCGGCCACGGCGGCGAAGACCCGGGGGCCATCGGCCCTGGCGGCACACGCGAGAAGGACGTGGTGCTGAGCATTTCCCGCTTGTTGCGCGATCGCGTCAACCGCACCCAAGTCAATGGCCACACCCTGCGCGCCTTCATGACGCGCGACGGCGACTACTTCGTGCCGCTGCGGGTGCGGGTGCAAAAGGCGCGCCGGGTGCAGGCCGATCTGTTTGTGAGCGTGCACGCAGATGCGTTTTTCACCCCCAGGCCCCGAGGCTCCAGCGTTTTTGTGCTGAGCGAACGCGGCGCCACCAGTGCCGCGGCCCAATGGATGGCCGACCGCGAAAACGCTGCCGACCAGGTGGGTGGCGTCAACCTGCGCGAACAAGAAAGCGTGCTGCAGCGCACCTTGCTTGATATGAGCACGACGGCGCAGATCAACGACAGCCTGCGCGTGGGCGACGTGATGCTGCGCGAGATCGGCCGCGTCGGGCGACTGCACAAGCCGCGCGTCGAACAAGCCGGCTTTGCCGTGCTGCGCGCGCCCGACATCCCCAGCCTGCTGATCGAAACCACCTTCATCAGCAACCCAGAAGAAGAACGCCGCCTGCGCGACCCGCGCTTTCAGAACCACATGGCCGACGCCATGCTGCGCGGCATCGTGGCCTATTTCGAGGGCAATCCGCCACTGGCACGTCGGCGCGAGGTCTGAAGCCACACACGGCCAAAAGGCTCCCGATCCACCCGGCTGCTATCGGTTGCGGTTCATCCCCTCGGCGCATGTCAAGATAGTTGTCGCCTGAATCATGCCGCCACCGCATGCACAGCGGGGGTGCTGGCGCAGCTCACCAAGCTCGCCACCCAGTCGGCGGTGCCGGCTGACAGAGTCCAGCCTAGGTGGCCGTGGCCGGTGTTGTAGTACACGTTGGACTTTTTGCCTCGGCCCACGCGGGGCATCATGTCGGGCATCATCGGGCGCAAGCCGGCCCACGGCACCACCTGACGGGTGTTCACCCCTGGGAAGCACTGGTTC
This sequence comes from Serpentinimonas raichei, assembly GCF_000828895.1. NCBI lineage: Bacteria > Pseudomonadati > Pseudomonadota > Betaproteobacteria > Burkholderiales > Comamonadaceae > Serpentinimonas > Serpentinimonas raichei. The sequence goes on along the minus strand of NZ_AP014568.1, from coordinate 924,481 downwards.
ACCCAGTCGATCAGTGGCTTGATGCGGTCGGCCCGGATGTCTTTGTTCACGCCGTTAAATTCGGCCGTGCCAGCCACCCGGAAACGGTCCTTACCCAGACGGCTGGTCACCAGTTTGGTTTCGTCATCCAGCAGGCTGACCCACGGCGCAGCTTGCTGGCTTTGTTCATCCAGCAGATTTACTGTGATGGAATATCCTTTGACCGGGTAGATGTTGACGCGGTCGCCGAGCTGGGCGGCCAAGTCGCGGCTGGCCACGCCGGCACACACCACCAAGCCGTCAAAGCAGTGGGTGGCCACGGTGGCGTCGTCTTGGGCCGTCACCCAAGCGACCTGTCCATCGCTGCGCAGGCGGCGCACCTGCTGTCCGTAGCGGATTGTCGCGCCCAGACGCTCGGCCGCCGCAGCCAAGCCGACGGTGTATTTGTGGATGTCACCGGTGGAGTCGCTTTCGGTGTAGTAACCGCCGTAATACTGGCCGGCCAGCGTGGGCTCGATGGCGCGGATTTCGTCAGGCGTCACGGGTTGGCGCGGCAAGCCACCCGCCGCCAGCAACTGGCTCACGCGCCCGGCGTGGTCAAAGCCCTGCTTGTCGCGGTATATGTGCAGAATCCCGCGTTTTTCGCTGTTGAAGTCTAGACCCTCGGCATCGGCCCAAGCAAAAAAATGCTGGCGGGCGGCAATGGCCAGCTTGGCGGTTTCGGTGGTGTTGCGTTCGTAGTGTGGAATGTTCGCCATGAACTCCAGAAACCACGACACCTTGTGCCAGCTGGGCTTGGGGTTGACCAGCAGCGGCGCATCGCTCTTGAGCATCCACTTCAAGCCCTTGAGGATTGTGGACCAGTGCGTCCATACCTCGGCGTTGGAGGCAGACAGTTGACCCCCGTTAGCGAACGAAGTTTCCATCGCGGCGTACCGGTTTTGCTCGAACAAGGTGACGTCAAAGCCCCTTTTAGCCAAGGCATAGGCGGTAGTGACCCCGGTGATGCCACCACCAATGACTGCGATCGATTTCATGAAAGGCTCCAAAACGTCGGAAAGGGAAGCGCCAACGCCGGATGCGTGAGACGCGCCCCTCTGTTTGGAACCTGAGAGATTCATGGCCCGATACAGACCACTTGCTCCTGCGGTGGGCCGACTGACTAAGACGGCCACTTTTCAGAAAAATACCTCACACACGCCGGTCCTTTTGCCTGAGAGTTTCCGGGGCGGTTGCACCTTCGGCGCCCGGCTGCAATCAACCGAGTCTCTCCCGACGCGTGTATCGGCTGATGTTAGCGCTTTTGGCTCACTTTCTCAAGCCCAGTCAGGCGGTTTGTTTTCCAGCCAGCCAAGCATCTGGCATTTATGTGCGGCGGTCCATCGAAGCAGGTCGGCATCCCCCGCTCTAGGCGGGCCTGCATGACCTCCCGCCGGCATGACACCGCCTCGCTTGTGACGGACCCGTGCGGCGTCCAAGGAGCTGATAGACAGGGCCATGGAAAGCGGCAGAAGGCAAAACGAGCTTATTGTGCCATCCGGGGTTGGAGGTTCATGCTCCTGGCAATCGTGCGGTAGCGCTCCGTCTCTTGCCGATAGAAGGCAGCCAGTTCGGTCAGGCTGCGCGGGCTCATGACATTGTTGCCCGTTGCTTCGAGCGAGTTGCGCACCTCGGTGTTCTGCAAAGCGGTGTAGAAAGCCCGGCTGAGGCGCTCGGAAACGGCGACGGGCGTGTCCTTGTGCACCAGTATGCCGGCCCACACCTCGAATTCCAAGGCTTCCAGACCTGGCATGGCTGCCAGCGCCGGGTATCGGTTGAACAGCGGATGCGGCGTCTTGGCCGTCACGCCCAAGCCTATCATCCGGCCTGCACTGACAGCCTGCATGATGGTGCCGGCCATGGGCAAAAACGCCATGTCGATCTGCCCTCCCATGAGGTCGGTCATGAGGGGAGCGATGCCGCGGTAGGGCACGTGAGTGAGCGGGATGCGAGCATCTTGCGAGAACTTTTCGCCAATCAGGTGATAGAGCGAACCGTAGCCCACGCTGCCATAGGTCAGGGGCCTGTTGGCAGAGTTTCTCGCTAGGGCAATCAGTTGGTTCACGTTGTTGACGCCCAAGTTGCTGCGTACCGCCAAAATGGTGCTGGTAGATACCAAGTAGGCCACCAGTTTCATGTCTTCAGAATTGTAAGCAACACCCTGCAAGGCCAGCGGCGCCATGATCAGCTCCATCGGCGAGCCGAGGATCACGGTTTGGCCATCGGCGGGCGCGGACAAGGCCCGGGCGATGCCGATGGTGCCGCTGGCACCACCGATGTTTTGCACTATGATGTTCTGACCCAGGTTTTGGCTGGCCAGCGGCTGCACCTGTCGGCCAATGTGGTCAGAAGGGCCGCCCGCCGGATACGGAATGACCATGGTGATGGGCCTCCTGGGGAAGGCCTGGGCCTTTGCGAAACCGGTCGTGGACAGAAGGACGCTGGCGGCGAGGGTGGCGCCCAAGGCACGAATGCGGATGCGTGGGGTCATTTTTAGTCTCCTTGCGGGTGGTGGGTTGAGGTTCAGGGGGCGGGGAAAAGGTAATCCTGCGTCAGCGCCACCCAGTAGGCTGCGCCGATTCCGATGTTGCGGTCATTGAAGTCATAAGCCGGGTTGTGCACCATGCAGGCACCCGGCTCGCCATCGGCGCCATTGCCGATGAACAGGTAGCAACCGGGCACCCGCTCGAGCATGAAGGCAAAGTCTTCACTGCCGGTCAGCATGGCGCCGTTGGGGTTGACGCGCTCGGCGCCAAAATGCCGTAGGGCCACGTTCAAGGCAAAGCGGGTTTCGGCCTCGCTATTGACGAGCACCGAGTAGCCGGGCCGCCAGTCGATGTCGGCTTGCACGCCGAAGCTTTCGGCCTGGGCATGCACCAAGGCCTTGATGCGCGCTTCGGTGGCGCGGCGCACGGCCGGGTCCAGCGCGCGCACGCCAATTTCGAGCTTGGCGGTGTCGGGAATCACGTTGTTGGCGTGGCCGGCGTTAAAGGCGCCCACGGTGATCACCACGGGCTGAAGCGGGTCGGTGTTGCGCGAGACAATGGTTTGCAGAGCCATGACGATGGACGACGCCGCCACCAACGGGTCGTCGGCGCGGTGCGGCATGCCTCCGTGGCCACCGCGCCCGCGCACGGTCACGGTCACGTAGTCCGACGAGGCCATGGTGGGCCCGCTGCGAAACACCAGCCGCCCTTGCGGATAACCCGGCATGTTGTGCATGGCAAAAATCGCGTCGCAGGGAAAGCGCTCAAACAGGCCGTCCTCCATCATCTTCAAGGCGCCCCCAGCGCCCTCTTCCGCCGGCTGGAAAATGAGGTTGAGCGTACCCTCGAAAGCGCCGTGCTGGGCCAGGTGCTTGGCCGCAGCCAGCAGCATGGCGGTATGGCCATCGTGGCCGCAGGCGTGCATGACGCCGTGGTGGCAACTGCTCCAAGGCAGGCCGGTTTCTTCGACGATGGGCAAGGCGTCCATGTCGGCGCGCAAGCCTAAGCGTTTGCCGCTGTGCCCACGCACCAGCTGCCCCACCACACCGGTTCCACCCAGTCCGGTGGTCACCCGGTAGCCCCAGCTGCGCAATTGCTCGGCCACCAACTGGGCGGTGCGGTGTTCGTCAAACGCCATTTCGGGGTGGCGGTGAATGTCATGCCGCACCGCAATGAATTCGTCCACCAGGGCCGGGGCCAAGGCCACCGGGGTGCGCGCTGCTTCGGTGGCTGGGGATGAGAGTGACATAAAAGCGCTCCTGCAATTTGTGATGTTTAGTGCACGCGATCCATCTGGATGCATGCATTTAAGTGCATATTAGATGCCCCGATACACAAAGTCCAATGCATTGTTGTATGCTATTCAATAACTTCAACTCATGAAACTGCCATGACCTTGGTTCAACTCCGGCACTTTATTGCTCTGGCAGAACTGGGCTCGTTCGCCCGGGCGTCGAAAGCGTTGTTTTTGACCCAACCAGCCCTATCGCGCAGCATTCAGGCGCTGGAAGCCGAGCTGGCGCAAGCGCTGTTTGACCGGGTGGGCCGGCGCATCGAATTGACAGCGATGGGGCTGGAGCTGCTGCCACGGGCCAAAATCCTGACGCAGGAGGCCGAGGCCCTGAAAACCCTGGGCAAACGCATGCAGGCCGGCGTCACGGGCCACATGAACTTAATGTGGAAGACACCCCACCAGCAGCCGAGACTCATCCTGACCTCAGGCTGGCCGGGGCCGCGAGATCAGCGGGTAGGTCAGCCTCAGGCGGCTGCGGCTGCGGGATTGGTGATGAAGCCGTGTTTGAGCAGCATCTTCATCCAGCGTGGGGCGTTGCGCTCGACGTTGAGCGCCTCATAATCAACCTCCTTGTCCCGGTAGTGGGTGCCATGGGTGAGCATGGCGTAGATGGTGCGCAGCATCTTGTGCGCCAGCGCGATGATGGACTTCTTGCGCCCCTTGCGGATAGTCAGCGCATCGAACTTGGCCTTGAGCGCACAGCGCGTTCGAGCCGCAGCTTGGGAAAACTCGCACAACAGCCTTCGCACCCAAGCGTTGCCCTTGCGGATGCGCCCGCACTTGCGCTTGCCCGCGCTCTCGTTGTTGCCCGGGCAAATGCCGACCCAGCTAGCCAGGCGCTCAGCGCTGCCAAAGACGCTCATGTCTGCGCCAATCTCTACCAGCAGCATGGCCGCGCCCTGCTCGTCGATGCCGGGAATGGTTTGCAGCAGCGTCAGTTGCGCCCGCCAGGGCCGCAGACCTTCGAGCAAGTACCGATCAAAGCCCGCTATGCGCCGCTCCAGAGACTCGATGTGCTGCATGATCTCATCGGCTACGAAGCGGTGCGCGGCGCTGAACTGCTCGGTGCATAGGGCCTCGAACAACTCGTCTCGGCTGGCACGCAGCCGCCCCTTGTGATCGAGCACCTCGTGCATGGGCTGGCCGACAATCAGCGCCTTGATCATCGCACGCGCACTGCTGCCGTGGATGTCGGAGACCAGCACGTTGAGGCGAATGCCCGCATCCACCAGCACCTTGTGCAGCCGGTTCTTCTCGGCGCTGCACATGCCCACCAGCTTTTGCCGCTGGCGTGCAACCAAGCGCAGTTGGCGCATGAGCTGGGGAGGGATGAACGAGGCGCGCAGCAGCCCCGCACGCGCCAGCGTGGCCAGCCACTGCGCATCGGCCATGTCGGTCTTGCGACCGGGCACGGCCTTGACGTGCCTTGCGTTGACCACCCAAGCGATGATGCCCACCGCCTCCAGTGCCGCAAACGGGCTCTTCCAGTACACGCCCGTGCTCTCCATGACCACTACCTCGGGTGCGATTTGCAGCGCCCACTGCGCCAAGGCGCGCCGATCACGCTTGAAGGCACCAAAGTCGCGCTTGGTCACCTGCACGCGGCCGTCATCGTGCTCGACGACGGCACACGCGGTGATCTTGGCTTGGTGAACATCGAGCGCGAGCACGCGCTTGTGCATCGGGGTCAAATCCATTGCATCTCTCCTAGCAGCTTGAACGATAATCACAAGCGTGCAGGGCAAGCATGGGTGCCGCAGACCAACGGCCTGCCGGGCAAGCCCGGCGGCTCCATTTAATGTGGGCTGTCAGGCATGCACTGATCCGACTGGGTCAGGGCAGCGCCCGCAGGCAATCCAGGGTACGAGTGGTCGGCGGCGGGTCAAGTTAGGAATCGCGGTCAATGTGCCATCAAAGGTTTGACCGACCTCTACCCAAGCTCGCCCGCACACCCCCTCAGTGTCTTCCATCGTCCGGGGTGTCGCGCAGGATTCATGAGAGTTAGGGCTGAGTTCGGGGCCGGGGGCTGTGTTGTCGGTGCCCCTGCTCCTGCACATGTCGCGGCACCACCCGCAGCTGCATTTGGAGGTGTCGCGTGGCAACACCGCTCTGCTCATCCACGCCCTGCGCGAGCGCCGGTTGGACGCCGCCGTGGTGGACATACGCGCGCTGCGGCCCGCCATCGACCTGTGCATCAGCCACCAAGTAGAAATGGCGGCCAGTTTCATGTGCCGCCCGGGTCACCCCCTGTGCAGCCGATCCGGCCCGCTGCCGTTCAACGATGTGCTGGCCTACCCAATCGCATCCACCCCCTTGAGCGACGAGGTGGCGCGCATCCTCACCGAACGCTACGGTGCCGCCGCCAACCCCGACGACATGGTCACGCTGCGCTGCGACGACACGCCCACCCTGGTGGAAGTGGCACGCCAAAGCGACGCGGTGGTGCTAACCATCAATGCCGCCGGGCGCGGCCTGGTGCAGCTAGACACCCACCCGCCGCTCAAGGCCACGGCGCGTTTCGGTTTTGTGACCCTGGCCCAGCGAACCGAGGTGCCTGGGTTATCCATCGTGCGCAAGCTGGTGGCAGAGTTGTTGACCGAATGAGCCTGCCTGCTGGCGTACCCGCGCTGACCTCCCATTGCGCCACATCGAATAGAATGCGAGCCACGCGGGCGTCGTTCAATGGCAGGACCTGAGCTTCCCAAGCTCAAGATGTGGGTTCGATTCCCATCGCCCGCTCCAGTTGCGCACAGTGGCCTGCGTGCCCTGTTGCTCCTTGCCTTGCTGCCAAGCCGCCATGCACCAAAGCCGTTTGAACAGCCCGTTGGGCGAATTGCTTCTGGTCGCGCGCGCCGACCGCTTGCTGGGCTTGTGGTTTGCCGACCAGCTCGCCATTCCGGCTTGGGCCACGGGTGCAACGCCCAAGCCCGCACACCCGCTGCTGCGGCAAGCCGCGACCCAACTCGACGAATACTTTGCCGGCGCACGCCAGCGCTTCGAGCTGGCGCTCGACTGGAGCCGGGGCAGCGCCTTTGAACAAGCGGTCTGGGGCGCCTTGGCGGGCATCGCGCCGGGCCAAACGTGCAGCTATCAGGACATCGCCATCGCCATTGGGCGACCGCAGGCGGCGCGTGCCGTGGGCGGCGCGCTGGGGCGCAACCCCCTCGGCATCGTGCTGCCCTGCCACCGCGTGCTGGGCCGCAAAGGCCAGCTCACCGGCTACACCGGCGGGCTGGCACGCAAGCAGGCTTTATTGGACTTGGAAGCGCGCTGGGCGGCGGCCTGAGCAGCCCCCCCCCCCTCAAAAGGGACTAGGGCGCACCCGCAGCGTCGGGCTCCTCGTCCAACGCCCGCCCCGACTGCACCGCCTCCTTGAGCTTGGGGCTGGCGTGGAAGGTCACCACGCGCCGCGCCGCAATGGCCACCGCTTCGCCGGTGCGCGGGTTGCGACCGGGCCGGGGGGCTTTGGTGCGCACCTGAAAATTGCCAAAACCCGACAGCTTCACGTCGTCGCCCTGAATCAGGCGCTCCGCGATCTGATCGAAAAAAGCATCCACCAAGTCTTTGGACTCGCGCTTGTTGAAGCCTATTTGTTGGTACAGCAACTCGGCCAGTTGGGCTTTGGTCAGGGTGTCGGCGTCTGGCGCAGACTCGCTCAGATCGGTGTCGGGCAGGGGGTTGCTTGGGCTCACAGCGAAGGTCTCCAACAGGGTGGGGGTATCAGGCGCGCAAGCGCGCTTGCAGTTGCGCCGACAAGGCGGCCAGCACCGACTGCACCACCGACTCGATCTGCGCATCGGTGAGGTTGGCGTCGTCGCGCTCCAGCGTCAGGCGCAAGGCGCAGCTTTTATCGCCTTCGGCCACGCCGCCTGCACCCGCATTGTGCCCCAGCTTGGGGCGGTAAATGTCGAACAGGCACACGTCTTTGAGCCAACCCGAGCCGTCGGCAGCGCGCACCACGGCCAGCAACGCGTCGTGCGTCACGCGCTCGGGCAGCAGCACGGCGAGGTCGCGCTGCACCGGCTGGTGCCGTGGCACCGGCTGCGCCTGCACCAGCTCGCGCTGCAACAGCGGTGCCAGTTCCAGCTCGAACAACACCGGGGCCTGCTGCCAGCCTTCTTGCTGGCGCCAGCGCGGGTGCAGCTCGCCGATGTAACCGATGGCCTGCCCGGCTAGCCAGACCTGGGCGCAGCGCCCCGGGTGCAGCGCCGGGTGCGCCGCTGGTTCGAAGCGGGGCTGGCGCGGGGCCAGCAGGGCCTGCAAATCGCCTTTTAGGTCGTAAAAATCGACGCTGCGCGCCGCCACGCCCCACTGCTGCGGCTGGGCCTCACCCCAAGCCAGCGCCGCCACGCGCAGCGGCTGCGCCACACCGGCCACGCTGTAGGGGCCGTCGGGCACCGTGGCGTCGTGGGCAAACACGCGCCCGAGCTCGAACACGCGCACGCGCTCGGCCTTGCGGTCGGTGTTGAACTTGAGCACCGCCAGCAAGCTGCCCATGAGCGAGGAGCGCATCACGCTCATCTGGCTGGCGATGGGGTTGAGCAGGGCAATCGGCTCGGCGTTGCCGGCCCAGTCGCGCTCCCAGCGCTCTTGCACGAAGCTGAAGTTGATGGTTTCTTGATAGCCGCGTTGCGCCAGTTGGCGCCGCAGCGCGTACAGCCCACGGCGGCGCTCCGGGCGCGGCAGCGCCGTCACCGGGGCCTGCGGCGGGGTGTGCGGCAGGTTCTGGTAACCGATCAGGCGCGCCACTTCTTCGATCAGGTCTTCTTCGATCTGCAAATCGAAGCGGTGCGAAGGCGGGGTCACGCTCAAAATGCCCTGCCCTTCCTTCACCTCCAGCCCCAAGCGGCGCAGCGCCTGCGCGCATTGCTCCTGCGTGAGCGGCATGCCGATCACCTTGGCCGCGCGCGCCACCCGCAGCGCCACCGCTTGCGGCTGCGGCAAGTTGATGATCTGGTCGGCGATCGGGCCGGGCTGGCCGCCGCAGATTTGCAGGATCAGCTCGGTGATGCGCTCTAGGTGCTCGACCGTGGTGGCGGGGTCGACGCCGCGCTCGAAGCGGTGCCCGGCGTCGGTGCTGAAGTGGTAGCGGCGCGAGCGCCCGGCGATGGCTTGGGGCCACCAGAAGGCGGCCTCGACGAACACATCGCGCGTGGCCGCGCCCACCGCCGTCGCCGCGCCGCCCATGATGCCGGCCAGCGACTCCAGCGCCTGCGCGTCGGCGATCACGCCCACCTGCTCATCGACCGCCACGGTCTGGCCGTTGAGCAGTGGCAGCGTCTCGCCCGCGCGGCCCCAGCGCACCTGCAAGCCACCCTCGATCTGCGCCAGATCGAAGATGTGCGAGGGGCGGCCAAACTCGAACATCACGTAATTGGAGATGTCCACCAGCGCCGAGACGCTGCGCTGGCCGCAGCGTGCCAACCGCTGCACCATCCAGCCTGGGGTGCGCGCCTGCGGGTCGATGCCGCGCACGATGCGGCCGCTGAAGCGCCCACACAGATCGGGTGCCTGCACCTGCACCGGCAGCACCTCGGTGTGGGTAGGCGCCACCTGCGGCCAGGGCGGGGTGTGCAGCGCCGCCCCGGTGAGCGCGGCCAGCTCGCGCGCCACGCCATAGACGCTCAGGCAATGCGCCAGGTTGGTCGTGAGCTTGAGGGTGAAAATGGTGTCATCGAGTTGCAGATAGGCGCGCAAATCTTGCCCCACGGGGGCCTCGGCGGGCAGCTCCAGCAGGCCGGCGGCGTCGTCGGCAATGCCCAGCTCTTGCGCCGAGCACAACATGCCGTGGCTGGGCACTCCGCGCAACTGCCCGAGTCCGATCTGCAACGGCTGGCCGTCGGCACCGGGGGGCAGCACCGCTCCCACGAGGGCGCAAGGGGCCACCAAGCCGACGCGCGCATTGGGCGCTCCGCAAACGATTTGCAGCCGCTCGCCAGCACCCACATCGACCTGGCAAACGCGCAGGCGCTCGGCCTGCGGGTGCGGCGCGACGTGCTCGATGCGCGCCACCACCACCCCGGTAAACGGGGGCGCGGCGGGGCGGCGTTCTTCCACCTCCAGCCCGGCCATGGTCAGGGTGTCGGCCAGTTGCTGGCTGCTCAGCGGCGGGTTGCAAAACTCACGCAACCAGGATTCGGGAAATTGCATCGTGTGCTCTCGTGCGTAGGCGTGGCAGGGGTCAACGAAGAAGGGGCTGCTGCGGGCTCACTGGAACTGGCTCAAAAAGCGCAGGTCGCCGTCGAAAAACAGGCGCAGGTCGTTGACGCCGTAGCGCAGCATGGTGAGCCGGTCTGGCCCCATGCCAAAGGCAAAGCCGAGGTAGCGCTCGGGGCACAGGCCCATGTGGCGCAGCACGTTGGGGTGTACCTGCCCGGAGCCCGCCACTTCGAGCCAGCGCCCGGCCAGCGGGCCGGACTGAAACTGGATGTCGATCTCGGCGCTGGGCTCGGTGAAGGGAAAGAAGCTGGGGCGAAAGCGCAACACCAGATCGTCTGACTCAAAGAAGGTGCGGCAAAAATCGGTGAAAACGAACTTCAGGTCTTTGAAGCTCACGTTCTCGCCGATCCACAGCCCCTCGCACTGGTGAAACATGGGCGAGTGCGTGGCGTCGCTGTCCACCCGGTAGGTGCGCCCGGGGGCAATCACGCGAATTTCGGGCATGGCGCCATCAAACAGCGCCGCAGCGCTCGCTCCCGCCTGCTGCTTGTGGCGCTGCACGTGTTGCAGCGCGTGCCGGATTTGCATCGGGCTGGTGTGGGTGCGCAGCAGATAGGGCTCGGGCTGCGCGCCGGCGCGCACGTAAAAGGTGTCGTGCATGGAGCGCGCCGGATGGTCGGCGGGCGTGTTCAGGGCGGTGAAGTTGAACCAGTCGGACTCGATCTCGGGGCCGTCGGCCACCTCAAAGCCCATGGAACCAAAAATCGCCTCGATGCGCTCGAGGGTCAGGCTCACCGGGTGCAGTCCGCCGCCGCCGCTGTGGCGCCCGGGCAGCGTCACGTCCAGCGCCTCGGCCTGCAACTGGCGCTGCAACTCGGCCTCGGCCAGCTCGGCGCGGCGCTGGTTTAGCGCCGCCTCCACCGCCTGCTTGGCCACGTTGATGGCCGCGCCACGGGTTTTTTTCTCATCCACGCTCAGGCGCGCCAAGCCCTTCATCAGCTCGGTCAGGCTGCCGTTTTTGCCCAGGTACTGGGCCTTGGCGTTTTCCAGCTCGGCGGGGCTGTGCGCCTGCGCAAACTGCGCGCGCGCCGACTGCTCAAGGGCATCGAGTTCGTTCATCGAAGTATCCGTTCCGAGGTGCGCGGGGCGGGCTGTGGAGTGCAAAGGGGCGAAGCAAAATAAAAGGGCCAGTGCCGTGCAGCGCTGGCCCTCAGGGGCAAGGGGCTGGTTGGAAGCCTAAGCGCTCCACCCGCCACTCAAACCCTCGGCGAGATCAGGCCGCCACCGGGGCAGCAGCCGCGCCCAGATGCGCGCGCGCCTGCTCGACGATGCGGGCAAAGGCGGCCTTGTCGTTCACGGCCAGATCGGCCAGCACCTTGCGGTCGATGGCGATATTGGCTTTTTTCAGGCCGTTGGCAAACTGGCTGTAGCTCAGGCCCAGCTCGCGCGAGCCGGCGTTGATGCGCGCAATCCAGAGCTGGCGGAACACCCGTTTGCGGGCGCGGCGGTCGCGGTAGGCGTACTGGCCGGCCTTCATCACCGCCTGTTTGGCGATGCGATAGACATTGCCGCGGCGGCCGCGGAAACCTTTGGCCAAAGCCAACACTTTTTTATGACGGGCACGTGCCGTTACACCACGTTTAACGCGAGGCATGGTTGATTCCTTGTTCGTCGGGTTGAATTACAGGCCAGCGTAGGGCAGCATCTGCGCCATGTGACCCATATTGGTCTCATGCACATTCACCGCACCGCGCAACTGGCGCTTGTTTTTGGTGCTCTTCTTGGTCAGGATGTGACGCTTGAAGGCTTGACCGCGCTTGACGGTGCCACCCGGACGAACGCGAAAACGCTTTTTCGCACTGCTCTTGGTCTTCATTTTGGGCATGGTGTGCTCCTTCTTGAATTGTGCTCGTGAGGCGCCGCGATACCCACCGCGAACTTGCTGGCCCCGAGCCACGAATAAAACCGTGCGGGCGACCCACCCACACCGTTTTTGCACCCAACGCGGCGTTTAAGCCGATTGGGCGACGGCAGCCGTTTCCGGCGCCGGTTTGGCAGCCCCAGCCTTTTTGCGGCCGGGGGCAATCATCATGATCATCTGGCGCCCTTCGAGCTTGGGGAACTGCTCCACCACGATCAGGTCACCGAGCTCCTCGCGGATGCGCTGCAACAGCGCCAGCCCGATTTCCTGGTGCGTGATCTCACGGCCCCGGAAACGCAGCGTCACCTTGCACTTGTCGCCTTCTTCGAGGAAGCGGCGAATGTTGCGCATTTTGATGTGGTAGTCGCCGTCGTCGGTGCCAGGGCGGAACTTGATTTCCTTGACTTCGATGACTTTTTGCTTGGACTTGGCTTCAGCGGCCTTCTTCTGCTCGGCGTACTTGAACTTGCCGTAATCGATCAGGCGGCACACCGGCGGCTTGGCCACGGCAGCGATCTCAACCAGATCGACATCCATTTCACCAGCCATGCGCAGCGCCTCTTGGATGCTGACGACGCCGATAGCCTCGCCTTCGGGGCCCGTCAGGCGCACTTCTGGAACCAGAATCTCGCGGTTCAGGCGGTGGGCGCGTTCTTCGCGGTGGCGGCGATCGCGAAAGTTCGGAGCAGTCGTAGCGATGGTGAAATCCTTTGGTTCAAACGAATGGAGGCTTGCAAAAGCTTGGGCTTACCCGCCTAGGCAAAGCCTAGGACTCAAGTCTTGGCATCGAGCTCGTGCTGCAAACGCAAGGCGAAATCATCGAAGGCCATGACGCCTAGGTCTTGGTTGCCACGCGCTCGCACAGCAACCGTCCCGGCGGCCTTCTCTTTGTCGCCCACAACGATCAGGTAGGGCAGCTTTTGCAAGGAAAACTCTCGGATTTTATACGTGATTTTCTCGTTGCGCAAATCCAGCGCCACTCTAAAGCCCAAGTGCTCGAGTTTTTTGGCAATTTCGCGACAGGTATCGGCCTGCGCGTCGGTGATGTTGAGCACCGCCACCTGGCGCGGGGCCAGCCACAGCGGCAGCGCACCGGCGTGTTGCTCGATCAAGATGCCGATGAAGCGCTCCAGGCTGCCCACGATGGCGCGGTGCAAAATCACCGGCGCGCGGCGGCTGCCGTCTTCGGCCACGTACTCGGCATCCAGCCGTTCGGCCAGGTTGAAATCGACTTGGATGGTGCCGCACTGCCACTCGCGCCCGATCGCGTCTTTGAGGGTGTACTCGATCTTGGGGCCGTAAAAAGCCCCCTCGCCGGGCGAGATTTGGAACTCGCAACCGGCGTGGCGCAGGCTGTCGATCAGCGCCTGCTCGGCCTTGTCCCACTGTGCGTCGGAGCCGATGCGCGCCGCCGGACGCGTCGAGACCTTGTACAAAATGTCGTGAAAACCGAAATCGGCATAGACGTGGCGCAGCACCTGGGTGAAGGTGTCGCACTCGGCCAAAATCTGCTCTTCGGTGCAAAAGATGTGGCCGTCGTCTTGGGTGAAGCCGCGCACGCGCATGATGCCGTGCAGGCCGCCCGAGGGCTCGTTGCGGTGGCACTGACCAAACTCGCCGTAGCGCAGCGGCAGGTCGCGGTAGCTCTTGAGGCCCTGTTTGTAGATCAGGATGTGGCCGGGGCAGTTCATCGGCTTCAAGGCGTAGTCGCGCTTTTCGCTCTCGGTGATGAACATGTTGTCGCGGTACTTGTCCCAGTGGCCGGTTTTCTCCCACAGGGTCTGCTCCAGAATCTGCGGCGCCTTCACCTCGTGGTAGCCGTGCTGGCGGTAGATGCGGCGCATGTACTGCTCCACTTGCTGCCACAGGGCCCAGCCCAGCGGGTGCCAGAACACCAGCCCGGGCGCGTGTTCGTCGATGTGGAACAAATCCAGCTCGCGCCCCAAGCGCCGGTGGTCGCGCCGCTCGGCTTCTTCGAGCCGCTTGAGGTAGGCTTGCAAGTCTTCCTTGCTGGCCCAGGCGGTGCCGTAGATGCGTTGCAGCATCTCGTTGCGGTGGTCGCCGCGCCAGTAAGCCCCGGCCACTTTCATGAGCTTGAAGTGCTTGAGGCGCCCGGTGCTGGGCACGTGCGGGCCGCGGCACAGGTCCTCAAAAGCGCCCTCGCGGTACAGGCTCAGGCTCTGCCCGCTCGGGATGCCGGCGATGATCTCGGCCTTGTAGTGCTCGCCCATGCCCTTGAAGTGCGCCACGGCCTCGTCTCGGCCGAGCAGGCGGCGCTCGATCTTTTCATCTTTGGCGGCGAGTTCGAGCATTTTTTTCTCGATCGCTTCCAGGTCTTCGGGCGTGAACGGGCGCTTGTAGGCAAAGTCGTAATAAAAACCGTGCTCGATCACCGGGCCGATGGTCACTTGCGCGTCGGGGAACAGGGTTTTGACGGCGTAGGCCAGCAGGTGCGCGCTGGAGTGGCGGATCAGCTCCAGTCCGTCGGGGTCTTTGGCGGTGACGATGGCCAGTTGGGCATCTTGCTCGATCAGGAACGCGGTGTCAACCAGTTCGCCATTGACCTTGCCGCCCAAGGCGGCCTTGGCCAGCCCGCTGCCGATGGAGGCGGCCACGTCGGCCACGGTGAGCGGGCCGGGGAACTGGCGCTGCGAGCCGTCGGGGAGGGTGAGGGTCAACATGATGAGGCGATTGGTAAATAAAAACGCGGCCAGTGCCTACTTGCATAAGTCTGCGTCAGCACAGAGATTGAACTGGTACCCCGCGCGCAAGGCGCTAACCGCAGCGATGCCCCGTGGCATCGCGAGGATTTGCAACGCCGCGCCCGGGGAGGCCAGCTCGATCGAATGCAGCAAGACTTGTGCAAGTAGGCACCAGAGCCGCGCAAAAAAAGAAAAGTGCAGGCGCGAACTGCCGCCCCTTTAAAGGGCCGGTGGGTGCTCCGTGCGAGTTCGCGGTGTCATAACCAAGCTGCCTTTCCCGTTCTTGCCAATGAATCTTGGGTTCGATTTTCCCACAAAAAAAGCCCAAGGCGGCTGCCCTGGGCTTTGGCTCTCCCCTGCCTGCTTTTGGTTCAGTTCAGATCAGTGGAACTGCTCTTCTTCGGTGGAGCCGGTGAGGGCCTTGACGCTGGAGGAGCCGCCTTGGATCACGGTGGTCACGTCGTCGAAGTAGCCTGCGCCCACTTCCTGCTGGTGCGACACAAAGGTGTAGCCCTGCTGGCGCGCCGCGAACTCGGGCTCTTGCACCATGTTGACGTAGTGCTTCATGCCCTCGCCGCGCGCGTAGGCGTGGGCGAACTGGAAGGTGTTGAACCAGTTGATGTGGATGCCGGCCAGCGTGATGAACTGGTACTTGTAGCCCAGCGCCGAGAGTTCTTCCTGGAACACGGCGATGGTCTTGTCGTCCAGGTTTTTCTTCCAGTTGAACGAGGGCGAGCAGTTGTACGACAGCAGCTTGCCGGGGCAGGCGGCGTGTACGGCCTGGGCGAACTCGCGCGCAAAGCCGAGGTCGGGGGTGCCGGTTTCGCACCACACCAGGTCGGCGTAGGGGGCGTAGGCCACACCGCGGCTGATGGCTTGCTCGAGGCCGTTCTTGACGCGGTAGAAGCCCTCCTGGGTGCGCTCGCCGGTGAGGAAGGGCTGGTCGTTGGCGTCGTGGTTGCTGGTGATCAGGTTCGCGGCTTCGGCGTCGGTGCGGGCCAGGATGAGGGTGGGCACGCCCATGGTGTCGGCGGCAAAACGCGCTGCCAGCAGTTTTTCGATCGCCTCTTGCGTGGGCACCAGCACCTTGCCGCCCATGTGGCCGCATTTTTTCACGGCCGCCAACTGGTCTTCGAAGTGCACGCCGGCGGCACCGGCGGCGATCATGTTCTTCATCAGCTCAAAGGCGTTGAGGACGCCGCCAAAACCGGCTTCGGCGTCGGCCACGATGGGCAGGAAGTAGTCGATGAATTCGGGCGAACCGGGCTCGATGCCGCGGCTCCACTGGATTTCATCGGCGCGCTTGAAGGTGTTGTTGATGCGGCGCACCATGGTCGGCACCGAATCGTAGGCGTAGAGCGACTGGTCCGGGTACATGGTTTCGCTGGTGTTGCCGTCGGCGGCCACTTGCCAGCCCGACAGGTACACGGCTTCTAACCCGGCCTTGGCCTGCTGCATCGCCTGCCCGGCGGTGATGGCACCAAAGGCGTTCACGTAGCCCTTTTTGGCGCCGCCATTGACCTTGTCCCACAGGGTGCGGGCACCGTTTTGGGCGTAGGTGTAATCGGGCTGCACGCTGCCGCGCAGGCGCACCACGTCGGCGGCGGAGTAGCCGCGCTTGACGCTTTTCCAGCGCGGGTTTTGCGCCCAGTCGAGTTCCAGCGCCTCGATTTGTTGCTGGCGGCTGAGTTGCTTGTTGATGGCAGAGGTCATGCTCACTCCTGAAGGTTAAAAAAAGGGGGGCGAGGTGCAACCGGGCTGCCAAGGGGCCACTGGGGACCCATGGGACTCGGCCGCTCACTCTTGAGCCTTAGTGTAAACCCGAGAAACGGCAGCCATCAATCTTATGTCTTATATAAGACAAAAATAATTCCAACAAAAATCAATAGCTTGACACTCTTATTTTATATTGTGAAACAGTGTTTTTGATATGAAAAAATTTATTGCAGCGCAACAAGACTGCTTTTCATATCATGAAACAACACAGCCGGCATGCAAAAAAGCCACCGGCTCGGCGCACCACAAACCCGTCGGGTGCGCAATGCCCATCCACAGCGCCACGCCCGAGACCAGCATCAGCGCCAGCCCGGCCAGCCGAATGCCCCAGCCGCCGCTGCGCGCGTCTTTGAGCTTGAGCAGCAGCCACGGTGCTGCCGTGAGCGAGACCATGGTGCCCAGCGCAAACGCGGCCATGACGGCCGCCCCGTTGAACACATTGGCCGACAGCGAGGCCACCAGCAGCGCCGAATAAAGCAAGCCGCAGGGCATGAACGCCCAGCCCAGCCCGAGCACCGCCGGGGCCTTGGGGCCGAGCTTGTTGAGCACCGGGCGCGCGCGCCGCCACACCCCTTGGGCCCAGCCATCGATGAAGGCCGGCTGGCGCGCTTGCAGCAACAGCAGCAGGCCCAAAAACAGGGCCGCCACGTGCATCAGGGTCCAGAGCGGGCGGATGATGGCGGTGTGCTGCCCCAGCAAGGCCAAACCCTGCACGGTGCCTGCCGCCACGGCGCCCAGCAGCGAGTAACCGATCAAACGGCTAAATTGAAAAGTGAGCAAGGCGCGCACGCGCCGCGGTTCCCCCGCGTGGGCAATGCCGGCGCAAGCGGCGCCGCACATGGCGATGCAGTGCGGGCCACCCACCAGCCCCATCAACAGGGCCGAGAGCAACATGGACTCAAACATAGACCTTGGACTCTAACACCAAGCTCAAATGATCTTGGAAAAGCGCGCCCGGTCCCGGTCTAGCTGCAAGTACTTGTCAAACACCATGGCGATGGCGCGCACCAAGTACCAGCCGCTGTCGCTGATTTCGATGCTACCCGGGCTCAGGCGCAGCAAGCCCATGGCCTCGAACTCGTGCAAGCGCTCCAACTCGCGCGCAAAATACGACCTGAAATCGATCAGGTGTGCCAGCCCGACGGACTCGAAATCGAGCCGCCCTTGGCACATCAGGGCCATGATGACGGCGCGGCGCAGCAGGTCGTCGCGGTTCAGGGCCAGCCCGCGCACGATCGGCAGCCGCCCTTGGTTGAGGCTATCGTAGTACTCCTCTAGGGTCTTGGCGTTTTGGCTGTAGGTGGCCCCGATGCGGCCGATGGCCGACACCCCGAGGGCGATCAGGTCGCAATCCGGCTGGGTGCTGTAGCCTTGGAAGTTGCGATGCAGCCGCCCTTGGCGCTTGGCCACCGCCAGCGCGTCGTCGGGCAGCGCGAAGTGGTCCATCCCCACATACACATAACCTGCCTGGTTGAATACATCGAGCGAGATCGAGAGCATGGCCAGCTTGTCGGCTGCGGGCGGCAGTTCGGCGGTGACGATGCGCCGCTGCGGCTTGAAGCGCGCCGGCAAGTGCGCGTAGGCGTAGAGCGCGATGCGATCCGGGCGCAGCTCGCGCACGCGCTCCAGCGTGTGGCGGAAAGACTCGGGCGTTTGCTGCGGCAGCCCGTAGATCAGATCGACGTTGACCGACTCGAAACCGATGCGCCGCGCCGCCGCCACCAGCTCGAACACCTGCTCGGCGGGCTGGATGCGGTGCACCGCCTTTTGCACGGTGGGGTCGAAATCCTGCACCCCAAAGCTCAGGCGGTTGAATCCCAGTCGGTGCAAATGCTCCAGCCGCTGCGGCGTGACGGTGCGCGGATCGACCTCGATCGAGTATTCGCCCCCCGGCACCAGCGTGAAGTGTCGCTGCACCATGGCCATCAGGTCGGCCAGTTCCTCGTCGTTCATAAAGGTCGGGGTGCCGCCGCCCAGGTGCATCTGCGACACGGCGTGCCCCTGCCCCAGATGCTGGGCCTGCATTTCGAGCTCGCGCGTGAGGTAACGCAGGTACTCGGCCGACTTGCTGTGGTGCTTGGTGATGACCTTGTTGCAGGCGCAGTAGTAGCACAGCGACTCGCAAAAGGGAATGTGGACATAGATCGACAGCGGCAAGGCCAAGGAGCCGCCAGATCGACGCTGTTGCAGCGCCAAGGCGTAATCCGCCTCGCCAAAAGCCTCGACAAAGCGATCGGCGGTGGGATATGAGGTGTACCGGGGGCCGGGCACATCAAAGCGCCGCAGCAACCCGTCGTCGATCACATGTTTCACAAAATGGCTCTCCTAAGGGTGAACTATGCACCAGCGCGCGCCAAATACCCTTGACATGAGTCAAAGCAGGGGCATTTTTCCGCCTTTTCCAAGCACGCCAGTCCACCGCCTCACTTAGGTTAAGCTCAAGGCTTGTCTAGCTGCGTTTCTATGGATATTCAGAGCCTCAAAGTTGCCTGCTCCAGTTGCAACCTGCGCGAGCTGTGCCTGCCGATGGGCTTGAGCGCGCCCGAGATGGTGCGCCTTGAAGACGTGGTGTCGAACCGACGCCGCGTCAAGCGGGGCGCCGCCCTGTTTACTATCGGCGAACCGTTTACGGCCCTGTATGCGGTGCGCTCGGGCTTTTTCAAGACCTGCGTCACCAGCATCGATGGGCGCGATCAGGTCACCGGTTTTCAGATGATGGGTGAGATCATCGGCATGGACGGTATCGTGCACGACCAACACGCCTGCGACGCGGTGGCGCTCGAAGACGCCGAAGTCTGCGTGCTGCCCTTTGACAAAATCGAGCAGCTCTCGCGCGAGTTCAGCGCCTTGCAGCACCACGTGCACAAGATCATGAGCCGCGAGATTGTGCGCGACCAGAGCGTGATGCTGCTGCTGGGCACCATGCGCGCCGAGGAGCGGCTGGCGGCCTTTTTGCTCAACCTGGTGCAGCGCCTGCACGCGCGCGGTTTCTCGCAATCCGAACTGGTTTTGCGCATGACGCGCGAAGAAATCGGCAGCTACCTGGGCATGAAGCTCGAGACGGTCAGCCGCACCTTCTCGCGCTTCATGGACGACGACATCATCGAAGTCAAGCAGCGCTATGTGTTGATCAAAGACACTCAGGGTTTGGAAGCGCTGGCCAACCCGCATGCGGCCGCTGGCAATGCAAAGGCTGAGAGAAATATTTCAGCCTCCTGAATCCCCTTGTCAGGGGCGCGGCGGCGGCATTTCTGGGCTGGCCGCGTGGTTGCGCGCCTCGCGCGCCGGGCGCAAGCTGGCTTCGTAAATGGCCCGCTGCTCCGGCGTGAGGTGTTGCACCCTCTGCGGATCGATGCGCACCATTGGCACATTTCGATCCAGCACCGGGTCGCGGTCGTTGACTGCAATGCTAACCATGGTCAAAGAAGTGACCACCGAGGTAGCAGGAAGCCCGAAGACCAGCCAGCAGAAGGGTTCGCGGTACCAAGGGCGTTTTGGCTTGGCGGCTGCTGGGAGGGTGGCTTGAGTCATGATAGGGGACAGTGTAGTGAAAAATGCAAGCTGGCACAAGCGATGGGCGATCGCCACACTAGGCCATTCAGCGCGGCACCATGAAGATCGAATCCGTGCCGACGCGCAAGTCTGGGTTGCCCTCGGCCTGCACCTCGATGCGAATCGGATGCGCCCCGGCTGGGCTGCTGCCTGGCGGCAAGCGCAGCGTCAGCGCCATGGCGCGTGCACCAGTGGGCTCTAGGCTGAAGCGGGACTCGGAGTCGATCAGCAAACCGGGCAGACCCTGCACCGAGATGCGGTAGTGCTGCACCTGCTCGGTGGCATTGAGCACACGCAAGCGATACACATTTTCGATGTAACCCTGCCCCACCACGCGCGACATGACGCTGGAATCTCGGGTCACATCGATTTTTAGAGGGGTGCGCAAATACAGGCTGGTGAACAAGGCCAGTGTAATGAGCAGCAAAATGGCGCTGTAGATCAACACCCGCGGCCGCATCACCCGGCGCCACATCTGGGCTGCGCTCCAACCCTGCTCAAGGCCGTTCTGCGTGGTAAAGCGCACCAGACCCTTGGGGTAGCCAACCTTGTCCATCACTTCGTCGCAGACATCGGCGCAGGCGCCGCAGCCTATGCACTCATACTGCAGGCCATTGCGAATGTCTATACCCGTGGGGCAGACCTGCACGCACAGGGTGCAATCGACACAGGAGCCCAAGTTGAGTGCAGCCAAATCGGCGGTGCGCGAGCGGGAACCGCGGGGCTCGCCGCGCTGGGCGTCGTAGGTAACGATCAGGGTGTCTTTGTCGAACATCGCGCTTTGAAAGCGCGCATAGGGGCACATGAATTTGCAAATTTTCTCACGCAGAAAACCCGCATTGCCATATGTGGCAAAACCGTAGAACAGAACCCAGAAGGTTTGCCAAGGCCCGAGCGTCGCCTGCCACACCGCCTGCCCCAACTGGTCGATCGGGGTGAAATAACCGACGAACGTGAATCCAGTCCAGAGAGCAAAAGCCAACCAGAGCGTGTGTTTGAGGGTTTTTTTGCCAAACTTTGCAAATGATCGTCCCGATTGGTCCAGCCGCATTCGGGCCGAGCGGTCGCCTTCGACCAGCTTTTCCATCCAGATATAGATCTCGGTATAGACCGTCTGCGGACAGGCAAAACCGCACCAGAGGCGCCCCGCCACCGCCGTGAACAAAAACAAGCCCAGTGCCGAGATCACCAGCAGACCCGTGAGGTAAATCAGGTCGTGTGGAAACAGCACCAAGTTAAAAAGGTAAAAGGTTCGCGCCTCGAGGTCGAACAAGACGGCTTGGCGGTCGTTCCAGTTCAGCCAAGGCAGACCATAAAAAATGATCTGGGTGATCCAGACCGTGATCCAGCGCCAACTGCTAAAGAATCCGCTGACAGAGCGCGGATGGATCTTCTCTTGCTCTAAATAAACCGGTATCACTACCGGCTTGACACCAGCGGCAGCCGCTGGGCGGCCGCTGGGTTTGTTGCTCGTATCAGACAAATCTAACCTGCGCTTCTAGGGCTTTAGTTGGCGGGTTGGTTCGACATGCCCCAGACGTAAGCCGTGAGCACGTGGATCTGCTGCTCCGACAACAACACGTTTTGCGGTGGCATGATGTTGACAATGCCCTCGTTGATCTGGCGAACGATCACATCGACACCAAACCCGTGCAACCAGATGTCGTCGGTGAGGTTGGGGGCACCCATGGCCGTGTTGCCCTTGCCTTCGGCGCCATGGCAGGCGATGCAGGAGGCAAAGTTGGCCTTTCCAGCCGCTGCGCGCACGCTGTCGTGCGGAGCGCCTGACAAGCTCAACACGTAATGCGCCACGTTGGTGACATCCTCGGGCGTGCCCACTGCTGCGGCCATGGGTGGCATCACGGCCACGCGGCCTTGGGTGATGGAGGCGTTGATGGCTTCGGGTTCGCCGCCCCAGATCCAGTCTTTGTCGGTGAGGTTGGGGAAGGTCAAACTGCCGCGCGCATCGACGGCATGGCAAACGGCGCAGTTGTTCATGAACAGACTTTCACCAATTTGCATGGCCATTGGGTTGGCCGCGAGTTCTTGCACCGATTTTTGCGCAAAAGCTTCAAACTTGGGCGCAACCTCAGCCAAGTTGGCATCCTTCTCGGCTTGGTACTGCCCCGCTGAAGTCCAGCCCAGCAGGCCCGGAAACTTGCCGAACATGGGGTACAACACGCCGTAGATCAGCGCAAAAATGATGGTGATAACAAACAGGTAGACCCACCACTTGGGCAGTGGATTGTCGAGCTCGACCAAGTCCTCATCCCACACATGGCCGGTGGATTTGTCTTGGCTTGGCGCGACCTTGACCTTGGTGCTGTACCACAACAAGGCAATACACGCCAAGATGCTGATCAATGTGACACCGGCTATCCAATAATGCCAGAATTCGCTTGTGAAGTCGCTCATGATGATTCTCTAGTTAGTGAGGTCGCGGCTCAATCTTCCTTGAAGGGCAGTTGGGCGGCTTCATCGAACTGCGCTTTGTTGCGCTTGGACCAAGCCCACCAAATGATGCCCAGAAACAGCACAAAGCTGACCACGGTCACAATGCTGCGGTAGTCGTTTACGTCCATGTTGATCGCCCTTCCATTCAATCAGCGAACTGCTGTACCCAGAATTTGCAGGTAGGCAATCAGGGCGTCCATCTCGGTTTTGCCTTCGACTGCTTGCGCCGCACCCGCCACCTCTTCGTCCGTATAAGGGTGCCCGAGTATCTGCAGCACGCGCAAACGACGAGGCATTGTTTCCGCATCCACCATCCGGTCGGCCAACCATGGATAGGCCGGCATGTTGGAGTACGGGCGCAGCGAGCGGGGATCTTTCAGGTGCTGGCGGTGCCATTCATCCGAGTAGCGGCCACCGATGCGGTGCAGATCGGGGCCGGTGCGCTTGGAACCCCACTGAAACGGCCGGTCGTAGACGAACTCGCCCGCCAGAGAAAAATGCCCGTAGCGCATGGTTTCGGCGTGGAAAGGGCGAATCATCTGCGAGTGGCAGGTGAAGCAGCCCTCGCGGATGTAAATGTCGCGCCCGGCCAACTGCAGTGCGGTGTAGGGCTTGAGCCCCTCCACCGGTTGCGTGAGCGACTTCTTGAAGAACAGCGGGACGATCTCGACCAGACCGGCGACCGAGATCACCGCCAAGATGAGCACGATCATCAGGAAGCTGTTGGTCTCGACCTTCTCGTGTGAGCGCGCGAGGCGGCCACGGGAATCAGTCGCTTGCGGGTTGGAATGGTTGTTGTTTGCCATTTTGTGCTGCTTCTCAAGCATGAGCCGGGTTGACGGCGGGGATGCGAATCTGTGGCACCGGACCGGCTTGGAGGCCCATGCGCACCGTCATCCAGACGTTCCAAGCCATGATGCACATGCCGGCAAAGTACATGGTGCCGCCCACCAGACGAATGGCATAGAAGGGGTAAGTGGCACGCACCGACTCGCTGAAGGTATAAGCCAAGGTGCCGTCATCAGCCAGCGCACGCCACATCAGGCCTTGGGTCACACCGGCAATCCACATCGCGGCGATGTAGAACACGATGCCCACACAGGCAATCCAGAAGTGCAGTTCGATGGCAGGCACCGAGTACATCTTTTTCTGGCCAAACAGGCGCGGAATGAGGAAGTACAGCGCACCCATGGAGATCAGGCCCACCCAGCCCAGCGCGCCGGAGTGCACGTGGCCGATGGTCCAGTCGGTGTAGTGGCTCAGGGCGTTGACGGTCTTGATCGACATCATCGGCCCTTCGAAGGTGGACATGCCGTAGAAAGACAGCGAAACGATCAGGAAGCGCAGGATCGGGTCGTCGCGCAGCTTGTGCCAAGCGCCCGAGAGCGTCATGATGCCGTTGATCATGCCGCCCCATGAAGGCGCCAGCAGGATGAGCGAGAACACCATGCCGATGGATTGTGTCCAGTCGGGCAGCGCGGTGTAGTGCAGGTGGTGCGGACCGGCCCACATGTAGGTGAAGATCAGGGCCCAGAAGTGGACGATCGAAAGCCGGTAGCTGTAGATCGGGCGCTCAGCCTGCTTCGGAATGAAGTAGTACATGATGCCCAAGAAGCCCGCGGTGAGGAAAAAGCCCACCGCGTTGTGGCCGTACCACCACTGAATCATGGCCGACTGCACCCCCGCGTAGGCCGAGTAGGCGTGCCATAAGCTGGTCGGGACAGCCGCGCTGTTGACCACGTGCAGCAGCGCCACCGCCAGAATGAAGGCGCCGAAGAACCAGTTGGCGACGTAGATGTGCTTGATCTTGCGCGTGGCCAAGGTACCAAAGAACACCACCGCATAGGAGACCCAGACGATGGTGATGAGCACATCGATGGGCCAAATCAACTCTGCGTATTCTTTGCCAGTGGTCAAGCCCAGCGGCAGTGTGATGGCAGCCAGCACGATGACGAGTTGCCAACCCCAGAAGGTGAAGGCTGCCAGCGGCCCCATAAAGAGCCGGGTCTGGCAGGTGCGCTGCACCACGTAGTAGCTGGTGGCAAACAGGACACAGCCGCCGAAGGCAAAGATCACCGCGTTGGTGTGCAAAGGTCGCAAACGACCAAAGGAGAACCACTCTAGGCCAAACTGGCCTAGGTTGAGTGCAGGCCAAATCATCTGGGCGGCGATGATCACGCCGACCAACATGCCCACCACACCCCAGACCACCGCCATCACGGAAAACTGTCTGACGACCTTGTCGTTGTAGATGCCGGTCTGGACATCCGGTTGGGCCCTAGACAAGGCATCTGCCGTTATTGAACTCATGGTTACTCCTCTACTCTAAAAAACACATTGGGTAAGTGTCATCGCTGGGGTGACGTTGCCGTTTGACTTAGATCAATCGTCTTTCAAAATCCGCTCGCCCTCGCGCTCGATGTTGTCGTATTGCCCGTTGTAGAGCGCCCACCAGAACACGGCCATGATGGCCAGCACCAGCAACACCGACAAAGGGATGAGCAAAAACAAGGATTCCATGGCTTTACCTCACAGAAAGGGCCGCAGCCGCAGCGGCTGGCTCGGGCACAGGCATGCCCGGCAAGCGGGACAAACGCATGGCATTGCCAATGACCAAAAAGGAACTCAGGGCCATGCCCAAGCCAGCCAACCAAGGTGGCACGTAACCCGCGATCGCCAGCGGCACCATGCTGGCATTGTATCCGCCAGCCCAGCACAAATTCTGCTTGAGGATGCGCAATGTGCGGCGCGCTTGGCGCACGGTTTGCACCAATTCGGACAACCGACCGCTCTGCACCACGAAGTCGGACTGCGATTGCGTCAGCGGCGCTCCGTGGCCGAGCGCAAAGGAAACTTGGGCGCGTGCCAGCACCGGGCCGTCGTTCATGCCGTCGCCGACCATGGCGATTTGCGCGCCCTGCTGCTGCAAGGCGGCCACCACTTCGAGCTTGCGCTCGGGGCTGGCACCGGCCACCACCTGATCAATGCCGAGCTGCTGCGCCACCCGCTGCACCGCCCCGAGCCGGTCGCCCGAGAGCAAGTGCACCGCAAAACCCATTTCGCGCAGCTCTGCCACCGCAGCCGGGGCGTCGGCGCGCACGCCTTCGTCCATGACGAAGGTGGCCGCCCAACCGTGCTCGTCGCATAGGAAGGCGCAGGGCGCATCGGCCACGCTGCGCCCCTGCTCCAGCAGGTGTGCCTCGTCGAGTTCGCACAGGTCCGCCGAGCCGAGCCGCCACTGCCCCCCGCCCGCGCGCTCCAGCACCAGCCCAGACCCAGGCCGTTCTTGCACCAGATCGACTGGTTCCGCAACCGGCGCTGAACCTGGATCGCTGGGATTGGGCGCGTTGCTGGCCAAGGGCTGCGCCTGCACCGCTATGGCGCGTGAAACCGGATGCAACGAGGCCGAGGCCAGCGGCCACGCCATGCGCAGCGCCTGCTCGCGCTCCAATCCGGGGCGCACGATCACTTCGCGCAGCACCACCCGGTCTTGCGTTAGGGTGCCGGTTTTGTCGAACACCACGGTGTCGATCTTGCAAAGCGCCTCGAAGGCGAGCAGGCGTCGCACCAGAATGCCGCGCTGCGCCAGCGCCCCGGCCGAGGCCAACATGGCCGATGGGGTAGAGAGCGCCAAGGCGCAGGGGCAGGTGGCCACCAGCACGGCCACGGCGATGGGCACCGCCAGCGCCGGGTCGATCTGCCACCAGTACCAAGCCCCAAATCCGGCACTCAACAGCACCAAGATCAAGAACGGGCCCGCGATGCGATCGGCCAGCTTGACCAGATCGGGCTTTTCGGTCGAGGCCTGCTCCATGAGCGAGACGATCTGGCCAAAGCGGGTGTCGCGCCCGATTTTGTCGATGCGCACCAAGGCCGAACCGGCCAAGTTGTAACTGCCCGCCACCACGCTTTGGCCACGCAGGCGCGTGACAGGCTGCGACTCTCCGGTGAGCAGCGCCTCATCGACGGTGGCGCTGTCGCCCAGCACGGTGGCATCGCCGGGGAAGGCCTGACCGGCCTGCACCCGCAGCACATCGCCCACGCGCAGCCGCTTGAGCGAGACGATTTCGAAAGCGCCATCGGCCATTTGGCGCTCGCACTGCTCGGGCAGGCGGTTCATGAGCGCATCGAGCGAGCCGGCGGTGCGGTCGCGCAGCCGCGATTGCAGGTAGCGCCCACCGAGCAGGAAGAACACGAACATGGTGAGCGAGTCAAACCAGATTTCGTGCCCCCAAACGCCGGTCGGGTCGAAAGTGGCGCCGGTGCTGGCAATGAAGGTGACCAAAATACCGACCGAAACCGGCATATCCATGCCGATGCGCCCGAGCTTGAGGTCGCGCCACGCGCTCTGGAAAAAAGGCATGCTGGAAAACATCACCACCGGCACGCTCAGCATCCAGTTGGCCATGCGCAGCAACTGGTCGTAAACTGGATCGATCTCGCCCGGTTCGGTGATGTAGAAAGGCCACGAATACATCATGACCTGCATGGTGCAAAAAGCGGCCACGAACAAGCGCCACATCAGCAGCCGCGTTTCAGCCAGCCGGTGCTCCACACTCAAGGCTTGGCGCATGGGCAGCAGGCGGTAGCCGGTTTGCCCCACATCGCGCGCCAGTTCTGATAGCAGGGTTTGCGCCGGATCCCAGCGCAGCGTGACGCGGCGCGTGGCCGCATGCACCAAGACGGACACCACCCCTTTGCGGCCCGCCAGAGCAGCCTCCACGGTTTCGGTGCAAGCCGGGCAGTACATGCCCTGCACCATCAGGATCGACTCTTGCAGCGTCCGGCCATCGACCTCGAGCGCATGGCTGAAGTCTTCCTGCTCGAGCGGGTCGTCGAGCACCAAAAAATCGTCATCGACCGTGAGCGGACCCCGGTGCTGGCCCAGCAGGCCGGCCAAACCGTCTGGCGGCTCGGGCATGAGTGGGCCCGGCTGCACCAGCGCAGCCTGACCAACGACAGTGGAATTTGCCATGCGGTCGAGCATAACATTGCCCTGCGCTCTGCACGCTTGATTCATATCAAAGCAAGGGGGTTTTTGAACGCGGCAGCGCTTCAACTCCACCTCCAATGCAGGCACAATGGGCGCATGGCTTGCACTTAAAGGAGAAACTGCACCATGTACCAACGCATACTCGTCACCACCGACGGATCAGAGCTATCGGATCAAGCCGTGGCGCACGCCCTACAGTTGGCCAATATCACCTGTGCCGAATTGATCGCGCTGCGGGTGGTGCCGCCCTACCCCAAAACCTACTTTGAAGGCGGTGTGGCCTTGAGCGAAGAAGAAATTGCTCGCATCGAGCAGCAGTGGCACGAGGAAGCCATGGGCAGCCTGCACACCATTCAAGACCAAGGCCAGAAGCTCGATGTCAAGGTGCGCCCGGTGGCGATCAAGTCGGACCTGATCGCCGAAGCCATCATCGCTGCCGCGCAGCAGTACAAGGCCGATTTGATCGTCATGGCCTCGCACGGGCGGCGCGGGCTCAAGCGGCTGCTGCTGGGCAGCGAAACCCAGCAGGTGCTGACGCACTCGCACACGCCGGTGCTGGTGCTGCGCTAATTCAGACGGCGCTGCGCGGTTGCCGGTGCGCCCAGCCCCACAGGGCGGCCCCGGCCAGCACCATCGGCAGGCTCAGCCATTGGCCCAGGCTCAGGCCCAGCCCGAGCAGGCCGAGGTGCGCGTCGGGCTCGCGGAAAAATTCGGCGATGAAGCGAAAGGTGCCGTAACCGATCAAAAACGCCGCCGACACCTCGCCCAAACGGCGCGGCCCGCGTGCGTACAGCCACAGCAGCACGAACAGCAGCAGCCCTTCCAGCAAAGCCTGGTAGAGCTGTGAGGGGTGGCGCGGCAAATCACCGGCGCCACGAAACACCATGCCCCAAGGCAGCGCCGGGTCGGCCACCCGGCCCCAGAGTTCGCCGTTGATGAAGTTGCCGATGCGCCCGCTGGCCAGCCCAATGGGTATGCAGGGGGCGATGAAATCGGTCACGCGCAGCCAGTTGACGCGCCGACGGTAGGCAAACCAAGCCATGGCCAGCAGGATGCCGATGAAGCCGCCGTGAAAGCTCAGGCCCCCTTCCCAGACCGCCACGATGCGCAGCGGCTCGGCCAGAAACTCCATGGGCCGGTAAAACAGCACATAGCCGAGCCGGCCGCCGATGATGATTCCCAGCACCCCAAAAAACAGCAGGTCTTCGATGTCGCGCCGGCCCCAGCCCAAGTTGGCATAGGTGGGGTGCTTGAGGCGGCGCAGCGCCAGCAAAAAAAACAACGCGAAGGCGACCAGGTAGGTCAGGCCGTACCAGTGGATGGACAGCGGCCCCAGTTGCAAGGCAACCGGGTCGATTTGCGGGTGGATCAGCATGGTGGTTGATCAGTCGAGCTGCGACAGGTCGCGCACCGCGCCCTTGTCGGCCGAGAGCACGAATTTGGCATAGACCTTGAGTGCCGCCGAGACCTTGCGCGGGCGCGGCGCGGCCGGCTTCCAGCCCAGCGCGTCTTGTTGCAGGCGGCGCTGCGCCAGTTCATCCTCGGACACCAGCAGCTCGATGCGGCGCTGCGCGATGTCGATGCGGATGCGGTCGCCTTCGCGCACCAGCCCGATGGTGCCACCCGCGGCCGCTTCCGGCGAGGCATGGCCGATCGACAGGCCCGAGGTGCCGCCCGAGAAGCGCCCGTCGGTGAGCAGCGCGCAAACCTTGCCCAAGCCCTTGGACTTGAGGTAGGAGGTGGGGTAGAGCATTTCTTGCATGCCGGGTCCGCCGCGCGGGCCTTCGTAGCGGATCACCACCACGT
The DNA here is from genome assembly GCF_000828895.1 of Serpentinimonas raichei. Taxonomy (NCBI): domain Bacteria; kingdom Pseudomonadati; phylum Pseudomonadota; class Betaproteobacteria; order Burkholderiales; family Comamonadaceae; genus Serpentinimonas; species Serpentinimonas raichei. Next base: position 895,320 of record NZ_AP014568.1, on the reverse strand, counting down.
CGCCGGGGACGATGCGGTCGCCCAAAATCGCCTCCACCGCCGCGTCCTGGCTCTCGAAGACGCGCGCCGGGCCTTCGAAGGCGCGCAGGGTCGAGGTCGGGACGCTGGTGGTGTAGCGCAACTGCTCGGCCTCGAACATGCTCTGATCGACCCCGGCGGTCTTGACGATGCAGCCATCGAGCGCCAGGTTGCCGTACAGCACCGCCAGCCCGCCGTCGCGCGAGTAGGCGTGCTCGAGGTTGCGGATGCAGCCATTGGCGCGGTCGGTATCCAGGCTGGGCCAGCGCTGGCTCTGGCTGAAGGCCACCTGGGTGGGCACGCCGCCGGGGGCGGCGCGGTAGAAGGTCTGCACCTCGGGCGCGGGGGCGGGGGCGCGGGCGATGTCCCACTGCGCCAGCGCCGCCGCCAGCGTGGGGCTGTGCACGGTGCCACAGCCAGCGTGCAGCAGCCCGGCGCGATCCAGTTCGCCCAAAATGGCCATGATGCCGCCGGCGCGGTGCACGTCTTCGATGTGGTAGCGGTCGGTGTTGGGTGCGACCTTGCACAGCGTGGGCACGCGGCGCGACAGGCGGTCGATGTCGGCCATGGTGAAGTGCACCTCGGCCTCGCGCGCGGTCGCCAGCAGGTGCAGCACGGTGTTGGTCGAGCCGCCCATGGCGATGTCGAGCGTCACCGCGTTCTCGAAGGCCTCGAAGCTGGCGATGGAGCGTGGCAGCACCGAGGCGTCGTCGCCCTCGTAGTGGCGCCGCGCCAGCTCGACGATCAGGCGCCCGGCGCGGCGGAACAACTGCTCGCGGTCGGAGTGGGTGGCCAGCACGGTGCCGTTGCCGGGCAGGCTCAGGCCCAGCGCTTCGGTCAGGCAGTTCATCGAGTTGGCGGTGAACATGCCGGAGCAGGAGCCGCAGGTGGGGCAGGCGTTGCGCTCGACTTCGGCCAGTTCGGCGTCCGACACCTGGTCGTCGGCGGCCATCACCATGGCATCGACCAGATCGAGCTTTTTGAATTCGATGGTCTGGCTGCCGGGGGCGCTGCGCTGCACCTTGCCCGCCTCCATCGGCCCGCCCGAGACGAACACCACTGGGATGTTGAGCCGCATGGCGGCCATCAGCATGCCGGGGGTGATTTTGTCGCAGTTGGAGATGCACACCAGCGCGTCGGCGCAGTGGGCGTTGACCATGTACTCGACGCTGTCGGCGATCACCTCGCGGCTGGGCAGCGAGTACAACATGCCGTCGTGTCCCATGGCGATGCCGTCATCGACGGCGATGGTGTGAAACTCTTTGGCCACGCCTCCGGCGGCCTCGATTTCGCGCGCCACCAGTTGGCCCAGGTCTTTGAGGTGCACGTGGCCGGGGACGAACTGGGTGAAGCTGTTGGCAATGGCTATGATGGGTTTATCGAAATCGCCGTCTTTCATGCCGGTGGCGCGCCAGAGCGCGCGCGCACCCGCCATGTTGCGGCCAGCGGTGGAGGTTTTGGAGCGGTAGGTGGGCATGGAGGGCATTATCGCTTGCAAAAAGCGAAGCGCCTTGATTTGAAACCCGAAGCCGAGACGATTCAAGGCGATTGGCGCCAGCGCCCGGGGGCGTCAAAGATGAGCGGTTTGCAGCCCTTCACTAGTCGAAACGCAGCGAAAAATCCACCGCCTTGATGTCTTTGGTCAAGGCCCCGATGGAGATGCGATCGACCCCGGTTTCGGCCAGTGCGCGTACGCTGTCGAGGTTGACCCCGCCCGAAATCTCGAGCAGCGCCGGCCCGCCGGGGTGGATGGCGTTGCGGCGCACGGCTTCATGCAGCGTGGGCAAGTCCATGTTGTCGAGCAAGACCATGCGCGCGCCGGCAGCAAGCGCTTCGTCGAGCTGGGCCAGCGTTTCGACCTCGATTTGCACGAAGCGCGCTGCGGCCTGCTGCGCCTGGCGCAATGCCAGCGTCACGCCCCCGGCGGCGGCGATGTGGTTTTCTTTGATCAGCACCGCGTCGTACAGGCCCAGGCGGTGGTTGCTGCCGCCGCCCACGCGCACCGCGTATTTTTGCGCCAGCCGCAAGCCGGGCAAGGTTTTGCGGGTGTCAACGATCTGCGCCCGCGTGCCCGCCACGCGCTCCACGTAGCGCGCGGTCTGCGTCGCGACGGCGCTCAGGGTCTGCAAAAAGTTGAGCGCGGTGCGCTCGGCACTCAGCAGGGCACGCGCCTGGCCTTCGATGCGCAACACCACCTGGTTGGCGGCGCAGCGCTGGCCTTCGGGCACCAGCCAGTGCAACTGCGCGGCGGGGTCGAGCGCCTGCACCGCCGCCTGCACCCACGGCGCGCCGCAGAGCACGGCGGCCTCGCGCGCCAGCAGGTGCGCGCGGGCGCGGCGCTCGGGAGCGATCAGGGCCGCGCTCAAGTCGCCGCGGCCGAGGTCTTCGGCCAAGGCGCGGGCCACGTCGGCGCGCGCCAGTTCGGCCACGGCGGCGGGGGTGAAGGGGTCGGGAGCGGGGTTTGGATGGCTCATGGTACACAAAATTTATCCCAGATTGTCCCTCAGAGTGCGCTTGGGGTAGCCCAACCGCTCATCCTTGCACAAACCGGCTCCCTTGCGCAACCGGCAACCCACAGCGGGCGCACGCCGCGCAGGCGCAGATTAAACTCGCCAGCGCAGCCACCGGGCCACCAGCCCGCCTGCGTCACAATCCGGGCCATCGCCCCTACCGCCGCCCAACCACAGCCTTCAGCCGCACCACCCACCATGAGCGAAGCCACCGCCAGCACCCCCTACGGCACCCTGCCCACCGCCTCGCCGTTGCCGCCGCGCAAGCCAGTGAGCCTGCCGCGCCTGCACGAGCTGCGCCAGCGCGGCGAAAAAATCACCATGCTCACCGCCTACGACGCCACCTTTGCCGCGGTGGCCGACAACGCCGGAGTCGAGTGCCTGCTGGTGGGCGACTCGCTCGGCATGGTCTGCCAGGGCCTGAGCAGCACCGTGGGCGTGACGCTCGAAACCATGTGCTACCACACCCAGAGCGTGACGCGCGGGCTGCGCCGGGTGCAAGGCACGGCGTGGGTGATTGGCGACTTGCCCTTTGGCAGCTACCAGGAGTCGCGCGAGCAAGCCATGCGCAGCGCCATCGCCCTGATGCACGCCGGTGCGCACATGGTCAAGCTCGAAGGCGGCGGCTGGACCAGCGAGGTGGTGCGTTTTCTGGTCGAGCGCGGCATCCCGGTCTGCGCGCACTTGGGGCTGACGCCGCAAACCGTACACGCCCTGGGCGGCTACCGGGTGCAGGGGCGCAGCGAGGCCGACGCCGTGCGCCTGCAGGCCCACGCGCGCGAACTGCAAGACGCCGGGGCCACCATGCTGGTGCTCGAAATGGTGCCCGCCAGCCTGGCCAGCGCCATCACGGCGCAGTTGCCGCACTGCCACAGCATCGGCATCGGCTCGGGCAGCGGCACCGCGGGCCAGGTGCTGGTGATGCACGATATGCTGGGCGTCAACTTGGGCAAGGCGCCCAAGTTTGTGCGCAATTTCATGGACGGGCACAGCAGCGTACAAAATGCCATGGCGGCCTACGTGCGCGCCGTAAAAGACGGCAGCTTCCCCGACCCGGCCCTGCACGCCTGGTGAGGAGCCGCCCATGCGCATCTTCCACCGCATCCCCGAACTGCGCGCACACCTGGCGCGCTTTGACCGCCCCGCCTTCGTGCCCACCATGGGCAACCTGCACGCGGGCCATTTGGCGCTGGTGCAGCAGGCCCGCCCGCTGGGCGACACAACGGTGGCCAGCATCTTCGTCAACCGCTTGCAATTTTTGCCGCACGAAGATTTCGACAGCTACCCGCGCACCTTCGAGACCGATTGCGCCCAGCTCGAAGCCGCTGGCTGCGAGGTGCTGTTTGCCCCCTCGGAGCCCGAGCTGTACCCGCAGCCGCAGCGCTACAAGGTGCAGCCCCCTGCGGAGTTGGCCGACATGCTGGAGGGTCAGTTTCGGCCTGGTTTTTTCACCGGTGTCTGCACCGTGGTGATGAAGCTGTTCCAGATCGTTTTTGGGCAGAGCAAGGGCGGCGGACACGCCGTGTTTGGGCAAAAGGATTACCAGCAGTGGCTGGTGTTGCGCCAGATGGTGCAACAGTTTGCGCTGCCAGTCACGGTGCATGGCGCGCCCACCGAGCGCGCCCCGGACGGGCTGGCTTTAAGCTCGCGCAATGCCTATTTGTCGGCGGCCGAGCGCGCCGAAGCGGTGCAATTAAACCGGGCGCTGCGCAGCTTGGCCCAGGCCCTAGCAGACGAAAAATGGGATGGCGCGGGCGGTGCGGGTGATTTGGCCGCGCAGGAGCAGCAAGCCGTGGCGCAACTGAACGCCCGCGGCTGGCAGACCGATTACCTCACGGTGCGCCGCTGCAGCGATTTGCAGCCGCCAGCAGCCACGGAATTGGCGGGCTGCCGCACAGGCCAAGACAGCCAAGCCGGCCAACTGCTGGCCCTCGGGGCTGCGCGGCTGGGGCGCACGCGCCTGATCGACAACTGGGTGTTTTGAGTTTTGCAGCGGCCCACCGCCGCTCTCAAGGCCGCTCGGGCGTGGGCTCGCGGCCCATCAACTGCTGCACCGCCTGCGCCGGGCTGAGCTCGGCATCGAGCAGCGCCACCACGGCTTGCGTGATCGGCATCTCCACGCCCAAGGCGCGGGCGCGTTGCGCCACCGTGCGTGCGCTGTAAACCCCTTCGGCCACGTGGCCGAGCGAATCCAGCGCCTGTTGCAGGCTCTGGCCCTGCGCCAGCCGCAGCCCAACCTGGCGGTTGCGGCTCAAATCACCCGTGGCCGTGAGCACCAAGTCGCCCAAGCCGCTCAGGCCCATAAAGGTTTCGGCGCGCGCGCCCAGCGCCAGCCCGAGGCGCACGGTTTCGGCCAGCCCGCGCGTGATCAGGGCCGCGCGCGCGTTGTGCCCCAGTTGCAGGCCGTCGCACAAGCCCGTGGCAATGGCCAGCACGTTTTTCACCGCGCCGCCAACTTCCACCCCCACCACGTCGTCGTTGGCATACACGCGCAGCGTGCGGCTGTGCAAAGCCTGCACCAAGCGCTGGCTCACGTGGGCGTGCGCGCTGGCGGCCACCAGCGCGGTCGGGGCGGCGGCCGCCACTTCTTTGGCAAAACTGGGGCCGCTGAGCACGCCCACGGCCAAGGCCGGGGCCTCTTGCAGCGCAATCTCGTGCCCGAGCAAGCCGCTGTGCTGCTCAAAACCCTTGCACAACCAGACCACGGGCACTTGGAGCCCGCGCAAGCGGCGCAACAAGCCGCGCAGCGCCGCCATCGGGGTGCCCAGCACGACCAAATCTTCACCGGCGCAAAGCTGCGCCAGCTCGGCCTCGTCGGCCGCAAACAGCTCGAGCGCAGCGGGGAACAGGCTGCCCGGCAGGTAGCGCGGGTTGCAGCGCGCGGCCTGCATGGCGGCCACTTGAAGCGGATCGCGTGCCCACAGGCGCACGCGACGCGCAGTGGCCCCAGCCTCCGCACCCACTTCTGGGGTGCGCGCCGCCGCAATCGCCAGCGCCGTGCCCCAGGCCCCGGCTCCCAGCAGGGTGATTTTCATGCCCGGCCTGGTGCGCCGTGCGTCATTGCACCGTGGGTGCGGGTGCTGCGGCCGCCTCACCTTCGCGCGGCAGTTGCTGGTCGTACATGCCTTGGAAGTTGATTTCGGCCAGATGCACCGGCGGGAAGCCGCCGCGCTGGATCAGGTCGGCCACGTTGCCACGCAGGTAGGGGTAGATGATCTGCGGGCAGGCGATGCCCAGAATCGGGCCGAGCTGCTCTTGTGGCAGGTTGCGCACTTCAAAAATGCCGGCCTGCTTGGCCTCCACCAGATACAGGGTTTTGTCCTTGATTTTGGTTGTCACGGTGCAGGTCACGGTGACTTCGTACACCCCTTCGGCCAGCGGCTCGGCCGCCACCCCGAGCTGAATGTCCAGCGCGGGTTGCTCTTGCTGCAACAGGATGTTGGGCGAATTGGGCTGCTCCAGCGAGGCCTCTTTGAGGTAGACGCGCTGGATTTGAAACACCGGGGCGGCGGAGGTATCGGTCATGATGAATCTCTTGGTGACAAAAATAAACCCACTCAGGGCAAGCAAGCGAGCGCGCGCCGGGTGCGCAGCAGCGCCAGATTATCTCAGCAAGGGCAACAGCCCCCCGCGCGCATCGAGCGCGTGCAAGTCGTCGCAGCCGCCGATGTGCTGGCCGGCGATAAAAATTTGCGGCACGCTGCTGCGCCCGGCGCGCTCGGCCATGGCGGCGCGCAAATCCGAGCGGCCATCGACCACGATTTCCTCCCACTCGCTCACCCCGCGCGAGCGCAGCAGCGCCTTGGCACGGTGGCAGAAGGGGCAGTAGTCGCTGCTGTAGATCGTGATGTGGGCCATGTGCAAAAGCTCCCGACGGGGTGTTCAGTTCTTGCCTGGTGGCCCTTTTTGCACCGGCATGGCGGCGGCGCGCCAGGCACCCAAGCCGCCGGCGAGCGAATGCACCTTCTCGTAGCCCAGCTTTTTGGCCACGCCCACGGCGCGCTTGGAGCGCACGCCGGAGGCGCACACCATCAGCAGCGGCGTGGCCTTGTTTTTCACCACCTGCGCCAAACGCTTCTCCAGCTCATCGATCGGCACGTGTTTGGCCTGCCCGATGTGCCCAGCGGCGTATTCTTCGGCCGAGCAGATGTCGATCACCGCCGCCTTTTCGCGGTTGATGAGCTGCACCGCCTCGGTCGGCGTCAGGCTGCCCGCGCCGCCCCCGCCCGAGACCATAGGCCACAGCAACAGCGCCAGCGCCGTCACGGCAATCAGCACCAGAACCCAATTTTGTACGATGAAATCCACGTCTGTCCTCAAAACATAAGCAGCCGGTATTTTAGAATCACAACCTTATCCCGCCCCGGCCACACCGCAGAAATTTCCCCCTATGCACAAGCTTGTCCTGATCCGCCACGGCGAATCCACTTGGAACCTCGAAAACCGCTTCACCGGCTGGACCGATGTGGACCTCACCCCCACCGGCGTGGCGCAGGCGCTGTCGGCCGGCCAGTTGCTCAAAGCCGAAGGCTGGGCCTTCGATTGCTGCCACACCAGCGTGCTCAAGCGCGCCATCCACACCCTCAACCACTGCCTCGACGCCATGGACTGCGCTTGGCTGCCGGTGCTCAAAGACTGGCGCCTCAACGAGCGCCACTACGGCGCCCTGCAAGGGCTGAACAAGGCCGAAACCGCGCGCCAGTACGGCGAGGCGCAGGTGCTGCTGTGGCGGCGCAGCTACGACACCCCGCCACCGCCCCTGGCCGCTGACGACGAGCGCAGCGAACGCGCCGACCCGCGCTACGCCGCCCTTGCGCCCAGCCAGGTGCCGCTCACCGAATGCCTCAAAGACACGGTGGCGCGCATGGTGCCCTACTGGGAGCAGACGCTGGCGCCAGCCATTGCCAGCGGGCAGCGGGTGCTGGTGTCGGCGCATGGCAACTCCATCCGCGCCCTGATCAAGCACCTCGATGGCGTGTCGGATTCCGACATCGTGCAGCTCAACATCCCCAACGGCATTCCGCTGGTCTATGAGTTCGACGCCGCCCTGCGGCCGCTGCGGCGCTACTACTTGGGCGATGCCGCTGCGGCCGAGGCGGCCGCCGCCGCTGTGGCGCGCCAGAGCCGCGGCTGAACCGTTTATGGCATGGTCAAACCCTGCCCGTTGGCGGCCTGCACGGTTTTATTGGGAACGCAATGCGCGTCCCACCCTCCAAGCGCTATAGTGCGGGTCGAGTTGTCCACTGCGGGCAGAGGTTGAGCATATGGGATACAAATTGAAAGTCGCGGGCTGGGTCGCCATCGGGGCCTTGGCGGGAGCGCTGACCACCATGCAATTGCAGGCGGTGGCGCGCGGTGCCGTCACGCCGCTGCCGCTGGAGCAGTTGCAGCAACTGGCCGCCGTCTACGGCATCATCAAAAGCGATTTCGTCGAGCCAGTTGACAGCGCCGAGCTGCTCAACGACGCCATGGCGGGCATGGTCTCGGGACTGGACCCGCACTCGCAGTTCCTCGACCCGCGCCACTTCCGCGAATTCCGCGAAGGCACGGCGGGCCGCTTCGTGGGCGTGGGCATCGAAATTTCGATGGAAGACGGGCTCGTCAAAGTGGTCTCGCCCATCGAAGGCTCGCCCGCCTTTCGCGCCGGCCTGATGGCCAACGACCTCATCAGCCAGATCGACGACGCGCCGGTGCGCGGCATGACCATCGGCGAGGCGGTGCGGCGCATGCGCGGCGAACCCAACACGCAGGTGCGCCTGATGATCATGCGGCGCAGCGAAAACCGCAGCTTCAGCGTGACCATCACGCGCCAAGAAATTCGCACCCAGAGCGTGCGCAGCCGCATGGTCGAGCCCGGTTTTGCGTGGGTGCGGGTGTCGCAGTTCCAAGAGCGCACGATCGAAGACTTTGCGCGCCAGGTGCAGGCGCTGTACCAGCAAGACCCGCAGCTCAAGGGCTTTGTGCTTGATTTGCGCAACGACCCCGGCGGCCTGCTCGACGCGGCCGTGGCCATGTCGGCCGCTTTTCTGCCCGAAAATGTCGTGGTGGTCACCACCAACGGCCAGTTGCCCGAAAGCCGCGCCACCTTCCGCGCTGCGCCGCGCTACTATTTGCGCAGCGGCACCGACCACATCCAGCGCCTGACCGAAGCCACCCAAGGCCGGCTGCGCACCGTGCCGCTGGTGGTGCTGGTCAACGAAGGATCGGCCTCGGCGAGCGAGATCGTCGCCGGTGCGCTGCAAGACCACCGCCGCGCCACCATCATGGGCAGCCAGACCTTTGGCAAGGGTTCGGTGCAAACGGTGCGCCCGCTCGGCCCCGAGACCGCCATCAAGCTCACCACCGCGCACTACTTCAGCCCCAGCGGGCGCGCGATTCAAGACCGCGGCATACTGCCCGATGTGTGGCTGGACGAAACCGCTGCTGGCGATGTGCTGGCGGCGCTGCGCCCGCGCCAGGCCGACATCAGCGCCGGTCGCAGCGATGCCCCGGCGCGCGAACTCACCGAGGAAGAGCGCGCCCGCGAACGCCAGCGCGAGCAAGAGCGCGAAGCGGCGCGCCAGCGCCTTGAGGAACAGCAGCGCCTCAACCCCGGCCAGCGCCTGTTGCCCGAGTTCGGCTCGGCCGACGATTTCCAACTGCGCCAGGCGCTCAACCACCTGCAAAACTTGCCGGTGCAAGTGAGCCAGACCGGTCGCGAGCGCCCACCGCCTGAGCGCACCCGCAACTAAAGGCCCCTTGCGCCGCCGTGCCTGCCTTGCCTGAATTGGACGACGCGCAGCTGCTGCGCTACTCGCGCCACATCCTGCTCGAAGAAATCGGCATCGTCGGGCAGCAGCGGCTGCTGGCGGCGCACGCGGTGGTGGTGGGGGCCGGTGGGCTGGGCTCGCCGGTGCTGCTGTATCTGGCGGCAGCCGGGGTTGGGCGCATCACTTTAGTCGATCACGACACGGTCGATGCCACCAATTTGCAGCGCCAGATCGCACACACGCTGGCGCGCGTGGGCCAGCCCAAGGTGCATTCGGCGCAAGCCGCCATGCAGGCGATCAACCCCGAGCCGCGCATCGAGGCGCTGGCGCAGCGCGCCGACGCCGCCTTGCTCGACCGCTTGCTGCCCCGTGCCGACGTGCTGCTCGATTGCAGCGACAACTTTGCCACCCGCCACGCCCTCAACCGCGCCAGCGTGCGGCACCGGGTGCCGCTGGTCTCGGGGGCGGCGATTCGCTTCGATGGCCAGTTGGCGGTGTTCGACCCGCGCCAGCCCAGCTCACCCTGCTACGCCTGCGTGTTCCCCGAAGCCCAAGCCCCCGAAGAGGTGCGCTGCGCCACGCTGGGGGTGCTGGCGCCGCTGGTGGGGCTGGTGGGCTCGCTGCAGGCGGCCGAGGCGCTCAAGTTGCTGGCGGGCGTGGGCTCGAGCATGGTCGGGCGCCTGCTGCTGCTCGACGCCCTGCGCACCGATTTTCAGCCGCTGCGGCTGGCGCGCGACCCGGCTTGCCGCGTGTGCGGGGAATCATCGGGCCACAGCCAGCCCAGCCCGATCAGGCCCGGCCAATGATGCAGGCCGTGGCCATCAGCTCTTCGAGCAGCGCCAGCGACACCCGGCCCGACATGCCATACGGATCAAACTCGGGTTTTTCGCAGTATTTGAGCACCACCGAGGTGTTGAGCCGGCTCAGGTTCACCTGCCCCATGGTCCAGCCCCCAAAGCGGCGCTCGGTGATTTCTTCGTAGTGCAGCAGCTCCACATCGCTGTGGCGCGCATCGGCCACGATCTGGCGATAAAGGCGGTTCACCGCCACCCGCCCGCCCTCGATGGCTTGCACGTAAATGCCGCCGCCGTAGCACAAGATGCCGGTGATGCCGTTTTGCAGATTGTGCTGGCGCGCGCTGGCCATAATGGACTCGATCGAGGCCTCGAGTTCGCGCTCGCTGGCGCGGCTGACGTAGAGCAGGCGCACCAGCATTTATTTGCCCCTTGAAATGAGCGACAAAAACTCGCGACGCAAGTTGCTGTCTTTGAGAAAAACGCCACGCATGACTGAGTTGATCATGCGGCTGTCCATGTCTTTGACGCCACGCCAAGCCATGCAGTAGTGGCTGGCTTCCATCACCAGCGCCAAGCCGTCGGGCTGGGTTTTTTCTTGGATCAGGTCGGCCAGTTGCACCACCGCCTCTTCCTGGATCTGCGGCCGCCCCATCACCCATTCGGCCAAGCGGGCGTATTTGGACAGGCCAATCACGTTGGTGTGCTCGTTGGGCAAGACCCCGATCCAGATTTGGCCGATCACCGGGCACAGGTGGTGGCTGCACGCGCTGCGCACCGTGATGGGGCCCACGATCATCAGCTCGTTGAGGTGCTCGGCATTGGGAAACTCGGTGATCGCCGGGGCTTTCACGTAGCGGCCCGCAAACACCTCTTTGAGGTACATTTTGGCCACCCGGCGCGCCGTTTGGTCGGTGTTGTGGTCGTGCACGGTGTCGATCACGAGGCTGTCGAGCACACCCTGCATTTTACCGGTCACTTCGTCGAGCAGGGCTTCGAGTTCACCGGGTTGCACGAAGTCGGCGATGTTGTCGTTGGCATGAAAGCGCTTGCGGGCCGCCTGCAGGCGCTGGCGTATGACGACCGACATGGGCACGCCTTCATGAGCGGCGTGGTCGGCCTCGAGGTGGGGGGCTGGCATCAACATGGGAGGCATCCTATCACCATCGGCGCGGCGTCAGCGCCGCGCAGGCTGTGGGCGGCCCCACGTGGGCTGGGGCTATGTGCGGCCCTGTGCCAAGCGCCCAGGGGCGATTTCAGTAGCGGTAGCCACCCAAGTAGAGCATCGCACGCATGATGCCAAAGGCCAGCCGATCCAGCAGGCGCTGGTGCCAGGGTCGGCTGGCGAGTCGCTTGGCATCCACGCGCTCACCGGCACTGCCCAGCAGTTCGTCTAGGCGGTTGCGCAGCAGGCGCGCAAAGGCGGGGTCGGTCGTCACCACGTTGGCCTCGCGGGTGAGCAGCAGACTGACTGGGTCGAGGTTGCACGAGCCCACCGTGGCCCAGCGCCCGTCGACCACCGCCACCTTGGCGTGCAGCGAGCTGGGGGCGTATTCGTGGATTTGCACCCCGGCGGCCAGCAACTGGTGATACACCGGGCGCGCGGCGTGGTATTGCAAAAACCGCTCATACTTGCCGTGCAGCAACAGCCGCACCCGCACCCCGCGCTGCGCCGCCCGCACCAGCGCGCTGCGCAGGCGCCGCCCGGGGATGAAATAGGCGTTGGCGAGCACGATTTCGGTGCGCGCCTGTTCGATCGCGGCCAAGTAGGCGCGCTCGATCTCGTGCCGGTGGCGCAGGTTGTCGCGCAACAAAAACACGGCTGGCGCACCCGCCACCGACTGCTCCAATTGCGGCCGACCCGGGTGCACGGCATGCTCCCACCACGGCCACGGCTCGGGGTGTGGCAGACCGGCGCGCAGCGCTGCCCAAGCGGCGCGAAATTCGCGCTGGCGCGCCGACCGCAGCGCCAGCATGCGCCACCAGAGCTGCTCCATGGCTTCGAGCATCTCGAGCACCAGCGGCCCGCTCACTTGCAGCGCGTAATCCAGACGCGGGGCCGCCAAGCGCCCGAGCAACACGTCGTCGCGGTCGTCGATCAGGTTGATGCCACCGCAAAAGCCCAGCAGCCCATCGATCACGCACAACTTGCGGTGCAGGCGGCGCCAGTTGCGCGGCAGCAGCAGCCCGACCCGGCCCAGCGGCCGGTAAAAGCGCCACTGCACCCCGGCGGCAGCAAAGCGGGCGCGCCAATCGGGCGGCACGTCTGGAACCCCAAAGGCATCCAGCACCAGCCGCACCTGCACCCCGCGTTGGGCCGCTCGCTCAAGCGCCTCGGCCACTTGCAGCGCGTCGTGGGCAAACTCGAAAATATAGGTTTCTACGTGCACCAGGTGCTGCGCGCGGTCTATGGCCTGCACCATGGCCGCAAACAGCGCCGCCCCGCCTTCGAGCAGGCGCAGGCGGTGGCCGGGTTGCAGCGCCCGTTTCAAATCCACCCCAGGTGCGCGATCAGCGGCAGGTGGTCCGACATGCGCCGCCACGCAAGGCCATGCGGCACGTGTGCGTGCAGCAGCTGCATGCCGCGCACATACACGCGGTCCAGGTGCAGCAGCGGCAAGCGCGAGGGGAAGGTGGGCAGCCGCAGGTCCTCAAAGGTGCGCAGGCCGAACTCGCTCATGGGCCGGTGCAACTGCACCCCCCAGTCGTTGAAATCGCCCGCCACCACCAGCGGCTCGGTCTCGGGCACATGGGCCTGCAAGAAGCGCCCCAGCGCCTGCACCTGGCGCGCGCGGCTGGCGTGGATCAGGCTCAGGTGCAGCACCACCACGTGCACCGTGCGCTGCTGCACCTGCACCGTGGCATGCAGCAGACCACGGCGCTCGAAGCGGTGGTCGGTCACGTCGTGGTGGCGGTGCTCGAGCACCGGCCAGCGGCTGAGCAAGGCGTTGCCGTGCTCGCCGTGGCGCGTCACCACGTTGCTGCGGTACACCGCCTCGTAGCCCTCGGGGGCCAGAAAATTGGCTTGCCCACCCGTGGGCCAATGGGAAAACACGCGCTGCATCTTGCGATTCACGCCGCGCACCTCTTGCAGGCAAACGATGTCGGCGTCGAACTGCTCCACCGCATGCCCAAGGTTGTGGATTTCAAGCCGGCGCGCCGGCCCCAAGCCCTGCACGCCTTTGTGAATGTTGTAAGTCGCCACACGCAAGCTGTCCATGGCCCGATCATGCCAGCCTCGCCGGGCATTTATCCAAAATTCGCTCCAAGCCGGGCTAAAGTTTTGCTGGGCACAACCGAAAACCTACATAACGGACTTGCACAAGGGTTCGTCGTCAAACCAGCATGGGGTTGGTTTTGACCCCCGGCCCAAGCCGGCGCTGTTTGCACTTGTTTGCTTCAAAGGAGCCTCATCATGGTCATGTCGATCAACACCAACGTCAATTCGCTCACCGCGCAGCGCAACGCAGCCGCCACCCAGAGCTCGCTGGCTGTCTCGCTGCAGCGCCTGTCTTCGGGCCTGCGCGTCAACAGCGCCAAAGACGACGCCGCCGGCTTGGCCATCGCCGAGCGCATGAACACCCAAGTGCGCGGGATGAATGTGGCCATCCGCAACGCCAACGACGGCATCTCCTTGGCGCAGACCGCCGAAGGCGGCCTGTCGGTGATGAGCGATATGATGCAGCGCATGCGCGAGCTGGCGGTGCAGTCGATCAACTCGACCAACACCCCGGCCGACATCGCGGCCCTGAACCAAGAATTCACCCAGTTGCGCGACGAAGTCAACCGCACCATCGGCGCGGTGCAGTTCAACGGCACCAATCTCTTTACCACCACCAACGACTTCAACTTCCAGGTCGGGGCCAACAGCGCCCAGACCATCACCATCGCCGGCGCTGCCATGAACATCAACGCCGCCGTCGGCGGCATGTCGGGTGTGACGCAAGCTGGTGGCGGCGCCTCCGGCCTCAACACCACCGTGAACGCCGCCAACTCGGCCGTGCTGGTGGCACTCGACACCGCCTTGGCCACCGTCAACTCCACCCGCGCCACCCTGGGTGCGGTGCAGAGCCGCTTCGAGAACACCGTCAACTTCTTGCGCACCTCGGTAGAAAACCAGTCCGCCGCCCGCGGGCGCATCATGGACGCCGACTTTGCTGCCGAAACCGCCAACCTAAGCCGCAGCCAAATCCTGCAACAGGCTGGCACCGCCATGATCGCGCAAGCCAACCAGTTGCCCCAAGGCGTGCTGGCGCTGCTGCGCTGATCTGAAAGGGGCGACCCAAGCGGCGCTCCCTATCGGCCGATCTTGGTTTTTGCCAAGGTCGGCCGTTGTGGTTTCGGGCCTGCTTGGGTTTTTCTGGCTTTTCCGCCTTTCAAAAAACCGCCGTTGCTGCTAGAGTACAAAAGGTTTACTGGCAGCGCGCAGGCAGCGCATCCGCTTTTTACCGCAGGAGTGCATCATGGCTATTTCATCACCCGGCATCGGCAGCGGACTCGACGTCAACGCCATCGTGCGCCAGTTGGTGGCCATTGAGCGGCGCCCGATCCAGCAACTCGAATCCCAAGCCGGCAGCCTGCGCACCCAGCTCTCGGCCTTTGCGCGTGTGCGCTCCGACTTGGCCGGCCTGCAAGACGCCGCCGCGCGCCTGCTCGACCCCAGCCTGTGGGGCAGCCGCAACTTCAGCTCCAGCAACAGCACCGCCCTCACAGGCAGCGCCGGCAGTTCGGCCTTGACCAGCAACTTTTCGGTGCAGATCGCACGGCTGGCGCAGTCGCAAGGGGCGGCTTCGACCGGGCGCGCGGTCGATGCCCCCATCGGGGCGGCAGGCACGCTGGAGTTTCGCGTCGGCACCTGGAGCGGCAACAGCTTTGGCGGCGGCACCCCGGTTTCGGTCGCAGTGCAAGCAAACGACACCTTGAGCACGCTGGCGGCGCGTATCAACGAGAGCAACGCCGGCGTGTCGGCGCTGGTGCTGCGCAGCGGCGGGCAGGAGCAGCTTATGTTGCGCGGCAGCAACACCGGCGCGGCGGCGGGCTTTGAGGTGCGCGCGCTCGACGGCGGCGGTGCCCCCATCACCGATTCCACCAGCGCCTTGGGCAGCCTGAACCACTTCCACAACGGCACCGCCTTGGTCGGCATGGGGCGCACCCAAGACGCGCTGGACGCGCAGTTCAGCGTCGATGGCGTGGCCCTTACATCGCCCACCAACACCGTGGCCAACGTGGTGCCGGGCCTCACACTCAATTTGCAACAAAGCACCACCGCCACCCTGCCCGGCAGCCCAGCCACGGCGGTGCAGGTGTCGGTGCAACAAAACAACACCGTGGTGCGCGAGGCCATCGAAGCCTTCCGGGTTGCCTACAACCGCATCAACGCCACCTTGTCGGAACTCACCCGCGCCGACCCTGCCGGCAACGCCGACGGCCCGCTGCAGGCCGACGGCACCGCCCGGCGGCTGCAAACGGCGCTGCGCCAGTTGGTGATGAGCGATGGCCCGAGCGGCTCGCCCTTGGGCCGCTTGAGTGACATGGGCCTGCAAGTGCAGCGCGACGGCTCACTGGGCGTCAACAACACCCGGCTCGATGCCGCCATGGCCAACCAAGAGGGCATGCGCCGCCTGCTCTCCCACACCGGCAGCGCCGGGGCCGACGTGGGCATCGCACGGCGCTTGCGCGACTTTGCCTTGGCCGCCAACGGCACCGAGGGCTCGGTGAACGGCCGCAACAGCGCCATCCAAGCCAGCATCGAGCGCAAGAACGACCGCATCGAGCGGCTCGAAGACCGGCTGGTGCGCACCCAAGCCAGCCTGCTGGCCCAATACAGCCGGCTAGATGCCAATCTGGGGGCCATAAACGGCTTGGGCAGCTTCGTGACGCAGCAACTGGCGCAGTGGAACCGCAGCAACAACTAGACCCGCTTCCTTTAAGCCTGTCAAGGCCGCTAATGCCCCCACAAAGCCCCGTTTATCGGGGCTTTGTCCTTGCAGCACCCATCTCACAATCTCCCCAACACCCGGTTCATCAGGTCAAACTTGGCGACCACAACGCAAACCGAGTGATTTGATCTGAACTACCGATCCTTCAAGGAGATTGCACCATGGCCCTGACCATCAACACCAACGTGATGTCGCTCAACGCGCAGCGCAACACGGCCCAAACCCAAGGGCAGATGGCCGTTACCTTGCAGCGCCTCTCCTCGGGCCTGCGCGTCAACAGCGCCAAAGACGACGCCGCCGGCTTGGCGATTGCCGAGCGCATGAACACCCAAGTGCGCGGCATGAATGTGGCCATCCGCAACGCCAACGACGGCATCTCGTTGGCTCAAGTGGCTGAAGGCGGCTTGGCCGTAATGACCGACCTGATGCAGCGCATGCGCGAGCTCGCCGTGCAGTCGATCAACTCGACCAACACCACGGGTGCAGTGGGCGACATCGCTGCCCTGAACCAAGAATTCACCCAGTTGCGCGACGAAGTCAACCGCACCATCGGCGCGGTGCAGTTCAACGGCACCAATCTCTTTACCACCACCACCGACTTTAACTTCCAGGTCGGGGCCAACAGCGGCCAGACCATCACCATCGCCGGCGCTGCCATGAACATCAACGCCGCCGCCGGCGGCATGTCGGGTGTGACGCAAGCTGGTGGCAGCGCCTCCGGCCTCAACACCACCGTGAACGCCGCCAACTCGGCCGTGCTGGTGGCACTCGACACCGCCTTGGCCACCGTCAACTCCACCCGCGCCACCCTGGGTGCGGTGCAGAGCCGCTTCGAGAACACCATCAACTTCCTGCGCACCTCGGTAGAAAACCAGTCGGCCGCCCGCGGGCGCATCATGGACGCCGACTTTGCCGCCGAAACCGCCAGCCTGAGCCGCGCCCAGATCCTGCAGCAGGCTGGCACCGCCATGATCGCGCAGGCCAACCAGATTCCGCAGGGCGTGTTGCGGCTGTTGCAGGGTTAAACTACCGCTTGCAAACCGCGTTGTGGGTTCGGCGGCACGGTGTTGCGCTGCTCAGATCGGAACCTGCGCATTGCTGCTGTGGTCCACTGGCGTGGCTTGATCGACTCTGGAGTCAAGAATTGGATATTCAACGCCTGCTTCCCGCTGGCCTCAAGCCGTGTTCGAGCGTGTACCAGCAGGGCGGGCAGCCCTACTACATCGTAGCCCCAGCCTACGACCACCGCTCGGCCGGTGTGCGCTTGCTGCACCAGCTTTGCAGCCTGCTCAACCAAATGGGGCACGAGGCGTATGTAAGCAGCCACATACTTGGCCCGGAGCTCTGGACTCCGCCCCTGAGCGATGCGGTCAAGCTGTCGCACTACAAAGCCGGCAAAAAACCCATCGTCATTTACCCCGAGGTGGTCAAAGGCACACCCTGGCAACTCGGCCAGCCGGTGCGCTTGGTGCTGAATGTACCAGGGCACCTGGGTGGCGATAAAGACTTTGGCAGCACCGAACTGGTTTACACTTTTCACCGGGCTTTTCATGCCACCGCACCCGTGCTGCGGCCGCCCATACAGGACTTGAGCGAGATCGTTCACGGCTGCCTGCCCCAAGCGCAGCGCAGCAAAATTGCTTACTACCACAACCGCTACAGCAGCATGGGTGGGGTGCTGCGCGATTTTGGCCCCGATGCGATCGAGATTTCCAGCAAAACCCCGGCCACGCACCGCGAAACCCTGCAAATTTTGAAGCAGGCCAAAATACTTTACACCTACGAGAATTCCGCCATAGTGGGCGAGGCCGTTTTGAGCGGCTGTGCGGTGGTGTTTCTGCCCAACCCCTTGTTGCTGAAAAAATTTGACAAGGTTCTGGAGCTGGACCAACTCAGCGGCATCGCCTGGGGCGAAGACCCCGCCGAAGTGCAGCGCGCCCTCGACACCGTACACCTGGCGGCGCAGGAATTCGAGCAACTCTTTGCGCCTTGGATCGAGCAACTGCAAAGCTTCATCGAGCAAACCCAGCAAGCCGCCACTGCCCTGCCCTTTGAGCAAGCCTGGCCGCAAGCTGCGCTGGACCAGATGCCCGGCATTTACACCAACGCCGCCGACAAAGCCGCGCGCGCCGACCGCCAGCTCTGGCGCCGCTTGCACCCGCAATACACCCAGTGGCGCCAGCGCAGCAGCCTGCGCGAGATCGACGCCGACATCTACGCCGAGCACCTCGCAGCCGGCCGAGTCGAGCCACTCACCGCAGTCATAGACCAGCGCGGTGCCACGCTCGAAGCCCTGGCCGACACGCTCGACAGCCTGGCCCAGTGCCTGGGGCAGGCGGTGCAGGTGCAGATCGTGGCCGACACCAGCGCGCCCGAGGGCTTGGCCGATGCACCCGGCATCGTCTGGCACCAGGTGGCTGCGGGGCAAGCGCTGCCTACCTTGGCACTGCCCACAGACTGGGTGTTGCTGCTGGCCAGCGGTACTGCACTGGCCCCACGCGCCCTCATGGAGTGGGGCTTGGCGGTGGCCGAATTCCCACAGGCGCGCCTGATCTACGCCGACGAAGACCTGCACCAAGGCGACTCCGAGGAGCGCTACCCCTTCTTCAAGCCCGATGCCAACGTCGAGCTGCTGCGCTGCATGAACTACCTCGGCCCAGCCGTGGCGGTGCAGGGCGCGCTCTGGCAGCAACTCGGCCAGCCGCTGCCGGGGGCCGAGCTCTACGCCGCCGCACTGGCGCTGCTGGCCCGCTATGGCCGGCCCGTGCTCGGGCATATCGACACCGTGCTGGTGCATGGCGGCAGCGGCATGGCCAGTGCCTCCGAGGCGCAAGAGTTCGACTTTGCGCTGCAAGTGCTGCAGCAGCAAGGCTTGGCCGATCGCTTGCAGCCGCTGCCGCGCTTGGGCACTTGGCTGGTGCCGCACCGCTTGCAGGGGCCAGCCCAAGTCTCGCTGGTGGTGCCCACGGGCTTGCAGACCGGTTATCTGCGCAGCCTCTTGCTCGCAGCCGCCAAGCTCAACGACATGCCGCTGGCCGAAGCCATACTGGTGTGCCAGCCGCAGTACGCCGATGAAGTGCGACTAGCCAGCGCCGACATCTTGAATGTGCCGGTGCATATCGTGCTGCTGCCCGAGGGCGAGTACAACCATGCCGCCGCGCTCAACGCCGGCATCGCGCGCGCCAGCGGCGAATTCGTGCTGGTCTGCGACGACGACACCGAACCGCTGCACCCCGGCTGGCTGGAGCGCCTTGTCGCCATCGCCCAGCAAAGCGATGTGGGCCTGGTGGCCCCGCGCCTGCTCTCGTCCAAAGAGGCCGAGCCCAAAGTGGTGGGCGGCCCGGTGCTGCTCGGGGTGCAGGGGCTGGCGGGCAGCTACTGTGGCGAAGAAGGCTGGCTCGATGAGGCCGGGGTCTATTCGCGCCTGCAACTCACGCAAGACACCAGCGCCGTNAGCGGCCACTGCTTNGTGCTGCGCAANGCGCACTGGGAGCGCGTGGGCGGNTTGCGCGAGCAGCGCTACCCGCTGTTCNTNGGCGTGCTCGATCTGTGCCTGCGCCTNGGTGCGCTGGGCCTGCGCCACGTTTGGACGCCACTGAGCCACCTCGTACACCACGGCGGCAAAACGCTGCAGGTGCGCCGCAGCGAGATGCACGATCAAATCCGCTTGGCCGACCAAGAGCTGGCCGAACGCCGCCAGGTGCTCGAAGACTGGGCCGCCGAACTGGCGCAAGACCGCTGCTACAACCGCCAGCTCTCGCTGCTGCGCCCTTTCGACATCGAAGCCCACATCGTGATCGACTGGAACCCACGCCGGCGCGACCGAGCGCGCGCGCTGGCGCTGCCGCTGCACAGCGGGGCCGGGCAGTACCGGGTGATCGAGCCGCTGCACGCCTTGCAGGATGCGGGCTTGGTGCAAGGCTGTGTGATCATGCCCATGGCGGGCGGGGTGCAGCGGATATTGCAGCCGCTGGAGCTGCGCCGCGCCCAGCCCGATGTGCTGGTGCTGCAACACGCCGTCGATGACGGGCAGCTCAGCCAGGTGCGGCACTACAAACGCGCCGCGCCAGATACCCTGATCGTGCAAATGGTGGACGACTTGCTAGGCGAAGTGCCCGACAAGCACCCCAACCGCGTGTTCCAGAGCCGCGAAGGGCACCAGCGCATGGTGCAGGCGCTGCGCGCCAGCGACCGCTTGATCGTCACCACCGATACCCTGCTGCAGCACTACCGCCAGTACGTGCCCGATGTGCGCCTGGTGCCCAACAGCCTGGACCGGCACTGGTTTGCGCTCGACGTGAAGCGCGAGCCGGGGGAGCGCTTGCGTGTGGGTTGGATCGGGGCCGGCCAGCACCAAGGCGACCTCGAACTCATCGCCCCTATCGTGGCCGAATTTGCCGCCGAAGTCGATTGGGTCTTCATGGGAATGAGCATAGACGCCATCAAGCCGCACCTGAAAGAGTTTCACTCCTTCGTCTCGATCGCCGACTACCCGGCCAAAATGGCCACGCTCAATCTCGACATCGCCATTGCGCCGCTGCAAGACAACCCGTTCAACCGCTGCAAAAGCAATCTGCGCCTGATCGAATACGGGGCCATGGGCTGGCCGGTGGTGTGCTCCGATGTCTTCCCCTACCGCACCGACGACGCGCCGGTGCTGCGCTGCAATACCCCAGAAGAATGGCGCGCCGCACTGCGCCGCCTGATCGACGATGCCGCCCTGCGCGCCCAACTGGGGCAGCAGTTGCGCCAGTGGGTACATGAAAAATACGCCCTGCAAGGCCTGACCCAGCGCTGGCGCGATGCGATTTTTTCCGAGCAACCGCCTCACAGCGGCAGCGCAGCATGAAAGCCGTGATATTGGCCGGTGGTTTGGGAACGCGCATCAGCGAAGAAACTGCGCTGCGCCCCAAACCGATGGTGGAAATCGGCGGCAAGCCGATTTTGTGGCACATCATGAAAATCTACTCCCATTACGGGATCAACGATTTCATCATCTGCTGCGGCTACAAAGGTTACGTCATCAAAGAGTATTTCGCCAACTACTTTTTGCACATGTCCGACGTCACCTTCGACATGGCCAACAACCAGATGCAGGTGCACCAGCGCTACGCCGAACCGTGGCGCGTCACCTTGCTCGACACCGGGCTCGACACCATGACCGGTGGCCGCATCAAGCGCGCAGCGCCTTATTTGGAAGGCGAAACCGCGTTTTGCCTCACCTACGGCGATGGGGTGGCCGATGTCGATGTCCGCGCCTTGATCGAATTTCACCAGCAACAAGGTGTGCTGGCCACCCTCACCGCCGCCTTGCCGCCGGGGCGCTTTGGCGCGCTCGACCTGGCCGACCAGCGGGTGCGCACCTTTCGCGAAAAACCCCAAGGCGACGGGGCCTTGATCAACGGCGGGTTTTTCGTGCTCTCCCCTGCCGTGCTCGGCTACATAGCGGATGACGCCACCACCTGGGAGCGCGAGCCGGTGGAAGCGCTGGCCAAACAGGGTCAACTCGCCGCCTACGCCCACAGCGGGTTCTGGCAACCCATGGACACCCTGCGCGACAAAACCCACCTCGAAGAACTCTGGGCCACTGGTAAGGCCCCTTGGAAGGTCTGGTCATGAATCCGGCCTTTTGGAGCGGCAAACGGGTGTTCGTCACCGGGCAAACCGGCTTCAAAGGCAGTTGGTTGTGTTTGTGGCTGCAAAGCCTGGGTGCCGAGCTGACTGGCTTTGCTCTCGCCCCTCCTACGCAGCCAAACCTGTTCGAGCAGGCGCGCGTGCGCGCAGGCATGTGCTCCATCTTGGGTGACATCCGCGAGCTGGCCCACTTGCAGCAAGCCATGCAGGCGGCGCGGCCCGAGATCGTTATCCACATGGCCGCGCAGCCGCTGGTGCGCTGCTCGTACCAAAACCCGGTGGAAACCTACGCCACCAACGTCATGGGCACGGTGCATTTGCTGGAATCGGTGCGGCACACGCCCGAAATCCGGGCGGTTGTAAACATCACCACCGACAAATGCTACGAGAACCGGGAGTGGGTCTGGGGCTACCGGGAGAACGAGCCCATGGGCGGGCACGACCCCTACAGCAACAGCAAGGGCTGCTCTGAGCTGGTTACGGCTGCGTACCGCAGCTCCTTCTTCCACACGCCCGGCAGCGCAGCCTTGGCCACCGCCCGCGCAGGCAACGTCATTGGCGGCGGCGACTGGGCGCAAGACCGCCTCATCCCCGACATTCTCAGGGCCTTCGAGCAAGGCCAGCCCGTTCGCATTCGCAACCCACATGCCATCCGGCCTTGGCAGCATGTGCTGGAGCCATTGAGCGGCTACCTAGCCCTTGCCGAGCGGCTTTACGAACAAGGCCACGATTATGCTCAAGCTTGGAACTTTGGCCCGAGGGATGACGATGCACAGCCAGTGCAATGGATTGTTGAGCATATGGTGAACAGTTGGGGCAATGGCACCCATTGGCAGCCAGACGGTGGCACGCACCCGCACGAGGCACACCACCTCAAACTAGACATTTCCAAGGCCCAAGCCCGCTTAGGCTGGCAACCGCGCTGGCCTTTGGGCATGGCCCTGCAAAAAACCGTTGAGTGGCACCAAGCCTACCTGGGTGCAAGTGATATGCAACAGCACTCGCTCCAGCAAATACAAGACTACATGCAAACGCACACAGGAGCACAGACATGCTAGCCATACAGGCGCAATGCCTTAAGGGGCACATCCATTTGCCCCAAGAGGGTCTGCCACTCGACGCCAAAGTGGTGGTTGTTTTTTTAGATGCCGATGCCGATTCCGCCACTGCAAGCAGCAGCCTAAGCCCTGAGCAACAAGCAGCACTGCAACTGCAAAGCCAAAGCAACTTTGCACAAAACGTCCTGCTCAACCCTGCAGAAGATTGCTGGAACAATGTTTAAGGCATCCATCCACCAAGGTGGCATCTACAAGTTGCCATTCCCCTACACCAAGCTGGCCCAGCAAAAATACCGACCGGCACTGGCCATTACCGCGCCCGACAGCACAGGCGACGCACGCTTCGTCTTCATTACCACCACCCCACCGGCTGCGTCGGCCAATCGCCTGGCCCTAGGGGCAGACGACTTTGTCGGCCCTGCCTTGCCATTCCAAAGCTTTGTGCGCCCCGAAAAATCCATGCTGCTCAACGGCAGCCTTGCGGTCAAGCAACTGGCGCAACTCACGCCCCAAGCGCTGCAAACCGTGTTGCGGCACGTCATTCAAGACGAAGTCGCGCATTTTTCGGCAAGCGCATTTGCGCCACGCGAGTTTGTGCCCGGCACAAGCGCCATTCCGCCCTCGGGCAAATTGCTCGACGCCGCCGAACTCCAACTCATGGTAGAGGCTTCGCTTGACGGCTGGCTGACCACGGGGCGCTTCAATGCCCAGTTCGAGAAAAAATTGGCAGCCTTCATTGGCGTCAAACACCTGATTACCGTCAACTCCGGCTCCTCGGCCAACCTGGTGGCGTTCAGCACCCTGACATCGCCCAAACTGGGCCAGCGCGCCATTCGCCGCGGTGACGAGGTGATCGCGGTGGCGGCGGGATTTCCAACCACGGTCAACCCCATCATCCAGTTTGGTGCAGTCCCCGTGTTTGTGGATGTGGACCTGCACACCCACAACATCGAAGCCAGCCAAATCGAGGCCGCCATTGGCCCCAAAACCAAGGCCATCATGCTGGCCCACAGCCTGGGCAACCCTTTCAACCTCGACGTGGTCACAGCACTGTGCAAAAAACACGGGCTTTGGCTGGTTGAAGACTGCTGCGACGCCCTGGGCAGCACCTACCGTGGACAGATGGTGGGAACCTTCGGCGACATGGCTACGCTGAGCTTTTACCCGGCACACCACATCACCATGGGCGAAGGCGGCGCGGTATTCACCCACAGCGACGAACTCAAAGCAATAGCCGAGAGCTTTCGCGATTGGGGCCGCGACTGCTACTGCCCGCCAGGCAAGGACAACACCTGCGGCAAGCGCTACTGCTGGAAGCTGGGCAGCTTGCCCGAAGGCTACGACCACAAATACACCTACGGGCACCTGGGCTACAACCTCAAGATCACCGACATGCAGGCCGCCTGCGGGCTGGCCCAGTTGGACAAGGCCCCGCAGTTCATTGCGGCGCGCAAACGCAATTTCGCCTTCCTCAAAGAGCGGCTTGCAGGCTGCGAGGAATACGTGCACCTGCCGCAAGCCACCGAGCACGCCGACCCCTCGTGGTTTGGCTTTCCCATTACGCTGCGCGAAAATTGTCCGGTAACGCGGCTGGACTTGCTGCAATACCTGGAGCAAAACAAAATCGGCACGCGCTTGCTGTTTGCTGGCAACCTCACGCGCCAGCCCTATATGCAAGGCCAAAACTACCGCATCAGCGGTGAGTTGCGCAATACCGACACGGTGATGAAGCACACCTTCTGGATCGGGGTGCAGCCAGCGCTCACGCTTGAAATGCTGGAGTTTGCCGCGCAACGGATCGAGAGCTACTTGGGCATCAACTTTCATTAACTACGCACACCGCATTCGAGGAGCATAAAATGGGAACGATCAAGCAACGCGACCGGGATTTATTTGAAAACTTGTTCGTCCTGGAACTGGCCAACAACCACCTGGGCAGCGTGGCGCGCGGTTTGAAGATCGTGCGCGAGCACGGCACCGTGGCGCGCTACAACAACGTAAAAGCCGCGATCAAGCTGCAATTCCGCGATGTGGATGAGTTCATCCACCCAGAGTTCAAGGGCAACCAGGAACTGCGCTACGTCAAGAAAACCGAAGCCACCAAACTCAGTCGGGCCGAATTTTCCATCCTCGTCGATGAAATTCGCAACATAGCCAGCCTGCCACTGGCCACCCCGTTCGACGAAGCCTCGGTGGATTTGTGCCTGGAGTTCGATATGCCGATCATCAAGATCGCCAGCTCCGACATGAACGACTGGCCCCTGATCGAGAAAATCGCCTCCACACGCAGGCCCACCATAGTCTCTACCGGAGGCGCCTCAGAAAAAGACCTGGACGACCTGGTTCGGTTTTTTGAAAAACGCGACATTCCCCTGGCCATCAACCACTGCATCTCGCTCTACCCGAGCGAAGACGCCGAGCTCAACCTGGATCAAATCGACTACCTGCGCAACCGCTATCCGGGCCACGTGATTGGTCTTTCAACCCACGAATACCACGATTGGTCTTCCTCAATGCTGATCTCTTATGGCAAGGGCGCACGCACCTGGGAGCGCCATATCGACATCGAAGCCGACGGGGTAGCAGTATCAAGCTACTGCTCCTTGCCGCAGCAGTGCGATACCTGGTTCAAGGCCTTTCACAAGGCACGCGAAATGTGCGGTGGCGTGGGGCAGAGCCGGCGCGTGATCTCGCGCAAAGAAACCGAATACCTCGACGCCCTGGTGCGTGGTGTGTACGCCCGGCGCCCGCTGGAGCCGGGTTATGTATTTAGCAAAGCCGATTTCGACAAAGATTTTTACCTGGCCATTCCGCTGCACAAAGGGCAACTGTCGTGCCGCGAAGTGATGAACGGTGAGCGCCTGCTGCAGCCGATCGCCGCGCACGACAAACTCACCATCGAGCACATCGACGGCCCGTATAGCAACACCGCCACCTTGAAAAACATCATTAAAAACCGTGGAATTTAAATGAGCGCGCAGCTTTCCGACTTGATTGCCGACTGGTTGGTGCGACAAGGCATCGAGCAGGTCTTTGCCGTCACCGGTGGCGGGGCCATGTTTCTGAACCAGGCACTGGGATCGCACCCCGGCTTGCGCTGCACCTTTATGCACCACGAGCAGGCTTGTGCCATGGCGGCCGAAGGCTATGCCCGCATCAAGGGCAAACCCGCCGTCGTCATGCTCACGACTGGCCCCGGTGCCCTGAACGCCCTCAATGGCGTATTCGGTGCCTACACCGACTCGATTCCGATGCTGGTTTTATCGGGCCAGGTCAAGCGCGCCACCTGCCTGGATTTTCATCAACTGCCTAGCTTGCGCCAACTGGGCGATCAGGAAGGCCCCACGATTGCAGTCGCTGGCCCGCTGTGCAAATACGCGCGCCTGCTGCGCGAGCCAATCGATTTGCAGCAATACCTGCCTGAGGCCTACGTGCAAGCAGTCTCTGGCCGACCTGGCCCAGTGTGGCTCGATATTCCGCTCGACATTCAATCGGCGCAAGTGGACTTTGACATTCCCGACCCTGTATTTCCGGCGCCTACACAGAACCCAGAATTGCAGGCCATTTGCGCGCAAATTGCAGCGCGCTTGCGCACTGCAAACCGGCCCTTGGTGCTGGGTGGCACCGGGGTGCGCCTGGCCAAGGCCGTGCCCGACCTGCTGCAACTGTGTGAAACCCATGGTTTGCCTATGGCCACGGCCTGGACCCACGACCTGATTGCCTCTGAGCACCCCCTGTTTGCCGGACGGCCGGGCACCATAGGCACACGCCCAGGCAATTTCTCCCTGCAAGCGGCAGACTGGGTTTTGGTCATCGGTTCGCGCTTGAACATCCGCCAAAGCAGTTACAACTTTGAGTCTTTTGCCAAGCATGCTTTTGTGGTGCAAATCGATATCGACGCAGCCGAACTCAACAAACCCGGCGTACCCGTTGATCTGAGCCTGCAATGCGATGCCAAGGAGTTTGTTGCCGCTTTGGGGCAAGCCTTGCAGAAGCTGGATTTGCCAAATTTCAGCCCCTGGCTGGCGTGGGTGCGCGAACTGGGCCAGCGTTTCGATGTGCGCCATGAGCACCCGCAAACACCCCATGCAGCTCTGAACCCCTATGTTGTGGTGGAGCGCATTTTCAAGCAGCTGCGCCCAGATGATGTGGTGGTCTGCGGCAATGCCTCGGCCTGCATCATCCCGTTTCAGATCGGCCGCCTGGGGCCAAACAACCGCATGTTCAGCAATTCGGGCTCGGCCTCGATGGGCTACGACTTGCCTGCCGCCTTGGGTGCCGCACGCGCTCACAATCCTGGGCGGGTGCTGTGTTTTGCTGGTGATGGCAGCCTGCAGATGAATATCCAAGAACTGCAAACCCTAAAAACCTCCGGCCTGCCAATCATCATCCTGGTGCTCAACAACGCAGGCTACCTAAGCATCTCACAAACGCATGAAAATTTCTTTGGGCGCGTGATTGGTGCCAACCCAGCCAGCGGAGTCGAGTTTCCCGATTTTTGCCAGGTTGCACAGGCCTACGGCATCGAGGCCGCCACCATCGCCTCGGTGGCAGACCTGGATCGCCTCGATGAGTGTCTGCAATCAAATGGGCCGCTGCTGCTCAACTTGATCGTTGACCCAAAACAGAATTTCGAGCCGCGTTGCAAATCGCGCCTGGACAGCAAGGGACAATTTATCACCCCGGAACTCGACGACATGTATCCCTTTCTCGATCCCGCCACCGTGGCTGCCGTGCGCAGCGCCGCCACTCAAATTCGGAGCCTCGCACCGTGAGCGACTGGTTCGAGCGACTGCAGGCCCAACTTCAGCCCCCGCGTGCGCTGCTACCCGGGCAAGAGGTCTGGATTTTTGGTGGCGGCTTGTTTGGCCGGGCACTGGCCCAGGCCTGTGCTGCGCAAGGCATACGGGTGCGCGGCTTTATACAGACTGCACCTACTACGAAAAGTTTAGATGGGCTGCCGGTCACAAGCTGGTGCGGCTTGAGTGCGCACGACTTCGTTTGCCCGCTGTTGATCGGCATTCACAATTACTTGATGCCCATGGATGGCTTGGTGCAGTTGGCGCAGCAGGCTGGATTTCGCACTGTTTTGCCCCCATGGGACAGCTACGCCCAATTCAGTGCCGCGCTGGGCTGGCGCTACTGGCTGTCCAGCCCACAATACCTGGCGCATCACGCCGACGATCTGCGCCGCACCCACAGCCGCTTGGCCGATGATACCAGCCAACAATGCCTGGAGCGCGTGGTGGCGTTTCGCATGGGTCTTGATTTGGAATATGCAGGTTTCGCTCACCCCGAGCCACAGTATTTCAATGCAATCACCCTGCCACCCCTGCGCGAAAATGCCGCATCCTTGCGCTACCTAGATGGCGGCGCGTACAATGGCGACAGTTTGCTGCAATTGCTGCAACTCGCATCGGTAGAGCGGGCTTGGTTGTTTGAACCCGACCCAGCTAATTTTGCACTCCTGCGCCTGCAGGTGGGCGGCGCCAAAGTGCGCTGGCATTGTGTGCCGCTGGGTTTGAGCGATCGGTATGCGGTGCTGCGTTTCGGCGGTCAACAAGGCATGGCCGGGACGATCCGCCCAGATGGCGACGACTGCATATCCACTGTTGCAGTTGACGATTTGCTGGCCGGTGAAGGCATCGATCTGCTCAAACTCGATATTGAAGGCGCAGAAGCTGCGGCGCTGCGCGGAGCAGCCCATACGCTGCGCAGTTCCCGCCCCGTGCTGGCGATCTCGGCCTACCACAAACCAGACGATTTGTGGCAACTGCCTGATTTGATCAGTGATATTTGCCCAGACTACACTTGCTACTTGCGCCAGCATGCCAGCAACAGCTTTGATTTGGTGTTGTATGCCGTTCCAAATAGCCGCTGAAGTGGCTGCACAGCAAGCACGCCCTTGCCCTGTGTGCCTAAGCAGCACGGCGCAAGCGCTGCACCACAACCATTTGGTGCCTATTGCCGGCATTGATCTGAGCTACCGGGTAGCGCGTTGCACGCAGTGCGGCTTTCATTTTGCCGATCGTTTACCACCGGCCGCCGTTTATCGCGCATATTACGATGGCCTCTCAAAATATGATTTGCTGCAGCCAGCCAGCGCCTTGGAACAGCAGCGTGCGGCCGCTGCTCTGCGCTTATGCCAGCGTCGCGCCCTCAATCCCCAGGCTCGGATCGTGGATTTGGGCTGCGGCTCGGGTGGCTTTTTGGCAACGCTGCGCCAAGCGGGGTGGACGCAACTCACCGGCCTCGATCCGGCACCCAATTCCTCTGCGGCGGCCCAGGCGTTGTATGGGCTTGATTGCGTGCGCGTGGGCACCCTGCAAGCCGCCCCACATTTGATTGACCTGCAACAGGCCGATCTGCTTTGCTTGCTGGCGGTGCTGGAGCACCTGCCCGATCTGGCGCTGGATTTGCCTAGCCTGTTTGGGCATTTGAAGCCTGGCTGCCACGTGCTGATCGAGGTGCCTGCGCTGGAATTGTTCAGCGCCAAGCGTGGCGAACCCTATGGTGAACTCTCATTGGAGCACATTCAGTTTTTTAGTGCAATTAGCCTGAGCAATTTGCTCGGCCGCCTTGGCCTGCAGATTTTAGAAATCGAGCACCTGGCCTTGCCTCAGCTCGACTCTGGCTCCCTGTTCGTATGGGCACAGGTTCCACCCACGCCCGTTGGGGCAGCGCATCAGTTGCCTGAGCGCGAACCCAGTGCTGTTTTCGATGCCTATTTGCAGGGTTCCGCCGCGCGTATGCAGCTGGCTTTGGGCAAAGTTCCGCAGCAGCCCTTTGTGCTTTACGGTGCAGGCTCGCACAGTGCGCGCTTGGTTGCGCACATGAACCCAGCCCAACAAAACCGGCTGCTGGCAGTGTTCGATGCCAACCCCAATCTAGCTGGTAAGCCATGGGGCCGTTGGCAGGTGCAGGCCCCTGCAGCTTTGTCCGAACATCCTAGCGTACCCATTTTGCTTTCCTCGTACCAATCTGAGCGCGCCATGGCCAGCGCTCTGGCCAAGGCATTCAGCAACCCGCTGGTGCCCCTTTACACCCCAGCCGATGAACTCATCTGACATCGCTTTTACCCCAGCCGACCATATGCTGCTGACGGGTGGCACGGGTTTTTTTGGACTGGCCTTGTTGCGCCACTGGCAAGCCAGGCCGATGGCGATTCCACGCCTGACTGTGCTGAGCCGCGACCCCGATGCGTTTCTCCAACGCTTCCCTGCTTTGGCAACCCTGCCTCATTTGCGCTGGTGGCGGGGCGATATTTTACAGCCATCCAGCTTGCCATTTCAAGAGCGCTTTAGCCATGTGCTGCACGCAGCCGCCGATTCAACCTTGGGGCCGCAACTGACTGCCCTGCAGCGTTTTGACCAGGTGCTGACGGGCACGCGAAATATGCTTGAACTGGCAACAGCCACTGGAGCGCGGCGTTTTTTGTTGACCAGCTCCGGCGGGGTGTATGGCTCCATTGAGGCTGCAAGGGGTGTTGTAGAAACTTGCCTGACCATGCCAGATCCGCTGCAGCCTGGGCAAGTGTTTAATGTGGCCAAGCGCACTGCGGAGCATTTGTGCGCGCTGTACCAAGATCGCCTGGAGGTGGTGATTGCGCGCTGCTTTTCTTTTGTTGGGCGCGATCTGCCGCAACAAGTGCATTTTGCCATAGGCAATTTCATTCACGATGCCCTGCATCACGATGCGATTATAGTCCAGGGCGACGGCTCTGCCTTGCGCTCTTACATGGACCAACGCGATTTGGCGCACTGGTTGCTGGTGTTGATGCAGCGTGGCCGCCGCGCGCAGGCTTACAACGTGGGTTCGGAGCAGGCTGTTTCGATCGCTCAGTTGGCTCATTTGGTGCGAGATCTTCTGGCACCCCACAAGCCAGTCAAAGTCCTGGGCCAGGTTGCTGGCATGAGCACCCGCGCTTTTTACCTGCCAAACACAGAAAAAGCACGCTCTGAACTTGGGCTGCAGCTTGAATTTTCATTGCAGGAATCTATACGCGAGGCCGCGCGGCATGGCAAATGAGGTTCGGCTTCTGGGTTACACTACAGCCTCACAGCAAGGCTGTGAAGGCTCTGCATGCACCCGTACAGTTTTGGCTTGGTTGCTTGGCATAATCCTGAATCCGTGACCCCATTAGCAGCCAAACTCTAACCCAAGCCGAATCCGCTTTTAGACATGAATTCCGCTCTGGATTTCTCAAATTTGGCCCAAGCCGAGCGTGTTTGCGCGCCCATGCGCTATCAAAGCATGGGAACGGATGCGTTGAACAAGGCCGTATGGGTGTTTTTGCCTGCAAGCGCGCAGCCCCCATCCTTGGGAGCCTCCCAATTGGCTGATCTTTCTTCGGGTGCTGGTCGGCAGCGGCTGGGGCTTTGCGCTTGGCCGCTACAGCGCGTCAAGCGCGCGCCAGTGGCGCTCAAACACCGCAAAGGCCCTGTCGTTGGCCCCCAAGCCCAACACCCACTGGCGGGCATGGTCCACCATGCGGGCGGCCTTGAACATCAACTCCTGTATCACCGTGCGGATGCGACGGCGCTGCGCGCTGTGGCGCAC
This sequence comes from Serpentinimonas raichei, assembly GCF_000828895.1. NCBI lineage: Bacteria > Pseudomonadati > Pseudomonadota > Betaproteobacteria > Burkholderiales > Comamonadaceae > Serpentinimonas > Serpentinimonas raichei. Next base: position 864,059 of record NZ_AP014568.1, on the reverse strand, counting down.
CGGTGCATCGGGCCCGTGCAGCGTGTGCTGGCCAACCAAGCGCAGCAGGTTCATCGCCACGGCCGCCAGCGCGCACACCACGTAGTTGGTGTCGAACTTGCCCGAGGGCAGCCGGGTCAGATCCATGTCGGTTTTGAACTCCGAGTGAAACTGCTCATGCGTGCCGTGCTCGGCGTACAAGGCAATGACCTGCTCGGGCGTGAACGACTCAGGCAAGGTGGTGCTCCAGCCTTCCAGCACATACTCGGGCAACAGCATCTGCTGGCCCCGTTTGTCAACGGTGCGCTCGGTCAGGCGGTACACGCGGCGTGCTTTGAGGCTCTCGTTACCGTCTCTGATGGCCACGCTTTGCTCCCACAGGCACTGGCGTTTACCGGGGCGCAATACCGTCCAAGCGGTGTTGGCATCGGCTACCCGTGCCTGGGCGATGGTCTCTACCGGCGTGCTGCGCGGGTTCCACTTGATGAGCCACGCGACCTCGCGCTGCAGGGCTTTGGCTTGTCGGGCGATGGCACACATCAGCTTGGCCGAATCAAAGCCCGAGTCGGCCCGCAGCAGCAAGGGCGGCTGGGCCGCTGCCGTGACTTTGGCCGCCAGCGGCAGCAGCCGCTCGATGTTGTATTCGGTCTCGCTGGCCGAGTGCTGGGTGCCCGGGCGCAGGGCAAACTCCAGGCAAAAGCCTTGGGTGCCCAAGTAGGCCACCAGCGGGCAGTAGCCGTCCACTCCCGCATAGGTGCGCCCCACATGCTCCTTGGCCGTGCCGCTTTGGTCCATGGCGAAGGTGTCGATGTCCAGTGGCACATAAGCACAGGGCAGCGCCCCGAAGTCGATGGGCTGGCCCTCGAGCTTGAGGCTCAAAACCGCGGTGTTGATGTCATCGATCAAGTCAAACCAAGCTGGCGCGTGGGTGTCCAAGCGCTGGCGCAGGGTGGGCGACGAGGGCACCGATCGCAAGCCCAAGGCGCGGGTGAAGAAAGTGTCTTGGCGCTGGCCTTCGATGGCATCAAAATCGTTCTTGCCCAGACACAGCAGGCCCAGGTAGCTCTTGAGGATGTCGCTATTGGCGATGCCGCTGCGCACGGGGTAAGCGGGGTCGACCAAGGCGTTGAGATTGATGCGCTTGAGGTACTTGCCAATCAGGGCCAAGCCAGCGTGCTGGCTCAAGTCGTAGGGCAGTTGTTTGATGACAAAATCGGGCATGGGGGCTTCACCTTCAGGGTGAAGCCCACTTGGGGTCTAGAATGTTGATTTCAATAGGGAATCAGCAGTATTTTTGGTGCGGGGTCACGGATTCAGGATAATCTCATGAATGGAGTTTTCAATTGGATATTGATCGCAAACTGCCTGCCCACCCGCAACCATGCTCCAGCCTGTATCTGCATCGCAGGCAGCCCTACTACATCGTAGCCCCAGCCTACGACCACCGCTCCTCCGGTGTGCGCTTGCTGCACCAGCTGTGCAGCCTGCTCAACCAGTGGGGGTATGAGGCTTACGTGGACAGCCCCACACTTGGCCCAGGTCTCTGGACACCGCAGATCAACGATGCGATCAAGCTGGCGCATTATAGAAGCGGCCGCAAGCCTATTGTGGTGTACAGCGAGGCATTTAAGGGCATGCCTTTGCAGATAGGGCAGACCGTGTGCTACTATCTCAATAAACCAGGTTATTTTGGTGGCACCCTAAGTTTCGGAGACACGGATTTACTTTATGTCTATCATCGTGATTGTCTGGATGATGCGCCTCTGCTTCGACTGCCATTATCGGACTTGGCTTCGATCACTTCCGGACGCCTTCCACAGGCCAAGCGAAGCAAGATCGCATTCTACGATAATCGCTACACTCGTTTTGGTGGTTTATTGCGTGACTTTGGTCCAGATGCGATTGAAATCTCACCCCGTACATTGAGCAGCTACAGTCAGACCTTGGAAGTTCTGAAGTCAGCAAAAATTCTTTATATCTACGAATTCTCAATTATTATTTATGAGGCAATTTTATGTGGCTGTGCTGTCGTACTTATACCCAACCAGTGGACAACTTTTAAGACCCTGGACTATGTTCCCGGGCTTGATATATTTAGCGGCGTAGCCAGAGGCGAAGACCCCGCCGAAGTGCAGCGCGCCCTCGACACCGTACACCTGGCGGAGCAGGAGTTCGAACAACTCTTTGCGCCTTGGGTTGAGCAACTGCAAAGCTTCATCGAGCAGACCCAAAAAGCCGCCAGCGCCCTGCCCTTCGAGCAAGCCTGGCCCCAAGCCGCGCTCGACCGCCTGCCCGGCATTTACACCACCGCAGCCGACAAAGCCGCCCGCGCCGACCGCCAGCTCTGGCAGCGCTTGCACACCCAATACGCCCTGTGGCGCCCGCGCAGCACCTTGCGCGAGATCGACGCCGATATTTACGCCGAGCACCTGGCCGCAGGCCGGGTAGAGCCGCTCACCGTACTGATCGACCAACGCGGTGCCCCGCTCGACGCCCTGGCCGACACGCTCGACAGCCTGGCCCAGTGCCTGGGGCAGCCGGTGCAGGTGCAGATCGTGGCCGACACCAGCGCACCCGAGGGCTTGGCAGAAGAATCCGGCATCGTCTGGCACCAAGTGGCTGCGGGGCAGTCGTTGCGGGCACTGCCCATGCTGGCCCTGCCCACAGACTGGGTGCTGCTGCTGGCCAGCGGCAGCACGCTGGAGCCACGCGCCCTCATGGAGTGGGGCCTGGCGGTGGCCGAGTTCCCGCAGGCGCGCCTCATTTACGCCGACGAAGACCTGCACCAAGGCGACTCCAAAGAGCGCTACCCGCACTTCAAGCCCGATGCCAACATCGAGTTGCTGCGCTGCATGAACTACCTCGGCCCAGCCGTGGCGGTGCAGGGCGCGCTCTGGCAGCAACTCGGCCAGCCGCTGCCGGGGGCCGAGCTCTACGCCGCCGCACTGGCGCTGCTGGCCCGCTATGGCCGGCCCGTGCTCGGGCATATCGACACCGTGCTGGTGCATGGCGGCAGCGGCATGGCCAGTGCCTCCGAGGCGCAAGAGTTCGACTTTGCGCTGCAAGTGCTGCAGCAGCAAGGCTTGGCCGATCGCTTGCAGCCGCTGCCGCGCTTGGGCACTTGGCTGGTGCCGCACCGCTTGCAGGGGCCAGCCCAAGTCTCGCTGGTGGTGCCCACGGGCTTGCAGACCGGTTATCTGCGCAGCCTCTTGCTCGCAGCCGCCAAGCTCAACGACATGCCGCTGGCCGAAGCCATACTGGTGTGCCAGCCGCAGTACGCCGATGAAGTGCGACTAGCCAGCGCCGACATCTTGAATGTGCCGGTGCATATCGTGCTGCTGCCCGAGGGCGAGTACAACCATGCCGCCGCGCTCAACGCCGGCATCGCGCGCGCCAGCGGCGAATTCGTGCTGGTCTGCGACGACGACACCGAACCGCTGCACCCCGGCTGGCTGGAGCGCCTTGTCGCCATCGCCCAGCAAAGCGATGTGGGCCTGGTGGCCCCGCGCCTGCTCTCGTCCAAAGAGGCCGAGCCCAAAGTGGTGGGCGGCCCGGTGCTGCTCGGGGTGCAGGGGCTGGCGGGCAGCTACTGTGGCGAAGAAGGCTGGCTCGATGAGGCCGGGGTCTATTCGCGCCTGCAACTCACGCAAGACACCAGCGCCGTNAGCGGCCACTGCTTNGTGCTGCGCAANGCGCACTGGGAGCGCGTGGGCGGNTTGCGCGAGCAGCGCTACCCGCTGTTCNTNGGCGTGCTCGATCTGTGCCTGCGCCTNGGTGCGCTGGGCCTGCGCCACGTTTGGACGCCACTGAGCCACCTCGTACACCACGGCGGCAAAACGCTGCAGGTGCGCCGCAGCGAGATGCACGATCAAATCCGCTTGGCCGACCAAGAGCTGGCCGAACGCCGCCAGGTGCTCGAAGACTGGGCCGCCGAACTGGCGCAAGACCGCTGCTACAACCGCCAGCTCTCGCTGCTGCGCCCTTTCGACATCGAAGCCCACATCGTGATCGACTGGAACCCACGCCGGCGCGACCGAGCGCGCGCGCTGGCGCTGCCGCTGCACAGCGGGGCCGGGCAGTACCGGGTGATCGAGCCGCTGCACGCCTTGCAGGATGCGGGCTTGGTGCAAGGCTGTGTGATCATGCCCATGGCGGGCGGGGTGCAGCGGATATTGCAGCCGCTGGAATTGCGCCGCGCCCAACCCGATGTGCTGGTGCTGCAACACGCTGTCGATGACGGGCAGCTTGGCCAGGTGCGGCACTACAAACGCGCCGCGCCCGCCACCGTGATTGTGCAAATGGTGGATGACCTGCTGGGCGAAGTGCCCGACAAGCACCCCAACCGCGTGTTCCAGAGCCGCGAAGGGCACCAGCGCATGGTGCAGGCGCTGCGCGCCAGCGACCGCTTGATCGTCACCACCGATACCCTGCTGCAGCACTACCGCCAGTACGTGCCCGATGTGCGCCTGGTGCCCAATAGCCTGGACCGGCCTTGGTTCGCCGTCGAGGTCAAGCGCGAGCCGGGGGAGCGCCTGCGCATTGGGTGGTCCTACTGGGCCGACCAGCACCCGATGGACCTCGAACTTATTGCCCCGATCGTGGCAGAATTCGCCGCTGAAGTTGACTGGGTTTTGCTGGACATGGGCATGGGGTCAAACATCGACGCCATCAAGCCGCACCTGAAAGAGTTGCACTATTTCGAATCGATTACCCACTACCCAGTCAAAATGGCCACCCTGAACCTCGACATCGCCATTGCGCCGCTGCAGGACAACCTGTTCAACCGCTGCAAAAGCAGTCTGCGCCTGCTCGAATACGGGGCCATGGGCTGGCCGGTGGTGTGCTCCGATGTGTTCCCCTACCGCACCGACGATGCGCCGGCTCTGCGCTGCAATACCCCCGAAGAATGGCGCGCCGCGCTGCGCCGCCTGATCGACGACGCCGCCCTGCGCACCCAACTCGGGCAGCAGTTGCACCAATGGGTGCAAGAAAAATACGCCCTGCGTGGCCTGACCCAGCGTTGGTTCGAGGCCATTTTTACTCCTTCCCAACCCACGAGCACACCATGAAAGTCTGCCACTGCGACCGCCAGTATTTCTACCAGATACTGGGCGTGGCCTTCAAGGCCCTCAAAGTGCGCCCGCGTGTGGCCGAACTCGGGGTGCTGCGTGGCGAAAACGCAGCCCGGCTGCAGCAGGCCCTAGAGCCACAGACCCTGCTGCTGGTCGACCCCTGGAGCAGCGCCGCCACGGCGCTGGCCACCCACCCCTTTGAGGACACCCTGCCGTGGATCGACCCGCCGCAGGTTTACCACAGCTACTACGGCGGCGACCTGGGCGAGCAAGCCACCTTCGACCGGCTGTACGAAGAATGCCGCCAGCGCTTTGCCGGGCACAGCAACGTCGAAATCCTGCGCCAAAGCGCCGACGCCGCCCTACGCACCCTGAAAAACCGCAAGGAAGCGGCGCTGGACCTGATCTACATCGACGCCAACCACCAGTACGAGTGGATTTTGCGCGATCTGCTGCTGTGGAGCGAACTGTGCGCCCCCGACGGCATCCTGATGCTCAACGACTGCTGCCACAGCGCCGCCGGCATCCGGCAAAACCTAGGAGTGCTCGAAGCCGTCGGCTCCTTCGTCAAACGCAGCGACTTCATCCCCGTGCTGCTGACCCATACCGACTGGTCAGACCTGATCCTGTGCCGCAAGGCCGGCGTGATGGAGTTGTTGCTGGACCAAGTGATTTCGAATATCGACCTGCGCTACGTCGAGGTGCCGCACCAGTTGCTGCCCGCAGCCCGTGTGGTACAATGCGCCAATGGCTACAACATCAGCTTCAAGTGAGTCGCCCCCTCCAAAACCAGCTACAAAGCCCAGGCTGCGCTCTCGCAGTGCTCCAACGCCACAAAACCCTCCCCGCACAGATCACAAGCCAAGGTACACTCCAAACGCGCCTTGTGACACCCTGCTTATTGACCTCAACGTAAATCCGCACAAGCAAAACCCTTCGGCACACATCAACACAACACATCAGGAGTCTTATGTACCACGGAAAACTTTACTATGAAGAAGGAAACGATGTCTTCACTATTGAAGAATTCATTGATAGATGTCACGATGTTGCTTTCAAAGGTTCAACGACGTGGGACGCTCAGGACGAGTGGACGATAGAAGCCACAGCGCAAAAAGTAGGAGATAGCTATGTAACTCCTCCGACTTTTTCAAAGCACAAGATCAGCAAACAAGACTGCAGTGACGCCGCCGTGATAACAATAAAAATAATTAATCGAGCAGCATCCAGCCTGGAAGTTGAAGGCTCTTGGGCGGAAGCGGGAGAGACCTACAAGTTTAAGGGTACGCTTGTGTAAATCTGAAAAACGGCACCCCTAATCTAGCCGCACTGAGGCTTCAAAAGCTTGAAGTTTCAGGCTCACAACGAAGCAAATTTTGCATAATCTTGCTCAAATTCACTCAGTTAAAGCTGATTCAGTCTGCGAAACGCTTTAAGTTGTAATTTTGGACGGAATGCGCCCACTGCGTTCAATTTGGAAGCATGGGTTCGTCGCAAGCCAAGAGAGTTGCTGCCTAAATCATTAGGCCGCCGTTTGAGAATGTGAATCTGCCCCGTCATTTTTTAAACTGAAAATCATGCCCACGGAAGATAAACTAAAAAAAATATTTGCGGAAGCTTTAGGTATTCCGCATGGGATTGTTGATGACAATCTCAAGTACGCTGAATTGGCCGAGTGGGATTCTGTGGCACACATGACTTTAATAGCTGCTATCGAGGAGGCTTTCGACATTATGATGGATGCCGAAGATGTGATTGAAATGAGCAGTTTTGTCAGAGCCAAGCAGATCGTAGCCAAATATCATCAGTGAATAATGACTGATCGAATTGCCTTTGTTACTGGTGCCTCACGCGGGATTGGTCTCGCGTGTGCTAGGGCATTGGCTGACGACGGCTACCATCTGGTTCTGCATTCCCGATCACTTGCTGCGCTCGATGAATTGCTCGCCAAGTTACCTGCGGCCTGCGCTACTGGCAGCCTACTGCTCAACTACGACATGACCGAGCATGAAGCCATTGGCCGTGCGTTCCAGGTGATCTTCAAGCGCTTTCGACGCTTGGATGTACTGGTTAACAACGCCGGCGTAATGGAACCGGCCAAGATGGGCATGGTCACACATACAGCGCTGTCACATACTCTGGAAGTCAATTTAGCGGCAGCCATTCTACATATGCAAGGCGCTGCCAAGCTGATGGCGCGCAATGGGGGTGGATCGGTCATCAACATGTCGTCCATCGTCGGGCGTTACGGGTTTGAGGGACAGGTGCCTTACGCCGCCTCCAAGGCAGGGCTGATCGGCGCCACGCTGGCGGCGGCCAAGGAACTGGCGCCGCAGAAGATCCGCGTCAACGCTGTGGCACCGGGTTACATCGACACCGAAATGAACCGCCAGCACAGCGACAAGGTGCATCATGAAAACTTGGCCCGTGTGCGCATGGGCCGCATGGGCCAGCCCGATGAGGTGGCGCATCTGGTGCGTTTCCTGGCCTCCGCGCAGGCGGCCTATATCACCGGACAGGTGATTGGCGTCGATGGTGGGATGAGCTTATGAACTTCTGGGATCTTGACGCCGAGTGGGCGCAGCGCAGCGCTGTCATCGACGCTGTGGGCCTGGTGCACAGCTATGCCACACTGCTGGCGCAAGTCACCCAGCAGGAAGAGGCACTGGCCGCGCTGGGCTCGCGCACGCTCGGGTTTGTGCTGTGTGACAACCGGCTGGCTGATGTGGCGCTTTATCTGGCCTGTCTGCGCCAAGGCCATGTGCCGCTGTTGCTGGCTGTTCAGACGCCCCCTGAGCAACTTGCGGCGCTACAAGCCCGCTATCAGCCGCAGTGGATCGCCACGCACGGCGAGCCGCAGGAACAGCCAGCGGCCCCGGGGGCCGAATTGCACGCAGATCTGGGGTTGCTGCTGAGTACCTCCGGCACCACGGGCAGCCCGCGTCTGGTGCGCCTGACGCGGGCTGCGTTGCAGGCCAATGCGGCGTCCATCGCCAGCTACCTGGATCTGACGGCGCAGGAGCGTGCCATCACCTCGCTCCCGATGCACTACTCGTATGGTCTATCGGTGATCAACAGCCACCTGCTGGTCCGCGCCACGCTGGTCCTCAACACCGACAGCGTGTTCAGCCGAGAGTTTCACCAACGCCTGCGCGAGCAGCATGTGACCTCGTTGGCCGGGGTGCCCTACATGTACCAAATGCTGTACCGCACCGCCTTCTTCAAGCTGGATCTGCCCGCGCTGCGCACGCTGACGCAGGCTGGCGGACGCTTGGAAGATAAGCTCACGCGTCTAGTGGCCGAGCACGCGCAGGCCAGTGGTCGTCGATTTTTCGTCATGTATGGCCAAACCGAGGCTTGTGCGCGCATCAGCTACGTACCGCCCGAGCAGTTGGTCAGCAAAATCGGCAGCATTGGCGTGCCGATTCCAGGAGGCGCGCTGGACGTCACCGCTGGCAGTGGCGAGCTAGTCTACCGAGGCCCGAACGTGATGCTGGGCTATGCTGACCAGCGATCTGATCTGGCGCGCGGCGACGACTGCCAGGGCTGCTTGCCCACCGGCGACCTCGGTCGGGTGGACGAGGACGGCTTCTTCTACATCACTGGTCGGCTCAAGCGCTTCATCAAGGTCGGCGGCAACCGCATCGGCCTAGATGAGGTGGAGCAAGCACTGCAAGCTGCACTGCAAATACCACTGGCCGTGGGCGGCACTGATGACCGGTTGCATGTTTTGCTGGAATGCCAAGATGTCGCATTGTTGGGTAAGGCACAAGAATTCATACGCAGGCAATTTGCCATCCACCCGACCATGACCTGTTTGCAATCGGTGGACCAACTGCCGCTGCTGCCTTCTGGCAAAAAAGACTACGGTGCCCTACTGCGCCTAATATGATGTCCTTCGAACACATTAAAATGGACACAGCAGCCCACCCGCCAGAACTGCCACTGGATATCAACAAGCCCTATAACTTTCGCGCCGACGCCAAGGATCCGGCGCTGCTGGACACCCTGAACGGGCTGACGCGCTGGCACCTGCAACACTGCGCACCATACGCCAACATGGTGGAGCGCCTGTTTCCAGCGGGTGCCCAGGCGGCCACGCTGGCCGAGGTGCCCTACTTGCCAGTGCGCTTGTTCAAAACGCTGGAGTTGCGCAGCGTGCCGGAAGCCGAGGTCATCAAGACGCTGACCTCCAGTGGCACCACCGGCCAGGCGGTGTCGCGCATCTACCTCGACCGCGAGACGTCGATGCGTCAGACGCGAGTGCTCAGCGCCATCATGGCCTCGTTCCTGGGCAAGAAGCGCTGGCCGATGGTGATTGTCGATTCCGCTGATGTGCTGAAGGATCGCCGGCGGTTCAACGCACGTGCGGCCGGCATCCTGGGATTTTCGACCTATGGCCGCGATCACTGTTACTGTCTAAATGATGCGCTGGAACTGGACGTCCATGCCCTACAAGCCTGGGTGGAACGCCACGCAGAAACGCCAGTTCTGCTGTTTGGTTTCACGTTCGTTGTTTGGCAGGGGCTTTATCAGTGCGCGCTGCGCCAGGGCGTCAAGTTGCGATTCCCTCCAGGCAGCGTGTTGTTCCACGGCGGTGGCTGGAAGCGGTTGCTGGATCAGAGCGTCAGCAATCATGAGTTCAAGACGCGGCTACAGCAGCAGTTCGGCATTGATCGCGTTCACAACTATTACGGCATGGTAGAGCAAGTCGGCTCCATCTTCATGGAGTGCGAACACGGCCACCTGCACAGCCCGAGTTACGCCGACGTTCTGATCCGTGACCCGCACACGCTGCAACCGCTCGAGGTCGGTCAGACGGGGGTGATACAGGTGCAGAGCGCCATTCCGCTCAGCTACCCCGGCCATTCCCTGCTGACCGAGGACGTGGGCAAGCTGCTCGGCCGGGATGACTGCCCCTGCAGCCGAGCCGGCAGCTATTTTACGGTAAGCGGACGTCTTCCACAGGTTGAAGTGCGTGGGTGCAGCGATACTCGTTATCCTTGAGCCATTAAACACAAAGCAAATAACATGAACATCTCCCCAATAAAAGAACTTGACATTAAAACCGATTCCCAAAAGCAGATTAACCAAGATCTTCGGACCAGGTTTATTGATCTGTTGCCATATCTTGGTGATAACTGGCACATGCACGCCTTGATTGGCGTTAGGGTTCAAGCACTCGCGAGAATAAACTACTATACAGAGCTATACAAGCAAATCGTAAATGTACCAGGTGTAATATGCGAATTTGGGGTTCAATGGGGTGCTACGATGTGCCAGTTGATTAACCTTAGATCCATTTATGAGCCGTTTACATTTCGCGTAAAATTATTGGATTTGATACATTTTCAGGGTTTCCATCAGTATCAGTGGCGGACTTTAGCAGGACATCTGAGTGGAAGCCAGGAGACTACTCATCCAAGGCGGGTTTTGAATCCGATCTTGAGCAGATATTGTGGCTGCATGAGCAGGCGGCCCCGATGGCCCATATTAGAAAATTCGATCTGGTCAAAGGAGACATTTGCAAAACGTTTCCTGTATGGCTGGAAGAAAATCCACACGCCATAATATCAATGGCCATATTCGACACCGATCTATATTTACCAACTCGCGACGTCCTACAGGCAATTAAACATCGCCTCACAAGAGGATCTATCTTGGTTTTTGACGAATTAAACTGCGAGCATTTTCCCGGCGAGACCATTGCTGTTCGCGAGATTCTTGGAACCGAAAACATAAAACTAAGGCGATCCCATCTTCAGCCCTATTGTTCATGGGCAGTTTGGGGTGAGTAACAGGCATTGCCTTAATATTCAACACTAATTGCGATGCAGAAGCCATCATTTTTATTGCATGAAGAGCGAGAAATTCGATCGCTCGATAAAGTGATCGAATCGCTATCACTTGCTCCAGCCTGGCAGCCGTTTGATCTTCGTGCCGTCGAGTTCGTTAAACGCTTATCGCAGAAGCTGCTCACTGCTGCTGGCATTCGTCAGCATCCGGAACTGGCGGCTCTGGGTCACTGGTTCAGGGGTGCCAGCCTGCACCTGCTGGCACAGAAGTACCCCTTCGACACCGGTGAAGCCCTGGTTCTGGGCCGTGGCCTGGCCTTTCACATAGCACCGAGCAACGTGGATTCGGTATTCATGTATTCTTGGTTGCTTTCACTGTTGGCGGGTAACGTGAACGTCGTGCGCCTGTCGCAGAAATCCAGCGCAGCGCAAACATTTCTCATCACGGTGCTGGCTCAAACGCTGGCCGAGGAAGTGGGAAAGCCTGTGCGGAACCGGATTGTGCTCCTCACTTATCCCCATGATGACACGATCACCAGCGCGCTGTCAGAAGCCTGCCAGGTGCGCGTGGTGTGGGGCGGGGATGCGACGGTGCGCAAGCTTCGAGCCGTCCCGTTGCGCCCGACAGCTACCGAAATTTGCTTCCCCGACCGCTTCTCGGCCTGCGCCATTGACTCCGAGGCGCTACTTCGGCTTGACGAGACGGCGCTGGCACACTTAGCTGGTCGCTTTTATAACGATACCTTCTGGTTCAAACAGCAGGCCTGTTCCTCGCCGCGTCTAGTGGCTTGGATCGGTACACCCGATCGAATCGATGTAGCCCGTGCGCGCTTTTGGACGGCTTTTGAGCAGATGCTGGTTCGGCGTCAGCCCGAAAACACAGAGGCAATGAGCTTTGCTCGCGTGGCTGCCTGCTTCGAATATGCCGGTTCAGCCCTTGCGCGCCCAGATGGAGTTTCTGGGTTGCTGCCAGGCCTACCCCTTCGGCTGATGGTAGAACGTCCACTGGACGAAGCTGCAAAGACCCTGCACTGCGGCAATGGTCTGTTTCTTGAGATGCGCTTGCCCCATCTGGTCGATCTGGCTTCACAGTTGACCTACAAAGAACAGACGTTGGCAGTGCATGGTTTCACGCGAGCACAGTTGTTGGAATTGACCTTGGCGCTACCGGCGAGGGCTATTGATCGTATCGTTTCAATAGGTGAGGCCCTGTCCTTCGCGCCAGTGTGGGATGGTCATGATTTAATCACAGCCTTCAGCCGTAAGCTGCTGCTGCCTTCTTTCTTTGACCACCATGCTCCGTCTGGAAAATAACCACGCGGCCCTAGAGTGCCGCCGAACCCCATGGGATGAGCGTGTTTTTGGATTTCCCTGCGCTGAGATCACCCGCTTTATCGTTTCGCAAGAGGCCGCCGGGCTGGATCTGCTCGGACAATTCGAGAGTTGGGCGCAGGCGCAGAACCTGCAATTCGCCTACGGGCGCTTTGAACCAACTCGCTTGCTCAAGCAGGTGATGCACCAGTCCGGTTTTTACTTCGCTGAGTCAAGCTACCGAATTCGTCATCACAAGCTTCAAAGCAGCGTCTCATTTGACCGCCTGATCCGCGCGGGCCCATTGCTGGAGACGGCAACCAAGGAAGACCACGAGGCCTTGCGCACCATCTTAGCCACCGACTTCAAGTACGGTCGCATGCACGAGGATCCCTGGATCGCGCAGGCGCTGGCTGCACTACGTTATAGAAATTGGCTGTCGGATTTGTTGGTGCAGCAGCATGAGGTCTATAGCTACAGATTAAAGGGAGAGGTGATTGGGCTGCACATTCAGCGCGATGAGGGTGAGAGAGTCGATCTGGTTCTAACCGGCACTAAGCGCAGTCATGCGCTTCTAGCCGTGTCATTATGGGCGGATGCACTGCGCTTAAACAGACTTCGTGGCGTTCGAGAAGCGCATACATTAATCTCAGCGGCCAATATACCAATTATTAACCTTTATAGGCGATTTGAATTTCAGTTTGAAGAGATTTTGCTTGGTTTTCACAAGCATTGGCCAAAATTTCAACGCGGTAAGCCGGATTAATTAATTTAATATTACTGCAAAGAAATTGATTTTAGCTCGGACAGTACTTGACAGTAAATTCTCATCTCGCGTGAAAGGGACTGATTTTATTCATAAATGGCACCATCACACTCGACGTCTTCTTGGAGTTTATTTTGCAGATTCTACATAGCATAATTTTCAAAGAAACACCAAGAGCTATTCGATTAATCTGCCCACTAATTTTCCGTCAGTGAAACCATGAACATCCCCTTCAATAAGCCCTACATGACAGGTAAGGAACTGTTCCACATTGCCGAGGCGCACTTCAACGGCAAGCTGGCCGGCGACGGCCCCTTTACCCAGCGCTGCCACCAGTGGCTGGAGCAAAGAACCGGCACCCGTAAGGCGCTGCTCACCCACTCGTGTACGGCGGCGCTGGAAATGGCGGCGCTGCTACTCGACCTAGGCCCGGGTGATGAAGTCATTATGCCGTCCTACACCTTCGTCTCGACCGCCAACGCCTTCGTGCTGCGCGGGGCCACGCCGGTGTTCGTGGACATTCGGCCCGATACGCTCAACATCGACGAGACGCTGATCGAGGCCGCCATCACACCGCGCACCAAGGCCATCGCGGTGGTGCATTACGCCGGTGTGGGCTGCGAAATGGATGCGATCATGGCGCTGGCGCAACGGCACGGCCTGATCGTAGTCGAAGACGCGGCGCAAGGCCTGATGGCCAGCTACCGCGGCCGCCCTTTGGGGTCGATCGGGCACCTGGGCTGCCTGAGCTTTCACGAAACCAAAAACATCATCTCGGGTGAAGGCGGTGCGCTGCTGGTGAACGACGCGCGCTGGGTCGAGCGCGCCGAAATCTTGCGCGAAAAAGGCACCAACCGCAGCCAATTCTTTCGCGGCGAAGTGGACAAATACACCTGGTGCGACGTGGGTTCGAGCTTTTTGCCGGGCGAACTGGTGGCGGCCTTTTTGTGGGGGCAACTGCAAGAGGCCGACCGCATCACGCAGCAGCGGCTGGATCTGTGGCAGCGCTACGACCGCTTTTTTGCTGCCTCCAGCCGCGCGCAGCGCTTTCAGCGCCCTGCATCGCCAGCCCATTGCCAGCACAACGCCCACATGTATGCCATACGCCTGCGCGATTTGGCGGAGCGCAGCGCCTTTATTGCACACCTCAAAAGCCACGGCATCCACAGCGTGTTCCACTACGTGCCGCTGCATTCGGCCCCGCAGGGCAAGCGGCTCGGACGCTGCCACGGCAACTTGGCCTTGACCGAGCACGAGTCCGAACGGCTGGTGCGGCTGCCGCTGTGGCTGGGGCTGGAAGTGCATTTGGAGCATGTGCAGGCGGCGATCGATGGCTTTCTGCCGAGCCGGCCCTAGGCAGCGCAATCAAAGCCTTCAAACTTGCCCGCCCTGACCGATAATGATTGTGTACCCCCTGTTTGCTGGCATACCATCATGATCCCACCCGCCAACCGTTCCGCCCGCGCCTACGCCTCGGTGGCCCTCGACAGCCGCGCCGATGGCAGTGGCCCGCACGAGGTCGTCATGCTGCTGTTTGAAGGCCTGCTGGAGCGCATAACCCTAGGTCGGCTGGCCATCGAGCAGCGCGACGTCAACAACAAAATCCGCCATCTCGACAGGGCGCTGCAAATTTTGGGTGAGGGCCTGCGCACCCACCTCGACACCAAGGCCGGGGGCGAACTGGCCTTGCAGCTCGACGGTTTGTACGCGTATTGCTCGGTGCGCCTGCTGCACGCCAACGCCCACAGCGACACGGCCGCCCTCGATGAGGTGCATGGCCTGATCAAACAGGTGGCCGACGCGTGGCGCGAAACGCGCCCATAAGCGCAGGGCTTGCTGCGAACCCGGCGCATGTCAAGATAGTTGTCGCCTGAATCATGCAGCCGCCGCGTGAATATGAGCGTGAGCCACAGCCGCTTTGATGACCGAGTCGCGCTCCGGGTTGAGCGTGACCACATCGACCGGTGTCCAGTTGCGCGTCTGGCCCGACCAGCGCGCCGGGTTCTTCTGCCTGGCTTGCTGGTACAGCGCATGGCGCGCGTCGAGAATGTCCTGATCTTCGCCACTGTGGCGCTGGGCCGGGCTGACGTAGCGGATGCCGCTGTGGCGGTGATCGTGGTTGTACCAATGCACGAACTGCGCCGCCCAGGCTCTGGCCTCATCGAGGCTGGCAAAGCCCTTGAGCGGGAACTCGGGCCGGTACTTGGCGGTGCGAAACAGCGCCTCAGCATAGGCGTTGTCGTCGCTCACACGTGGCCGCGAGTACGAGGGTTTCACACCCAGCCAGTTGAGCATGGCCAGCACCGTAGTCGCCTTCAGAGTCGATCCATTGTCACCATGCAATACCGGTTTATCAGTGAAAGCGGCAATGTCCTCGGCCAGTGCGGTGCGGCGCACCAGGTGCACGGCGTGGTTGGCGTCATCGCTCTCGTGCACCTCGGCACCCACGATCTTGCGGCTGTACAGATCCAGGATCAGGTACAGGTGAAACCAGCGCCCGGTCACCACGGCGGGCAAGTAGCTCATGTCCCAGCACCAAACTTGGCCGGGCGCGGTGGCGATGTGGGTGCTGGGCGGGCGCACCGCTCTGGGGGGCTTGGCGCGGCCACGGCGGGTGTTTTGCCCATGCGCCCGCAGCACACGCGCCATGCTGGATTCGCTTCCCAGATAGATCCCCTCGTCGGCCAGCATGGGCACGATGCGCGCCGGCGGCACCGAGGCAAAGCGGGTCTCGTTGGCCACGGCCAGCAGCGCCGCGCGCTCCTGAGGGCTCAGGGCATGGCTGGGCACGGGCCGCAGCGCCTGCGGCCTGCCATCGCCTGTTTTGAGCCCCTGCTGGGCCTTCCAGCGTTGCAGGGTGCGCACGTCGATGCCGACGATCTGGCAGGCTGGGCGCAGGCGTGCGCCGGCGGCGTGCGCAGCATAGATGTTTTGGGACAGGGCTTGGCGATCTTCGAGGCCGATCATTCGTCCTCTCCCTTGTGCAAGATCGCCGCGACTTTTTTTGATAGCACCAGCAGCGCGGCGGTCTCGGCCAGTGCCCGGTCTTTGCGCAGCAAATCGCGTTCGAGCTCCTTGATGCGCTTGGCCGAGGCGCGCGTGGCCTGCGGACTGGCGCGGGCCTCCTCGGGATTGGACAAGGCCGTGGTGCAACTGGCGCGCCACTGGTCAAGCTCGCTCGGGTACACGCCGTGCTCGCGACACCAGGCGCTCTTGGCGGCCTCGTTGAGGGCCGCTGTGGTGATGACGGCTTCGAGCCGACTGCCTGCAGTCCAGCTTGGCACGCGGGCCGGTTTGCTCTGCGCCTGCTCGCGCCAGCGCTCCAGGGTTGACACCCCAACGCCCAGATCTTGCGCTACCACGTGCAGCGCTGCGCTCTCGGGCGCCAGCAAGCGGGCCAGCGCCTTGTCTTTGAATGCTTGTCCGTATCGGGCCATGTTCGTCCTTCTTCGCCGCCCCAAGGGTTGTTCTATCGAGGCGACAACTATTCTGACGTATGGGGGCCTGCACGCCCACCACCACCCCAGCGCATTGGGCCTTGCTACTCTGAAACTTTGCCGCGCCCGAGTTTGACCGACGACCGTTGCGCCTTGCCCTCGAGGCGGCGCTGCTGGGAGCCGTAGGTCGGCCGGGTGGGTTTGCGGGGCTTGGGCACGTGCGCGGCGCGCTCGATGAGCGTGTGCAAGCGGGCCATGGCCTCGGCCTTGTTGCTCTCCAGGCTGCGCGAGCCCTGCGCCTTGATCACCAGCACCCCGTCGGCAGAGATTCGGCTGTCCGACCGGGCCAGCAGCCGCGCCTTGAGCGCCGCGAGCAGTGAGGAGGCCGCGATGTCGAAGCGCAGGTGCACGGCCGTGGAGGCCTTGTTGACGTGCTGCCCGCCCGGGCCCTGCGCAACCAAAACGTGGGCCACCCAATTTCCCATCATCGGCTCCGCCCAGAGTCTATCCATCGCTGTGTCATGCCACGGGCAAGGTTGTAGCGGGCGCAGTTGTGCTGCTCCAGTTGATCGAGTTCGGTGTTCGCGATCAGGCGCAGCGCCGAGATGTCCGGGGCATCGACGTACACATCGGCAAATGCGGCCTCCAGCGTGCAGCCATGAAAGACAACGAACTGCATCAATTCGTTCAAGGCCTGCCGGTACTTGGTTCGAATCGGGTCGGGCGCCGACAGAGCGGCGCGCAGCACGCTGTACTTCTGCATCGAGCGACGGTAGATAAATTCGAACAAGTCCACCGCCGCAGACACGTTGCGCTGCTCGTAAACACCGAGCATGGCGGTCGCGTAGTCCGAGCGCTCCACATCCAGAAAGGACAGCGGTGCGCAGTTGTAGAGCATGAGCGGCATATTCGCGCACAGCCGACTCGTGCGTTTGTTGCCGTCCGCAAAGGGCTGTAGGTAGGCCAAGTTGACCCACAGGAAGAAGGCGGCCTCAACCGGATTGCGGATGTTGCGCACCTTGCCGACAATGGCGTTCAGCGTCTCTTCTAGGAGCGTGGGTATGTTGCTGGGGCTGTAAACCGAGCCGTCGATGTTCACCACGCGCCGACGGATGCTGCCGATGTCCCGCGAGTCGCGGAGAAGGTCCCGCATCAGCTTGGCCTGCAGATCGACGATGACGGCTACGGTAATGCCCTCCGTCGGCACCGCATCGACCATGAACTCGATGGCACTTTTGTGATTGAGCAGCATCAACGTGTCGTCATCGAGCGGCCCGGCTTGTTGGCCGCGCTCGAAGAGTTCCTTGGTGTCGAGCAAGCTTTTGTTGTTGCCCTCGAGGCGCGATGACGACCAGGACAGGTCGATGAGCAACTGCTCGAGCACCTCGCGCGCGTAAGTTCCAGCGGGTTGCTGGTCTGGGCTGCGGCCGGCGTGGTACAAGTCGGTGGCCAGTTGGGGCGGCAGCAAGCTGGACTGATTTGGGATGTAGCTGCTCACAAACCCACTGTCGTAGCCCACGGGAGTGCGAGTGCCCAAGGGTGCGCCAAGGGCCTCCACAAGGCGCTGCGCAGGTGCTGACCACTGAAGGGCTACCGACCGAACCGGTGTTTGGGAGCCAGGAGGCAAAGAGCGCAGCGCCGCCTCGGCCGCTTCGGTGGCCAAGTATCGAGTCGAGCGGCCGTCGCCCTGCTTCTTCAGAAAACCGGCGGCAAGAAGGTCGCGCAAGTCCCGGTTGAGGGTGGGCCGAGAGACTTGTAGAGCGTGCTCCAGGGCGCTTGGGGCAACGGGCTTGCCTTCGGCAAGAACTTGGCGCAGCAGCGCCTCATGGCGAGGGGACAGCGTGGGGTGTGTCATGGCGCAGCGAATTTTTTCAATCTCATCAATCTCGTCACGCGATAAGAATAGGCGCTAATCTTATCTAAAAAAACGCTGAATTGATAGAGTTTTGAGAAGTTAAGCCCTGCGTGATAAAAATCTTCTGAGGGTACCCTACAAGCCCAGCAGCTAATTTTCTTTACTGGGCGCGCAAAAACACCATAGGCTGTTGTTTTTAAAGTAAATTACTCAACTTAGCCATAGCACCCAAGCAACAAAAAAGGCCAGTCCGAAAACTGGCCTAACTTGTTGATTTAACTGGTAGGTCGTGCGGGATTCGAACCTGCGACCAACGGATTAAAAGTCCGCTGCTCTACCAACTGAGCTAACGACCCACTTTGCACCGACAACGCCAACTAGCAGCGCTGCGAAGCCTTGAATTATAGCTTGGTTTTTTTATCTCAAGTGGCGCGTTTTGGCACCGTCTGCGATTTTTTTGGCGCGGCGGCCGTGGCGATGCGCTCTAGGGTCCAGCCTGCCGCCACCATGCCAAAGCCCGCCGTGACCGCCACGCTGGAACCGTAGCCGTGGCAATTGAGGCTGCCGTCGCCAGCGCCTGGCACAGCGCAGGAAGGGTCGGGGCTGGCCACGGGTTCGCGGCTGAACACGCAGGCCAGCCCCATCGGCCCGCGCGCCGTTGCCGCATGGGCTTGGCGCAGGCGGGCCCGCAGGCGGGCCAGCAGCGGGTCGTGGGTGGTGCTGGACAAATCGGCAACCTCAATCCGGTGCGCCTGCCGCTTGCCCCCGGCTGCGCCGCAGGTGATGAAGTGCAGCGGGGCTTGCAAGGCCCATGCCGCCAGCGTTTCCTTGGCGCTGCGCTGGTCGCAGGCATCGATCAGGGCCAGTGGGCTGCCATTGCAGGCCTCAATCTGCTGCATCAGAGCGCCCCAGTTGGCAGGGGTCACGAATTCGTCCAGCGCGTGCACCTGCGCGGCCGGGTTGATCTGCGCAATGCGCTGCTGCATGGCCAAGACCTTGGATTGCCCTAGGGTATCAGTCAAGGCGTGCAGTTGGCGGTTTATGTTGGATTCGGCCAGATGATCGAGGTCGATCAGCGTCAGGCGCCCGACCCCGCTGCGCGCCAGCGCCTCGGCCGCCCACGAACCCACGCCCCCGATGCCGACCACCACCACATGGGCGTCAAAAATGCGCTGCGCCCCCACGCTGCCATAAAGGCGCCGCAAGCCGCCAAAGCGGCGCTCGAAGCCCTCAAAAGGCTCTTGCGCAGAATCGGCGGTGGACGGTGGCGCAGCCTCAAGCACGCTCGAGCAGCCAGATTTGCAAGCGCAGCGCCGCCACCGCCCCCAAGCCGATGCCCGCCACCGCGATCAGGCTGCCCAGGCTTAGGGTGGAGAGGCCCGAGAGGCCCTGCCCGATGGTGCAGCCCATGGCGGTGACGCCCCCGACGCCCATGCAAACGGCCCCGATCAGGTGCAAGGCCGTGTCTTGGGTGCTGCCAAAACCTTCCCAGTGAAAGCTGCGGCTGAGCAGGGCGTAAACCAATGAACCCAGCACCACCCCCAACACCGACACCACACCGATGGTCAGCACCTTGGAAGCGTCGCTAAAAAAAATCAGCCACTCCAGCGCATAGGCCATGGGCGCGGTGAAGGTGAGCGATTCCATCACGCCGGTGTCGGTGGTGAGGAACACCGCCTCCAGCGTTTCTGGGTGTTCGGGGACGAAGGCCAGCACGCCCGTGACCCACCACAGCGCCACCACCGTGGCCCCGATGCCAATGCCGGCCAGCCAGTTGTCGATCGAGGCGCGAAAATCGCGGCTTGCCAGCGCCCAGACGACCAAGGCCAAGCCGACCAAACCCGCCAGCCCGAGGGCGGCACCCGGCACACCCCACTGCCCAGCCAACCACAGCGGCAAGGCTGCACTGGAATCGAGGTGCAGCACCACCTGATCGACGCTGCGGTCGCGCAGCACCGCCGTTACGCCGCTGAGGGTGGCATAGGCCGCCAAGCCCATGACGACAAACACCACCAGCGATTTGAGGTTGCCGGCGCCGATGCGCACCAGGGTTTTGCTGCCGCAGCCCGATGCCAACACCATGCCAAAGCCAAACAGCGCCCCGCCCAACAGGGCCGAGAGCCAGAGCACCCGGCTGCCGCTGTAGATGGTCTGCATGGGGTCGATCCAGCCCAGCGCCGCCATGCCATAAAAACCCAGCATGGCAATGCCCGCGGCCATGCCCCACATGCGCAGCCGCGTCCAGTCGCCCATGTTGACGACGTCGCTGATGGCACCCATGGTGCAAAAGTGGGTGCGTTGCGCCACCGTGCCAAATACAAAGGCCACCGCAAAGGCGGCCCATAACACGAACGTGGTTTGCGCTTGGATTTCAGTCATTTCCATGGCGAACGATTGTAGCGGATCAACCATTTGACTGCCAATTTTAGGCAGCCAAGGTTGCTTATGCTCGGGACCGCACGGTACCGCCCGCTAACGCCAAGGGCTTAGCGCAGCCGCGTCAGCCGCTCACGCGCCACGACGGCGGCCTCGGTGTTGGGGTGCGCTTGGATGAGCTCTTGCAAGGCGGCGCGCGCGGCGCGGTTGTCGCGCAGTTCGATGTGGGCGTTGGCGATGCCGAGCAAGGCATCGGGCACCCTCGGGTGGCGAGGTGATGCGGCGATCATGCGCCTGAAGGTTTCGATGGCGGCAGGGTGTTGGCGCGCGGCGTACTGTGCGTTGCCTTGCCAGTAAAGGGCGGGGGCCACGTAGCCGCTGCGCGGAAACTGAGCCACCAGCTCGCCAAACAGGCGCGCTGCGCGCTCGAATTCGGAGGCGCGCAACACCACCATGGCGGCATCGAAGGCCTGCACCTCCTCGGGCCGGGCCTGAAACTCGACCCCCTCGACCGTGACAGTGAGCGGCTCCAGCGGGCGCAGGCGCTGGTCGAGTTGCGCCTGCCAGTCGCGCTGCTGACGCTGCAACTCGGCCACCAAGTGCGCCAGCCTTTCGTTGTGGCCGCGCAGCTCGGCCAATTCGCGGCGCAAGGCGTCGTTCTGCGCCCCAAGCTCGACCAGACTGCGGCGCAGGCCCAGCAGATCTTCGTCGAGGCGTCGGGTGAGTTCGGTATCTTGCTGCTGCAGGGCTTGGTTGGCCTGCTCAGCCGCGCTGCGGTTGGCCTCGACGCGCTCGCGCAGCTCGATGATGGCGCGCCGCGCCTGGTCGTCGCCGCCAAACAACTGCGCCTGCACCGGCAGCGCCCACGCCGCCAGCGCCAGCAGCAACAGGCCCAGCACGCCGTGGCGGGCCGCACCAAAAAAGGAGCGCGCAGGCATCAGCGGTAAACCAGTTCAACGCGCCGGTTTTGGCTGTGCGCAGCCTCGTCGGTGCCGGCGTTGGCGGGTTTTTCTTCGCCAAAGCTGACCGCCTCCATTTGCGCGTCTTGCACCCCCATCAGGGCCAGCGAGCGGCGCACCGCCTCGGCGCGCTTTTGCCCCAGCGCAAGGTTGTATTCGCGGCCACCGCGTTCATCGGTGTGGCCCTCGAGCGCCACCCGGCGCTGGCGGTCGGTAGCCAAAAACCGCGCATGCCCTTCCAGCAAGGGAACGAACTCGGGCCGCACGGTGTACTCGTCGAAGTCAAAAAACACCAAGCGCGCCAGGTGCGCGGGGGGCTGCCCCATGGTGGTGGTACCGGCTTGCACCGGGGCCACGGCGCGTTGGTCCACCGCCCCTGTTGCCGCTCCCGCTGCGCCCGCGCCAGGTGCGACACCGATTTGCTGCACCGGCACCGCCGTGCGATCGGTGACCGGCACGTCTTCGGCCAGATTGACGTTGGAGCCGCAAGCCGCCAAAAGCAGGGCTGCGCACAACACGGTGGCGGCTTGGATGGCGCGCGACACCGGCTTGGAAAAAAAGCTGCGGTGCTTGCGAACGGTGCAGGATAGGGCTTGCATGGTGGTGTTACAAATGAGCAAAGGTGAATCCGGTGGCTTCAACGCTGAAACGGGCCCCAATCGGGCTCGCGGATGCCGCCTGGGAGGTTGGCCAGCCGGGTTTTGATGCGGCCATCGAGCGTGGTGGTCATCAGCGTCTCGCGCCCCTGCACCCGGGTGGCGTACAGGATCAGGCGGCTGTTGGGGGCAAAGCTGGGGCTCTCGTCGGCGCTGGTGTCGGTCAAGGGGGTGATGCGGCCATTGGCCAGTTCCATCACGCAGACCCTAAAGTCCCCGCTGATGCGCGAAATATAGGCCAGCCAGCGGCCGTCGGGGCTGACGGTGGGCGAAATGTTGTAGTTGCCCTCGAAGGTGATGCGCACCACATCAGCCCCGCTGGGGCTCATGCGGTAGATCTGCGGCGAGCCGCCCCGGTCGCTGACGAAATACACCTGGCGCCCATCCGGGGTGAAGGCGGGCTCGGTTTCGATGCCGCTGGTCTGGGTGATGCGCTGCGGCTGCCCACCGCCTGCGGCGTCGATGGAAAAAATCTGCGACGAGCCGCCAAAGGTGAGCGTGGCCAGCAGCCGCCGGCCATCGGGCGACCACGCCGGGGCGCTGTTGGAGCCGCGAAAGCTGGCCAGCAAACGGCGCCGCCCGGTGGCCACTTCGTGGGCGTAAACGACGGGCCGGCGCGCCTCGAACGACACATAGGCCAGCTGTTGCCCGTTGGGCGACCAAGCGGGCGAGATGATGGGCTCGGCGCTGGCCAAGGCGCTTTGGGCGTTTTCGCCGTCGGCATCGGCCACCCACAGGTTGTGGCGTTCGCCGTGGCGCGAGACATAGGCGATGCGGGTGGCAAACACGCCCGGATCGCCGGTCAGGCGCTCAAAGACGTAGTCTGACAGGCGGTGCGCGGCCAGCCGCAGGTCGCTGGCGGGCACCGGGAAGCTCAGGCCCCCGAGGTCTTGCGCCCGCACCACATCCCAGAGCCTGAAGCGCACATCGAAACGGCCATCGGCCAGGCGCACGGTGCTGCCGGTGATGAGCGCATCGACACCGGCAGCGCGCCACGGCGCCAGATCGGGCCGCGCGGTTTCGTCGAGCACGGCGCTGCCCCCGGCCAGGGCGCGCAACTGGCCGCTGCGCTCGAGGTTGGCGCGCACGATGGCGGGCACGTCTTGGGGCAGATCCGGGCTGAGTCTGAAGGGTGCAATGGCAAAGGGGATCTGCTGCAAGCCTACCCCAGTCACCTCGACCCGGAATTGCGCTTGCGCTGAACCCCAAGCGCCCAAACCCAGACCGGCCCCGCCCAGCGCGGCCAAGGCGTGGAAGCGGCGCCGCGTCAAGGTGGGCGGCAGAGGTAACAGGGGCTGACAGGGAGACTGGTGCATGGAGGAACGAAGGCAAACAGGAAAAATCGGCAGGGCGTGGCTGACAAGCCGCAAGCGCCGCAGCCACCGACACGACAGACGGATAATAGCGGATGCGCTGCGGACCATGCCGATGCAGCCCCTGCAGCCCGCTGTTTTCCCGTATCGATCTTGCACGACCGCCCCACCACCGAAGCCGCCAGCGCTGCCGCTGCGCCCGACACCCGCACCCTCGGCCAGCGCCTGTTGCGGGTCTGGCCCTATTTTCGCCCGCACAAGGGTGCGCTGGGACTGGCTTTTCTCGGCGCCTTGATCGCCGCCCTGACCGAACCGGCCATCCCGGCCTTGCTGCAAATCCTGCTCGACGAAGGCTTTGTGGCAGGCAGTTTTCCGCTCTGGATGGTGCCGGTGGCGCTAATGGGCCTGTTTGCAGTGCGCGGGCTGGCCACCTTTGCCGCCAAGTACGCGCTCAGCTACGTGGCGGCCGGGGCCATGGTGCAAATGCGCCGCGCCATGTTCGAGCGCCTCAACGACGCCGATCTGTCGTTGTTTGGCGAGCAAAGTGCCAGCAAACTCTCCAACACCCTGGTCTATGAGGTGCAGACCGGGGCCCTGATGCTGGTCAACAGCGTGCTCACGCTGGTGCGCGATGTGCTTACTGTGATCGCCCTACTGGCCTATCTGCTGTTTTTGAACTGGCAACTGACGCTGATCGTGCTGGCCGTTTTTCCGCCGCTGGCCTGGGTGATGCGGGTGCTCTCCAAGCGCCTGTACCGCCTCACGCGCAGCAGCCAACTGGCCACCGACGAGCTGGCCTACGTGGTGGAAGAAAACGCGCTGGCGCACCGCGTGGTGCGGCTGCATGGGGCGCAGGCGCAGCAGACGCAGCGCTTCGACCGGCTCAATCTGGTGCTGCGCCGGTTGGCGCTCAAGGCCACCGTGGCCGGGGCCGCCGTGGCTCCGCTGACGCAGATGCTGGCCGCCGCCGCGCTCTCGACCGTGATCATGATCGCGCTCTGGCAAAGTGCCACCAGCGGCGTGACGGTGGGCAGCTTCGTGGGCTTCGTCACCGCCATGCTGATGCTGATCAGCCCGATCCGCCAATTGGCCGACCTCGTGACCCCGATCACGCGCGGGCTGGCGGCGCTGGAGCGCGGGCTGGAGCTGATCGAACAGACCCCGATCCAGCGCGGCGGCACGCACCAGGCCGAGCGCGCCGCGGGCCACCTGAGCCTGGAGCAGGTCTGGGTGCAGTACGGCAGCAAGGACGACGCGGCGCTGCGCGGCATCAGCCTAGAGGTGGCGGCGGGCGAGGTGCTGGCGCTGGTGGGCCCATCGGGCTCGGGCAAAACCACCTTGGCCAACCTGCTGCCGCGCTTTGTCGAGGCCAGCGGCGGGGTGTTGCGGCTCGACGGCGTGGCCCTGCCCGACTGGGACCTGGCCAACCTGCGGCGCCAGTTCGCCATGGTCAGCCAAGACGTTGTGATGTTCAACGACACCCTGGCCGCCAACGTGGCCTTGGGGTCCGAGTTCGACGAGGAGCGGGTGCGGCAGGCGCTTGAATTTGCCAACTTGGGCGAGCTGCTGCAAACCCTGCCCCAAGGCATGCACACCCCCGTGGGGCACAACGCGACCGAGCTGTCGGGCGGCCAGCGCCAGCGGCTGGCAATTGCGCGCGCCATCTACAAGGATGCGCCCATTCTGATCTTGGACGAAGCCACCTCGGCGCTGGACAACGAATCGGAGCGGCTGGTGCAAGATGCCCTGCAGCGGCTCATGCGCGGGCGCACCACGCTGGTGATCGCGCACCGGCTCTCGACCATCGAACACGCCGACCGGGTGCTGGTGCTGGCCCAAGGCCAGATCGTCGAGCAAGGCCGCCACGAGGCGCTGCTGGCGGCCAACGGCGTGTATGCGCGGCTGCACGCGCTCAGCTTGGGCGGCAGATTGTCGGAATGAGAGGCCGCGCCCGCTGCGGGGCGACGCAGCTCAAAGCAGCACGATGTCGTACTGGTCCGGGCGCAGCGCGGCCTCGCTTTGCAGTGAGATCGGCTTGCCGATGAACTCGCTCAAACCGGCCAGGTGCGCGCTTTCTTCGTCCAGCAGCAGCTCGATCACCGGCGCCGCCGCGACGATGCGAAACTCGCGTGGGCTAAAGGCGCGCGCCTCGCGCAAGATCTCGCGCAAGATGTCGTAGCAGACGCTGCGCGCGGTTTTTACCCGGCCGCTGCCGCTGCAAGTCGGGCAGGTTTGGCTCAGCAGTTGCGCCAGCGACTCGCGGTTGCGCTTGCGCGTCATCTCCAGCAAGCCGAGCTGCGAAAACGCGCCAGTGGTGGTTTTTACGCGGTCGCGCGCCAGTTGTTTGCGCAACTCGGCCAACACCGCCTCGCGGTGCGCCTCGCGCAGCATGTCGATAAAGTCCACGATCACGATGCCGCCCAAGTTGCGCAACCGCAACTGGCGCGCAATCACCTGCGTGGCCTCCAGGTTGGTGCGAAAGATGGTGTCGTCGAAGTTGCGCGCCCCCACGAAGCCGCCGGTGTTGACGTCGATGGTGGTGAGCGCCTCGGTCTGGTCGATCACCAGGTAGCCGCCCGATTTGAGCTCGACCCGGCGCCCGAGCGCGCGCGCGATTTCTTCGTCGATCTGATACAAATCGAAAATCGGGCGCTCACCCCGGTAGTGGCTGATGCGCTCCAGCGTGGCCGGCATGTACTCGCGCGCGAACTGCTGCAACTGGCCGAACTGCTCTTGGGAATCGACCTGAATGGTTTGGGTCTGGGCGCTGACGAGGTCGCGCAGCACGCGCTGCAGCAGGCTCACATCCTGTTGCAGCAGGCTCGGGGCAGGCAAACGCACGGCCGCGCTTTTGATGTGGGCCCAGCTTTTGCGCAGGTAGGCCACGTCTTCGGCCAGCTCTTCGTCGCTGGCGTCTTCGGCGTTGGTGCGCAAAATGAAACCGCCGCCCTCGCCCGCCGTGAGCGCTTGCAGGCGCTGGCGCAAGGCCTCGCGCTGCGCCGGCGGGATTTTTTGCGACACCCCAAGGTGCTGATCCTGCGGCAAAAACACCAGTTGGCGGCCTGCGATGCTGATCTGCGCCGTCAGGCGCGCGCCCTTGGAGCCGATCGGGTCTTTGAGCACCTGCACCAGCAGCGCCTGACCCTCGAACAACTGGCGCTCGATGGGCAAGGCACTGGCGGCCTGCCCGTTGCCTGCTGGCATCGGGGTAGTGCTTTCCGCGCTTTCCGGGCTGGCTGCTACCGGCTCCAGCGGGCTTGCAGTGGGCGGCGATGCCAGCGCCAAGGGGCGCTCTTTGGCGGCAAAGCGGGCGTTGATATTGGGCAGCAGGTCGGCCACGTGCAAAAAGGCGGCGCGCTCAAACCCGATGTCGATGAAGGCCGACTGCATGCCGGGCAGCACGCGCGCGACCTTGCCCAGATAGACGTTGCCGACCAGCCCGCGCTCGAGCGCGCGCTCGATGTGCACCTCTTGCACCGCACCGTGTTCCACCACCGCCACCCGCGTTTCTTGCGGTGACCAGTTGATCAGGATGTCTTGGCTCATGGACTTTGGGGGTTGAGGGCTTGGGGCGGCGACAGACCGGCGGCGCGCAGCAGTTGCGCCGTCTCGTAGGCCGGCAGCCCCACGATGCCGCTGTGGCTGCCGCTGATGCGCCGTATCCACTGGCTGGCGCGCCCCTGGATGGCGTAGGCCCCGGCCTTGCCCAGCGGCTCGCCACTGGCCACGTAGCGCTCGATCTCGTCCACGCCCCAAGGCGCGAACTCGACCGTGGAGCGGCTCAGCGCCTGCCAGAGCTGGCCCTGGTGCGCCAGCGCCACGGCGGTGAGCACCTGGTGCCGCTGCCCGGCCAGGCTTTGCAGCATCTGCACCGCATGGGCGGCGTCGGCGGGTTTGCCATAAATCTGGCGCCCGAGCGCCACCGTGGTGTCGGCGCACAGCACCGGGCCCGGCGGCCAGCCGCGCCGCTCCAAGCGTTGCAGCCGCAGCAGCGCGGCTTGCAGCTTGAGCCGGGTCACGCGCTGCACGTAGCGCGCCGGGGCTTCGTGGGGGCGCGCCTGCTCCAGCGCTTCCAGGGCGTGCAAATCGTCGTCGGCCTCGGGCAGCAGCAGCTCGACGCGCCAGCCCCACTGCGCCAGCAGCTCGCGCCGGCGCGGGCTCTGCGAAGCCAGATACAGCCAAGGGGCTTGGGCGCTGTCGTGCATTGGCTTGTTACTCGCGGTGGTAGGGGTGCCCGGCGTTGAGCGACCAGGCCCGGTACAGTTGCTCGATCAGCAGCAGCCGGGCCAGCGCGTGCGGCAGCGTCAAGTCCGACAGGCGCAGGCTCTGCTGTGCGGCGGACTTGAGCGCTGGGTCCAGGCCGTCGGGGCCGCCGATGAGCAGCGCCACGTCGTCGCCCTGCTGCTGCCACTGCAGCCACTGGCGCGCCAGCGCGGCCGTGGTCAGGGTGCTGCCGCGCTCATCCAGAACCACCAGCCGCGCGCCCTTGGGCAGGGCGGCTTCGATGCGCTCGCGCTCGGCGGCACGCAAGGCCGCCACCGACTTGTGGCCGCGCGGTTCGGCCTTGACCGTGCGCAGCTCGAAGCGCGCATCGGGTGGCAGCCGCTTGGCAAAATCGTCGCAGGCGGTCTGCGCCCAATCGGGCAGGCGCTGCCCGACGGCGACGAGGACCAGTTTCATGCCACGGGTTTGGGGCTGGCGCGGGGGCGCGCTGGCCGTGGCTTGGCGGGCGCAGCGGCGGCTTCGGCAGACTCGGTCTTAAGGGGCTTGACCGCCCTGGTGCGGGCTGGGCCAGCTTGGCTTGTGTCCGACTTGGCGGGCTTGGCTGACTTTGCCCGTGCTGGAGCCGCCGGGGCGCCGTCAGGCTTGGCAGGCTTGGCAGGCTTGGCAGGCTTGGCAGGCTTGGCAGGCTTGGCCTTGGCTGTGGCAGACTTTGTCTTGGCCTTGGCCCCGGCAGCAGCGGGTCGCGCTTGCGTCGGAGCCGGCGCGCCGAATTTCAGGCGCACCGGTTTGCTGCCCCAGATTTCTTCCAGCCGGTAGTACTGGCGGATGCTGGGCTGCATCACGTGCACCACCACCGCGCCGCAGTCCACGACGATCCACTCGCCGTTTTCCTGGCCTTCCACGCGCGGCTTGTCAAAACCGGCTTCGCGCACCGCGTCGCAGACGCTGGCCGCCAGCGCCTTGGTCTGGCGGTTGGAGGTGCCGCTGGCTACGATCACGCGCTCGAACAGCGCCGACAGCGCCTCGGTGTTGAACACCTGGATGTCTTGCGCCTTCACGTCTTCCAGCCCATCGACGGCGGCGCGCTGCAGCTTTTGGGTGTTGCGCTTGGCCATGGTTTCGCTCTGGGAGCCACCCGCAAGGGCTGCCTGCACCCCTTGGGTTGCCTCGGCGCTGGAGGTATTCGGGCCGCTGGCTAGGGGGCTGCGTTCGTTGCTGGGCTGACTGCTCATTCTGGCTGATGGTAAAGGTGATGGTCTGAAATATACCGCGCCACGGCGGCGGGCACCAGCAGATCGAGCGCTGGTTGTGCCGTGGAAAATTCGTTGAGGCCGCCGGAGCCGCCTTGGCCGCCGCCCGCTGCGCCCCGCACCCGCGCACGCACCGCCGTGGCACTGATCGGGTGCAGCGGCATCTGCAGGTGCTCGAAGGGCAGATCGATGCCGCTCAGGTCGGGCTCGGCCACCGGCCCGTCGGCCACCCTGCCGTCGGCGTGCAGGGGCCGATTGGCCACCGCCAGCGTGGCGTGGCGCAGCACCTCCTGCCAGCGCTGCCAGCTCTGGAAAGCGAGCAGCTGGTCGGCCCCCAGCACCAGAAACAGCTGCGCCCCCGGGTGTTCGGCGGCCAGCTCCTGCAAGGTGTCGGCGGTGTAGCTGGGGCCGGGGCGGCGGGTTTCGCGCGCGTCGATGTGCACGCGCTCTAGCCCATCAAAGGCCAGCCTGCACATCGCCAGCCGGTGCGGCGCGGGCGTGAGTGCGCGGCTTTTGTGCCAGGCGTGGCCAGTGGGCAAAATCAGCAGCGCGTCGAGCGCCAGTTGCGCCAGCGCCGTCTCGGCCAGCGCCCGGTGCGCCCAGTGCGGCGGATCGAAGGCGCCGCCAAACACGCCGATGCGCTGCGCGGCCGCGGGGGTGGCGCTCACAGCCAGTCTCGCCGCGGCAAAAACTCGCTCGTCAGCCGGTGTTCGGGCGTGCCCTCCGCCGGTTGTTCCTGGTAAGCCCAGCGCACCAGCGGCGGCATCGAGAGCAAAATGGATTCGCTGCGCCCGCCCGATTGCAGGCCAAAGTGGGTGCCCCGGTCCCACACCAGGTTGAATTCGACGTAGCGGCCGCGCCGGTAGAGTTGAAACTGGCGCTCGCGCTCGCCGTAGGGCGTGTCGCGGCGCCGCTGTACCAGCGGCAGGTAGGCGTGCAAGAAGGCGTCGCCCACCGCTTGGGTGAGCGCCAGCCCGCCCTCGAGGCCGAGTTCGGACAGGTCGTCGTAGAAGATGCCGCCGATGCCGCGCGCTTCGTTGCGGTGCTTGAGAAAAAAATAATCGTCGCACCAGGCTTTGAAGCGCGGGTATTTGTCGGCGCCAAAGGGGGACAGGGCGGCGGCGCAGGTGCGGTGAAAGTGCTGCGCGTCTTCCTCGAAACCGTAATAGGGCGTGAGGTCCATGCCGCCGCCAAACCAGCTCACCGGCGCGCCGCCACCCGACGGCAACGCCGTGATCTGGCGCACGTTCATGTGCACCGTGGGCACGTAGGGGTTGCGCGGATGAAA
The DNA here is from genome assembly GCF_000828895.1 of Serpentinimonas raichei. NCBI lineage: Bacteria > Pseudomonadati > Pseudomonadota > Betaproteobacteria > Burkholderiales > Comamonadaceae > Serpentinimonas > Serpentinimonas raichei. The sequence continues at coordinate 833,778 of NZ_AP014568.1, read as the reverse complement.
CACCAGCGAAACGCCCAGCGCCTCGAACGGGGCCCCAGCCAGTTCGGGCCGGTGCTGCGTGGCCGAGGGCGGCAGGCGCTGGCCTTGCACATGCGAAAAGCCGCAACCGGCGCGCTCGAACACCGCGCCGCCTTCCAGAATCTGCGTCACGCCGTTGCCTTGCAAGGGTTCGCCGGGGGCCTTTTCCCAAGCGTCGGAGACAAAGCTCTGGCCGTCGATCTCGGTGATGGCCGAGGTGATGCGCTGCTGCAAGCCCAGCAGGTAGTCGCGCATGGCGGCCGTGGGCGCGCCGCTCATGCGGGCAAGGCCCTAAAGCCGATGTCGTGTCGGTATTGCATGCCGGGGTAGTGTACGCCCTGCACCAGTTGGTAGGCGCGGCGTTGCGCTTGCGCCACGTCGGCCCCGAGCGCGGTGGCGCAGAGCACGCGCCCGCCGGCGGTGCACAGCCGCCCCTGCTGCAAGGCCGTGCCGGCGTGGAACAGCACGGCATCTGGGCTATCAGGGGCGGTGAGTGCGATGGCGTCGCCCGTGCGTGGCTGCTGGGGGTAGCCGTGCGCGGCCAGCACCACGCCCAGCGCCACGCGCTCATCCCATTGCAGCTCGATCTCGTGCAGGCGCTGCTCGGTGGCCGCCAGCAACACCGCGGCCAGATCGCTTTGCAGGCGCAGCAGGATCGGTTGCGTTTCGGGGTCGCCCAAGCGGCAGTTGAACTCGAGCGTGCGCACGCTGCCGTCGGGGCCGATCATCAGCCCGGCGTAGAGGAAGCCGGTGTAGGGGATGCCGTCGGCGGCCATGCCGCGCAGCGTCGGCAAAATCACCTCGTCGAGCGCGCGCTGGTGCACCTCGGGCGTGACCACCGGGGCCGGCGAGTAGGCCCCCATGCCGCCGGTGTTGGGGCCCTGGTCGGCGTCGAGCAGGCGCTTGTGGTCTTGGCTGCTGGCCAGCGCCAGCGCTTGCACGCCGTCGCAGAGCACGATGAAGCTGGCTTCTTCGCCCTGCAAAAAGGCTTCGATCACCACCCGCGCGCCGCCGGCGTTGTGGGCCAGCCCCGGCGCTTGGCCTTGCAGCATGAAATCGATGGCGGCGTGCGCCTCGGCCAGCGTTTGCGCCACCACCACGCCCTTGCCAGCGGCCAAGCCATCGGCCTTGACCACGATCGGCGCGCCCATTTGCTCCACGTAGGCGTGGGCGGCGGGTGCTTCGGCAAAGACTTGGTAGGCCGCTGTCGGGATGCCGTGGCGCTGCATGAAGGCCTTGGAAAAGGCCTTGGAGCTCTCGAGCTGCGCCGCCGCCTGCGTGGGGCCAAAGATGCGCAAGCCCTGGGCGCGAAAGACATCGACGATGCCCGCCGCCAGCGGCCCCTCGGGGCCGACCACGGTCAGGGCGATGCCCTGCTGCTGCGCCCAGCGCGCGAGCTCGGTCGGGTCGCTGATCGGCACGTTTTGCAGCGCTGGGTCGAGCGCGGTGCCGCCGTTGCCCGGCGCCACATAAACCTGCGCCACGCGCGGCGACTGCTTGAGCTTCCAGGCCAGCGCGTGTTCGCGCCCGCCACCGCCGACCACCAGCACCTTGAGTTCTGCGTTCATGGGTTGAGTTCTGCGTTGTGATAGACGTTTTGCACGTCGTCGAGGTCTTCTAGGGCGTCGAGCAGTTTTTGCATGCGCAGCGCCTCGTCGCCGCTCAAGGCCACCGGGTTGTCGGCGCGCAGCGTCACTTCGGCCAGTTCGGGGCGCAGGCCCGCGCCTTGCAGCGCCTGCTGCACGGCCTCGAAATCGGTCACCGCCGTGAGCACCTCGAAAGCGCCGTCGTCGCTGCCGAGCACGTCTTCGGCCCCGGCTTCCAGCGCCACCTCGAACAGCCGCTCTTCGGGCACGCCGGGAGCGAAGATGAACTGGCCGCAGTGCTTGAACTGGAACGCCACCGAGCCTTCGGTGCCCAAATTGCCGCCGTGCTTGCTGAAGGCGTGGCGCACTTCGGCCACCGTGCGCACGCGGTTGTCGGTCATGGTTTCGACGATCACGGCCGCACCGGCGATGCCGTAGCCCTCGTAACGGATCTCCTCGTACTGCACGCCTTCGAGGTTGCCCGTGGCCTTGTCTATGTTGCGCTTGATGGTGTCGGCCGGCATATTGGCCGCCTTGGCCTTGTCGATCGCCAGCCGCAGGCGCGGGTTGGCCGCCGCGTCGCCGCCGCCGCCTTGACGCGCCGCCACCATGATTTCGCGGATCACGCGGGTCCAGACCCGGCCGCGTTTTTCATCCTGACGCCCCTTGCGGTGCTGGATGTTGGCCCATTTGGAATGCCCTGCCATGGGTGTCAGATGCCTCGCAGTTGGTTGATCGGTTCGCCACGCGTGCCCACGCACGTCGCGCAGGCGCAAGGGAAAAACCCTCGATTGTACTTCCCTGGGCCCAGCTGGCGCGCTGCACCGACGCCATGAGGCTTGGCAGCATGGCCATGCCTGAGCAGAGCAACTCAGAACAGATGCATCGAAAGACCGTAAGCCAAGGCACCGAACAGAGTCGGCCAAGCGATCCCGCCCAGCCGCCACTTGGCAGCAAACACGGCCAATACACCGATCAGCGCTGGCAACCACGCGTTAAGTTGCCATTCCAACTCCAGCAACGATCCCAAAGCAAGCACCAGCATAGCGCAAATGGCTGCCGGACCGATGCCATTGAGTATCGACTTTACTCCCGTGGTCGGCGCCGACGCTGCGTTGCGCCAGACCAGCATCGGCAGCCAGCGCAATAAAAAAGTCACCAGTGCAGCCGCCAGCACCGTGAACGCTTCGATCAAAGTCATGACACCCCCCGTCGGTAACCCAGCGCAGCGCCCGCGACCATGCCCAGTAGCAGCGCCAGATAAGCCGGCATAAATGGCAGTGCCGCCGTCGTCGTGAGGGCCGCCCCCAAAAGCACCAGCCACCGGGTCTGCGCAGCAATTTCAAGCAACAAGGCCAAAAACAGCGCCGGCAATACAAATGACATGGCATCGCTCCAAAAAGCTGATTGCGCGCTCAGTTGCCGACCGAACATGGCGCCCAATGCCGTACCCAAGACCCAAATCGAGTAAGCCCCCACCTGCAATCCAACATACCAGCCTTCGCGATCGGCCAGCGGGATTTGCCCCAGCTTGCCAGAGGCGGTGGCAAACACTTCATCGGTGAGCCCAAAGGCCAGCAACGGTGTAGGCCAACTGGGCCGGCCAGACCCGAGTTTGGCCAACAGGGCGGGGCCGTAGAAAAGATGACGCACATTCATCAGCAACACGGTAACCACCACAGCCATCATACCGGTGCCAGTGGCCATCAAAGCAAGCATCACAAACTGGCTGGCACCGGCAAACACCAGCGCCGACAGCAACACCGCAGCAGCGGGCGAAAACCCAGCCTCGAGCGCAGCCAGGCCAAATGAAAAAGCAATCGGGAGATAAGCGGCACCAATCGAAAGACTGTCCGTCAAACCTTTGACTATCTGCTGCATGCCACCCCCCCGCTAGCGAAACATCGGTTTTCGAAGGGTAAACACATAGGTCCCACCGCCCCATTCATCCGATCCACTGGTCGCAAATATTCTGCGCTTGCGCACCAGTTCTAGGCCGGCCAGAGCAGCCAATTCGACGAAGCGTCGCGGGTGTGTTTTGCGCTCGACTTCGTAATCAAAACCAGCCACCATAGCTTGCAATTCCAACCAGAAAAAATTGATATAAGCGTCTATCTGACTCCCATCAAACTGACCCAATCCGGCATGCTTGATTTGCGCAAAAATCTCCCGGCAGCGGTTAATGGCTGCCACTGCGTGACCCGACTCGATATCAACGAGCGCCAAAGCAAGTGCCTGGCGCAAGGCAAAATACGCCCCCCCGGTTCGACCCAGGTCTGTGAATTCCTGACATTTTTCGATCCAAGCCATGGCCCACAGGATGTAGGCAGCGTGGTGTTGGAGTAAAGCCAGACTGCGCGCTTGCGCCGAGTCAAACTCAGGGATGAATTCGTCGGCCACGATCAATAGCCCACCTGGCTGCAGCAGCCGCACAGCCTGTTGCAACATAAAGGCAGTGTTAAAATGGTGCGAGGCACCGGTTGACGTAATCAACGGCGTTGCGTTGTCTTTGCTGTCAAACTCGAGGAATCCGGTCTGCTGCGCCCGCACGGCCTCTAGCCCACAGATATTGCGCTGCAGACAAATAAAAGCCATGGGATCGGGCTCTAACGCGACAAAGTGCAGGTCGGGCAACAATTCATGCAGCATCAGAATGGGCGCTCCGGGGCCCGATCCGACATCGATCACCTCATTCAAGCCCACATCTGGTGCGTACCGTTGAATATCTTCTGCGACTGCAACGGCTTGCCTAGCATAAGCCGGATGGATTAATTCGAATGCATCATAGCCAACCACGTCTATTCTTTCGGAAAAAGATGTGGATTCATTGCCAGCATGAACCTGGTCAACTATTTTCGCCACCCGCTCGAGCCGTCCTGGAAGCACCAGCGCACCGCGCTGCAACAGCACTTCAGCAGCCAACGGCCCCAGTATCCATGAACGGCCTGCTGCTGCAGCTCTGGCATCCGTCAACTGAGCCATCGTCAACTTCAAACCGGGCCACTGAGCCTGACAGGACAGGGTACGTGCTGACCTCAGGGTCGCCGTCACCGAGCAAGAAGACACTGGTTCGGCAGCCCAATCTGCAGCCGTGAAGCGCAACGGCAACAACACCAGAAACGGGCCTTGCTGATCGGCATCAGCAAAACAGAATAACGGCCAACAAAAAGTGGGGTCGCGCAGCACCGGCAAACGCGTGCAAAGTTCGCTGACCGCTGCCTGCGCTGCCTGCCCGCAGGCGAAAAACCGGATCGCACGCGCGCCCACTCCGTTTGACACTTCGATCAGGAGGCGGTCCACGAGCGAACGCAATCCATCCCATCCCTTGTCTGTTGTCGGCCATGGGACGTGTATTTCGGCTTGATCGCCCAGGCCATGCCCGCTGGGGTACTCGATCAACACCATGGCTTTGGTCTGCGCCTCAACCGCTCTGTACACATGCGGCACGTCGGCTGCAAACTCGTGGGTTTGACCGGCCCGAACAAGGGCCGGGCTTTGCACGGGGCCCACCAGCAAGGCACCGCCAAGCACCGTCACACGCTCCCTTACTCCCTTGGGATGCGGTGCCGACTCTTGTAAACTGCCCAACTTTAGTTCTACGCAGTACAACTCCAACCTTGGGGCCGACTCACTTTGTTCAATAAATCGAACAGCAACCCCATCAGCTTCGAACTCGGTTGTGGACGCAAAACCTGTCGCACCCACCGTTCCAAGCAACTCCCCAAATGAAACCTCAAGGGCATTGGCGATAGCCCACAGCGTGGCCACTGTAGGATTGCCTGCTGCTGACTCAAGACCAGAAAGAGTGGACTTGGCAACGCCTGAGCGCTCCGCCAAACCGGTCAAGGTCAAGCCCCGGCGCTCCCTGGCTGCGCGCAAGTTGCGTGCCAAATCCGAGTTGTCCGTGTTGCTTGCCATGGTGCAGTTCCATATAATGAACTGCTATAGTTTATATAGAACACCGCCTCGCGTCAAGCTCTGTGCATCACTGATCCATTTTCATGCCAACTACGCCACGCCTTCGGCTAGGCCAAGCGCGTAGTCGTGCAGCTCGCCCAAAATGGCTTCGGCGCGTTCGTCGCCGCGCTCGCCGGCCTGCTCGGCCAGCTCGTCGATGCGCGCCATTTGGCGCTCCAGCGTGAGCGCGCCGCCCTGCCCGTGCAGCAGCCGCGCCTGGCAGTGGGTGCGCCAGCGCGCCTGCTCGGCCGCGCTGAGTTGCTCGGGGAAGTTGCGCGCCCGGTAGCGCCACACCAGCTCACCCAGGCGCGGGTCCTCGAACTGGGTGCGCGTCCACGCCGGGTCGTCGGCTGGGCGCTGGCGCAACTCCAGCAGGCGCAGGCGGTCGGCGTCGCCCACGAAGCCGCCGTACAAATCCTGCTCAGGGTCGGACTGGGTGGCGCTGGCTTGCGCGGCCGTCTGCGCAGCCTGGGTGCCGCCGTTGCGCTCATAGACCGCGCTCCAGAGCGCGCTCAAATCGGGCAGCAGCGCGGCGCGCTCGGCGTGGCGCAGCCCTTGCTCCAGATCGATGCCCCAGCGCTGCGCCAGCTCGGGGCGCAGGGTTTTGAGGTTTCCCACCACCATCGGCGATTTGTTCAGGTGCACGCTCTTGAGCGGCAGGCGCTTGACCCCCGCAGGCAGCTCCTCTTGGCGCACAAAGAGCCGCGCGCGCACCTCGGCGGCGTTGAGCGTGGCCAACTCGGCGGGGTCGTGGGCCAGGTCCCAGGCCAGCAGCTCGTTGCGGTTGCTGGGGTGGCTGGCCAGCGGCCACATCAACCCTAGGCAGCCGCGCTCGGGCGGGAAAAACCCCGACACGTGCAAAAAAGGCTGGGCCCGCTGCGGCGTGGTCGGCAGCCCCAGCTCGTGCGCCACCTGCTCTTTTTTGTGCAGACCCAAGGCAAAGTCGAACAAGCGCGGCTGGCGCTCGCGCAGCAGCCGCGCCAAGCCGAGCGTGGCATACACGTCCGACAGGGCATCGTGCGCCGCCCCGTGTTCGATGCCGTTGGCACGCGCCAGGTCTTCGAGCTTGAAGCTGGGCCGGCCGTCGGTCTTGAGCGGCCACTGCAAGCCCTCGGGGCGCAGGGCGTAGCACAGGCGCAGCACGTCGAGCAGATCCCAACGGCCGCAGCCGTTTTTCCACTCGCGCGCGTAGGGGTCGAGCAGGTTGCGCCAGAGCATGAAGCGGGTGAATTCGTCGTCGAAGCGAATCGAGTTGAAGCCCACGCCCACGGTGCCGGGCTGCCCCAGCTCGGCCTCGATGCGCTGGGCGAACTCGTGCTCGGGCAGGCCGTGTTGCAGGCACTGCTGGGGCGTGATGCCGGTGATGAGGCAGCTCTCGGGGTCGGGCAGATAGTCGGGCGCCGGGCGGCAATAAAACATCAGCGGCGCGCCGATGGGGTTGAGCTCGGCGTCGGTGCGCACGGCGCCAAACTGCGCCGGCCGGTCCAGCCGGGCCTTGGCGCCAAAGGTTTCGTAGTCGTGCCAAAGAAAGGTGTGTGGCTTCATGGGGTGCTATTAAAGCCGAAGTTTTGCAGCACGAGCGCTTTTTCATGGGTTATGCTGCCGGGGCTATGCCGCGCCCTGCCCCACTGCACCTGCTCGCCCCGTTTGCCCTGGCTCTGGCCTTGGCCGCTTGCGAGCGCCCGCCGGCAGCGGATGCGCCCGCAACCCTGCCTGCACCCGCCAGCCCCGCCCCTTTGCCCACGCCCGAGCCCCCCGCCGCCCACACCCCTACCGAGGCGGCCCCTATACCCCCCACCCCCATGCTGCGCGCCCACTACGCCTGCGCCGACGGCCAGCGCGTCGAGTGGCGTTATTTCCCGCAGCAAGGCGTGGCGGTGCTGGTGCGCGCCGGGCGCACGCACGAGCTGCACCCGCCGCCGGGCCGTGCCGACACCTTCGCCCAGCCCGGCCTCGAGGTGCGGCTGGGGGCCAGCAGCCTGCAGATCCGCCTCGACCAACACCCGCCCATCGACTGCCAGCGCCTGCCCGCGACGCCATGAAGCCCCTTTTGCCCCCCGCCGCCTTGGCCCAGACCCCCCATTGGCACCCCTCGCGCAGGCAGGTGCTGCGCAGCTCTCTCGCCGCTCTGGGCGGCATGGGCGGCCTGCTGGCCTTGAGCGGCTGCGCCGAGCCCCCCGCCGAAACCGTGGCGCTGGGCTACGGCGGGGTGTTGTCGCTGCGCCTGAGCCCCAACGGCGAGCAGGCGCTGGTGGGTTCGGTGCAGCAAGGCGCCGGGCTGTGGAACTGGCGCACCCAGCAGCGTGTGGCCACCTTAAGCCACGCCGAACAAGACCGGGCGCAGGTTTTTGTCAGCGCTTTTTCGCCCGACGGCACGCGCGGCGTCACGGCCGAGCGCCACAACCTGATCCATTGGGATTTGAGCCAGGGCCGCGTGCTCGGGCACTGGAGCGCAGAGGCGGGGGTGCGCTGCGTGGCGGTTTCCAACCAAGGGCGGCGCATTCTGGCGGGCCTGACTTCGCGCGAAGCCTGGCTGCTCGACGGCCACAACGTGCGCCTGCCCGTGATCATCCCGCACGCCGAAGCGGTGCGCGCCGTGGACATCAGCGCCGATGCCGCCATGGGTGTAACCGGGGCCGACGACGGCCTGCTGCGCGCCTGGAACCTAGAGCAGGGAGCGGCCTTCATCACTTGGAAGTTCGACGCCCCGGTAACGACCGCCGTGTTCTCGCCCGACCAGCGGCTGCTGTTTGCCGGCCCGGCGCACGGGACAGGGCGAATCTGGGACTTGGCGCAAAACACCGTGCTGCACCCGGCCATGGGAGCGCGGCGTGGCGGCTTCAGCCGGGCCTGTTTTTCGGCCGACGGTGCGCTGTTGCTCACCGCCGCTGCCAACGGCCAGATCACCTTGTGGACGGTGGCCAGCGGGCAGACCCGGCAAACGTGGCAATTGCCGCGCTCACTCACCGAGCGCACCGAGCGCCTGGGCGTGCTCGATATCGGCTTCGATGCCGAAATGCGCCACGTGCTGGTGGCGGTGACCAGCGGCCAGGTGCTGGTCTGGCCGCTGGGCTAAGCCCTGCTTCAGTCCGCCGTGGCTTCTTCCGGCTCGGCCGGTTCGGCGCGGGCGCTTCGCTCTTTCTTGCTCAGCGGCTGAATGTCGAGCTTGACTTCGGGCTTGTCTGGGTTGCTGGTGTCGATGTCCACCTCCAGCCGCCCGCCGTCGGTCAGGCGGCCAAAAAGCAGCTCGTCGGCGAGCGAGCGCCGGATGGTGTCTTGGATCAGGCGCTGCATGGGGCGTGCACCCATGAGCGGATCGAAGCCTTTGACGGCCAGGTGCTTGCGCAAGGCGTCGCTGAAGCTGACTTCGACCCTCTTCTCGCCCAGTTGCTGCTCCAGTTGCAGCAGAAACTTATCGACCACGCGCATGATAACCAGCTCGTCAAGCGCCTTGAAGCCCACGATGGCGTCGAGTCGGTTGCGAAACTCGGGCGTGAACAGGCGCTTGATGTCGGCCATTTCGTCGCCCGCCTGGCGCACGTTGGTGAAACCAATGGTCGCCTTGTTCATGGTCTCGGCACCGGCGTTGGTGGTCATGATCACGATCACATTGCGGAAATCCGCCTTGCGCCCGTTGTTGTCGGTCAGGGCACCGTGGTCCATCACCTGCAGCAGCACGTTGAAAATATCGGGGTGCGCTTTCTCGATCTCGTCGAGCAGCAGCACGCAGTGCGGCTTCTTGGTGATGGCTTCGGTGAGCAAGCCGCCCTGGTCGAAACCCACATAGCCCGGTGGTGCGCCGATCAGGCGGCTGACCGCGTGGCGCTCCATGTACTCGGACATGTCAAAGCGGATCAGCTCGATGCCCAATATGTAGGCCAGTTGCTTGGCGGCCTCGGTCTTGCCGACCCCGGTCGGGCCGCTGAACAAAAAGGCCCCGATGGGTTTGTCGGGTTTGCCCAAGCCCGAGCGCGCCATTTTCACACTGGCGGCCAGCAGCTCGAGCGCCTTGTCTTGGCCGAACACCACCGCCTTGAGGTCGCGCTCCAGCGTTTGCAGCTTGCCGCGGTCGTCGCTGCTGACGCTGGCGGGCGGGATGCGGGCGATCTTGGCGACGATCTCCTCCACCTCGGCCTTGCCGATGGTTTTCTTGCGCTTGGAGGGGGTGAGGATGCGCTGTGCCGCACCGGCCTCGTCGATCACGTCGATGGCCTTGTCGGGCAGGTGCCGGTCGTTGATGTATTTGGCTGAGAGCTCGGCCGCCGCCTGCAGCGCCGCCGCTGCGTACTTGACGCTGTGGTGCTCCTCGAAGCGGCTTTTCAGGCCCTTGAGGATGTCGATGGTCTGCGCCACCGTGGGTTCGACCACATCGACCTTTTGGAAGCGGCGGCTGAGCGCGGCGTCTTTCTCGAAAATGCCGCGGTACTCGGTGAAGGTGGTGGCCCCGATGCACTTGAGCACGCCGCTGGAGAGCGCCGGCTTGAGCAGGTTGGAGGCATCGAGCGTGCCGCCCGAAGCCGCACCGGCCCCGATCAGGGTGTGGATTTCGTCGATGAACAAAATCGCGTTGGGCTTGTCTTTGAGCGACTTGAGCACGCCCTTCAAGCGCTGCTCGAAATCGCCCCGGTACTTGGTGCCCGCCAGCAGCGAGCCCATGTCGAGCGAATAGACCGTGGCTTCGGCCAGCACCTCGGGCACTTCTTTTTGCACGATGCGCCACGCCAAGCCCTCGGCGATGGCGGTTTTGCCCACGCCGGCCTCACCCACCAGCAGCGGGTTGTTTTTGCGCCGACGGCACAAAATCTGGATCACGCGCTCGACTTCGTAGTCGCGCCCGATCAGCGGGTCGATCTTGCCGTCGCGCGCCAGCACATTGAGGTTTTGCGTGAACAACTCCAGCGGCGAGGCTTTCTCGGGGGCCTTGCTCTCGCTGGTGGCCTCTTCGTTGTCGGCCGCGCCACCGCCCTCTGCCGGCCTAGCGGACTCGGGCGGGTCGGACTTTTTGATGCCGTGTGCGATGTAGTTCACCACATCGAGCCGGCTCACACCCTGCTGATGCAGGTAGTAAACGGCGTGCGAGTCTTTCTCGCCAAAAATGGCCACCAGCACGTTGGCGCCGGTGACTTCCTTCTTGCCGTTGCCGGTGCTCTGCACGTGCATGATGGCGCGCTGGATCACGCGCTGAAAGCCCAACGTGGGCTGGGTGTCCACCTCGTCGGCCCCGGCCACCTGGGGCGTGTTGTCTTTGATGAAGTGCGACAAGGACTTGCGCAACTCATCAATTTTGGCCGAGCAGGCGCGCAGCACGTCGGCGGCGCTGGGGTTGTCGAGCAGGGCCAACAGCAGGTGCTCGACGGTGATGAATTCGTGGCGTTGCTGGCGCGCTTCCACGAAGGCCATGTGCAAGCTGACTTCAAGTTCTTGGGCGATCATGGTTCGTTTCCTTCTTGCGAGCCTCTAATTTACCGCGATTTGCGGATCGGTGTGCAGCAATTGGGGCAAATGTGCCCTTATTCAATGGGCTCACTCACACATTGCAGCGGATGCCCCTGCTGCGCGGCGGCTTGCAGCACCTGATCGACCTTGGTTTGGGCGATGTCGCGGCTAAAGACACCGCACAGACCCCGGCCTTCGAGGTGGATTTTGAGCATGATCTGGGTCGCGCTCTCACGGTCTTTGTTGAAAAACTCCTGCAGCACCTGCACCACGAACTCCATCGGGGTGAAGTCGTCGTTGAGCAGCAGCACCTGGTACAGCTTGGGCGGGCGCACGCGCTGGCGGCGCCGCTCCACCACTGCGGTGGCATCGCCCGAGGGCAACTGCGGAGTCAGATCGGGTTGTTTGGGCATGGGGCCATTTTAGCGAACATGGCCGGCACAGAAAAAGCCCGCAAAATGGCAAAGAAAAACCCCGCGCCCTCGCGGGCCGGGGTTGGGTCAGGCAGGGCTCAAGCGCGGGCCCACCGTGTGATCACATCTGCTCGATCATCACCTGGCCAAAGCCCGAGCAGCTCACTTGCTCGGCGCCTTGCATCAGGCGCGCGAAGTCGTAGGTCACGCGCTTGGACTGGATGGCTTTTTCCATCGAGCTGATGATCAGGTCGGCGGCTTCGATCCAGCCCATGTGGCGCAGCATCATCTCGGCCGAGAGGATTTCGGAGCCGGGGTTGACGTAGTCTTTGCCGGCGTACTTGGGCGCGGTGCCGTGCGTGGCCTCGAAGCAGGCCACCGAATCACTCAAGTTGGCGCCGGGGGCGATGCCGATGCCACCCACCTGTGCCGCCAGCGCATCCGAGATGTAGTCGCCGTTGAGGTTGAGCGTGGCGATCACCGAGTACTCGGCCGGGCGCAGCAGGATTTGCTGCAAGAAGGCGTCGGCGATCGAGTCTTTGATGACGATCTCGCGCCCGGTCTTGGGGTTCTTGAACTTGCACCACGGGCCGCCGTCGATCAGCTCGGCGCCGAACTCGCGCTGCGCCAAGGCGTAGGACCAATCGCGGAAACCGCCCTCGGTGTACTTCATGATGTTGCCCTTGTGCACGATGGTCACGCTGGGCTTGTCGTTGTCGATCGCGTACTGGATCGCCTTGCGCATCAGGCGCTCGGTGCCCTCGCTCGAAACCGGCTTGATGCCGATGCCGGAGGTGGCGGGGAAGCGGATTTTGGTGGCGCCGAGTTCCTCTTGCAAGAACTTGATCAGTTTTTGCGCCTTGGGCGACTGGGCCTCGTACTCGATGCCGGCGTAGATGTCTTCGGAGTTTTCACGAAAGATCACCATATTGATTTTTTCCGGCTCTTTCACCGGCGAGGGCACGCCCTTGAAGTACTGCACCGGGCGCAGGCAGACGTAGAGGTCGAGCTCTTGGCGCAGCGCCACGTTGAGGCTGCGGATGCCGCCGCCCACGGGCGTGGTGAGCGGTCCCTTGATCGAGACCACGTAGTCTTTGAGCACCGCCAGCGTTTCTTCGGGCAGCCAGACGTCGGGGCCATAAACCTGGGTCGATTTCTCGCCGGCATAGACTTCCATCCAGTGGATCTGGCGCTTGCCGCCGTAGGCTTTGGCCACTGCGGCATCCACCACCTTGAGCATCACCGGGGTGATGTCGAAACCGGTGCCATCGCCTTCGATGTAGGGGATGATGGGCTGGTCGGGGACGTTGAGCGAAAAATCGGGGTTAATCGTGATTTTTTCGCCTTGGGCGGGCACTTTGATATGCTGGTACATGAAGGAAGGGTCTCCGAATGGAAAAACTGAGCGACTGGGCTAGCGGGCTATTGAGCGCAAGTTCGGGCATCCGTAGAGCCCTTAGCTGGCGTTTGCGACAACGGCTTAACTTAAGCTGTGTGAAAATTTTAACCTTCATTCCTGCACAGAGCTGACAAACCGCATGTTTAAACCCTTAGCTTGGCTTTTCTCTGCCGCTGCGTTGCGCTTTGTGCCGCTGTGCGGTGTGGCAATAGGAATCGGGATGGGGCTGGCCACCGCTGCGCACGCCCGGCAGCCACCCTCGCAGCCGCCGCAGCAGCAGCCCCCGCAAGCCCAGCCGCAGGAGGGCCTGCCGCAACAGGACTTGCCGCGCCTGCAACTGCAAGCCGGCTTGCACCTGCTCACGGTGCAAGTGGCCAGCACCCCGGCGCAACGCAACACCGGCCTGATGTGGCGCCGCAGCATGCCCAACAACGAGGGCATGTGGTTTGTGTTCGACGCCCCCGCGATCCAGTGCTTCTGGATGAAAAACACCTTTTTGCCCCTGACCGCCGCCTTCGTGGCCGACGACGGCCGCATCGTCAACCTGGCCGATATGCAGCCGCTCTCGGAGCGCTCGCATTGCTCGGCCGAGCCGGTGCGCTTCGTGCTGGAAATGCACCAAGGCTGGTTTGCCCAGCGCGGCATCGAGGCCGGGCAGCGGCTGCGCGGCGCACCCTTTGCCGCCGCCGCCCCCACGCGCTGAACGGCGGCCAGTGCCTCATCACTCGTGGCGCAGCGCCTCGATCGGGTTCAGCCGCGCCGCGCGCCGCGCCGGGAAGTAGCCAAACAGCACCCCGATGGCGGCCGAAAAGGCAAAGGCGAGCGCGTTGATGGCGGGGTCGAACACGAAGGGCACGCTCATCAGCGCCGACAGCCCGATGCTGGCCCCCAGCGCCAGCGTCATGCCGATCAGGCCGCCGATGGCCGCCAGCACCACCGCCTCGATCAAAAATTGCAACAGCACCTCGCGCTCGCGCGCGCCTATGGCCAGCCGCAGCCCGATCTCGCGCGTGCGCTCGGTCACGCTCACCAGCATGATGTTCATGATGCCGATGCCGCCCACGATCAGGCTCACCGCCGCCACCGCGCCCAGCAGCAGCGTCATGATGCGGGTGGTGCCCGATAGGGTCTGGGCCAGTTGCCGGGTGTCGAGCACGTTGAAGTTGTCTTCGTCGGTCTCGCTCAGGTTGCGGCGCTCGCGCAGCAGTTGCACGATGCCGGCGCGCACCGTGGCGGTCTCGACCCCGTCTTGCATCGACACCTGCAAAATGCCGATGCGGGTGTGGCCCACGATGCGGCGCTGAAAGGTGTTGAGCGGCATCTGCACGAGGTCGTCTTGGTCGTTGCCAAACGCACCTTGACCCTTGGCCGCCAGCACCCCGACCACTTCGCACGGCATCTGGCGCACGCGCAGCATCGCACCCAGGGCCGGATTGGGGCCAAAGAGCTCGCGCCGCACCGTCTCGCCGATCAGGCACACGGCCGCGCCCGCGCGTTGCTCCTCCTCGCTAAAGGGGCGGCCTTCGGCCAAGCGCCAGTTGCCAGTGAGCAACCAGTCGTTGCTGCTGCCGATCAATTGGCTGGACCAGTTGCGGCCATTGGCCACCACCGTGCCCCCGCTGCGCGCTTCCGGGGCCGTGGCCAGCACGCCCGGCACCTGCTCGAATATGGCTTGGGCGTCGGCCGCCAGGAAAGCCGGTGCCGCCTGCCCCGCCCCGGCCGGCCCCATGCGCTGGCCTGGGCGCACTTGCAGCAAATTGGTGCCCAAGCCCTGGATTTGCGCCTGGATCGCCAGCGTGGCCCCGTTGCCGACCGTGACCATGGTGATCACCGCCGCGACCCCGATCACCACCCCCAAAATGGTGAGAAAGGAGCGCAGCAGGTTGCGCCGGATTGAGCGCAGGGCGAGGATGAGGGCGTTGAGCAGCATGTCAAACGGCACCGGCGGGTGCGGGTGCGGGTGCGGGTACGACCGGGTTTGGGTTGGGCTGGTCGCTGGCCACCCGCCCATCGACGAAGCGCACCAAGCGGCTGGCGTAGGCGGCGATGTCGGGCTCGTGCGTGACCATCAGCACGGTCAGGCCGCGCTCGCGGCTCAGGCCTTGGATCAGCGCCATGATCTCGTGGCCGCGCTGGCTGTCGAGGTTGCCGGTGGGTTCGTCGGCCAGCAGCACCTGCGGCTCGGTGACGATGGCGCGCGCGATCGCCACCCGCTGCTGCTGCCCGCCCGAGAGCTCGGCTGGGGTGTGGTGCTCCCAGGGGCTTAGGCCCACCGCGGCCAGCGCGGCGCGTGCGGCGGCGTGGCGCTGCTTGGCCGGCAAGCCGCGATAGACCAGCGGCAGCTCCACGTTTTCCAGCGCGGTGGTGCGCGCCAGCAAGTAAAACCCTTGGAACACGAAGCCAAAATACTGGCGCCGCAGCAGCGCCAGCTCGTCGCGCTGCAAGCCTTGCAGAGGCACACCGCGAAAACGGTACTCGCCCGCGCTGGCGGTATCGAGGCAGCCGAGCAGGTTCATTGCAGTCGATTTTCCGCTGCCGCTGGGCCCCATGATGGCCACGAACTCACCCGCTGCGATTTGCAGATCCACCCCTTTGAGCGCCAAAAAGGCGGTCTGACCCTGACCGTAGACCTTGCTCACGCCGCGCAACTCGATCAGGGGTGCGGGGGCGGGCTGCGCTGGCGCTGCCGCTGCGGCTTGGGCACCGGGCTGCTGCGCCAGCGGTGGTGGCACGACCGGGTTCATGGCCTGCCTGCGCCACCAGCGCGGCCTTGGCTGACGATCACGGCCAGGCCCTCGACCACGCCCTCGCCCGAGACCTCGGTCTGGCGGCCGTCGGTGATGCCGGTGCTCACTTGCAACGGCACCGGCTGGCCGTCTTGCAGCACCCAGATCTGGCGCTGCCCGGGGCGCGGATCGATGCGCGCCACCCGTGGGGCCGCTGCCGGCAGGCGCGGCAACAGACTGGCCAGCACCCCGCCGCCACCCGGCGCCGCCCCGGCCGGGTCAGACGGCAAAAAGCGCAAGGCCGCATTGGGCACCAGCAACACGTTGTCGCGCTGCACCGCCACGATGCTGGCCGTGGCCGTCATGCCGGGGCGCAGGCTCAGGTCTTGGTTCTCGACCCGAATGGTGGTGGTGTAAGTGACCACGTTGTCGGCCCGCGTGGCGCCAAAGGCAACGCGGCTGACCTGCCCGGCAAAGCGCCTGGCGGGCTGGCTGCTGACGGTGAAGGTGGCCGGCTGGCCCGCGCTCACGACGCCGATGTCGGCCTCATCGACGCTGACTTGCAGCTCCAGTTGGCGCAAATCCTGCGCCAGTTGCAGCAAGGTGACGGCTTGCAAGGAAGCGGCCACGGCATTGCCCGGATCGACCGAGCGCGCCAGCACCACGCCGTCGATGGGCGAGCGGATCGAGGCCTTGCCCAGATTGGTTTCGTGGCTGGACAAATTGGCCCGCGCCTGTTCCACCCCGGCCTGCGCGTTGAGCACGTTGGCGCGGTTGCGCTCCAGCGCCGCCTGGGCGCGCTCGGCGGCGGCGCGCGCCGTGTCGAGCTCGGCCGCCGAGGGCACCTTGCCGCCCGAGAGGCGCTGCACCTCCTGCAGCCGCGCCAGTTGCGCCTGCGCTTCGCGCAGCGTGGCTTCGGCTTCGAGCTGGCTGGCTTGCGCCAGCGCCACCTGGGCCTGCGCGGCCGCCAGCGCCGCGCGGCCGTGGCGCACCTGGTCTTGCAGCCGTTCGGTATCGAGTTCGAGCAGCACCTGGCCACGGCGCACCGGGTCGTTGATGTCCACGTGCACCGTGCGCACCGTGCCCGAGAGTTCGCTGCCGATATTCACGGCGCGCACGGGCTGCAAGGTGCCATTGGCGGTCACGGTGCGGGCGAGGGTGCCGCGCGCCAGCGGCTCGGTTTGGTACACCGGGGCGGCCTGGCGCTGTTGCGAGGTATTCCAAAACCAGAGCGCCAGCAAGGCCAGCGCCAAAGCCGCCAGCGCCACCCACAGGCGCGGGCTGCGCCACCAGCGGCGCGCCGGGGTTGCCGCGCTCAGCAAAGCCGCAGCGTCAAGGGAAGATGAGGGGTCTTCAGAGCTCATGTGTGGTCGTCGTTATGGGGTCTCGTGCGGCTTGCACATCGGCGGCGTTCCAGCCGCCTCCGAGCGCCTTGACTAGGCGCACGTGGTCTGCGCTCCTTGCCGCACGGGCGTTGGCCAATTCGGTTTGGGCGGTGAGCAGGTTGTGGCGGGCATCAAGCCAGATGCGGTAGTCGATCAGGCCGCTGGTCAGGCGCAGCAGCGCCAGCGCCTCCACCTCGGCTGCTGCCTCGGCGGCCTGAGACAGGCTTTGCAAGCGCTGTTCGCTGGCTTGCAGCGCCAGCAGGGCGTGCTCGACTTCGCGCAGCGCCGTCAGCACCGCGGCTTCGAGCTCGATGCGGGCCTGCTCGGCCGCCGCCTGCTGCGCCTGCACCTGGGCGCGCACGGCCCCGCCATCGTACAGGCTGGCACCCAAGCGCAACAGCAGCGTGCGCGTAAGCGCCGACACGTCGAACAAATCGCTCACCCGCGGGCTGCGCCAGTCCAGCGTGCCGCCGAGGGTCAAGCTGGGCCAGCGCGCCGCCTCGGCCTGCGCCGTGCGCGCTGCCGCTGCATGCAACCGCGCCTGGGCGCGTTGCACATCGGGGCGCTGCAACAAGGTGTCGGCCGGGATCGCGCGCGCCAGCGCGCCCCCCGCCACGGGGATGCCGCCGCTGGCGGGCAAATCGAGGGCGCTTTGGGGCGGCCGGCCGCTCAATACCGCCAGCGCCGCTTCGGCCTGGCCCATGGCGGCTTGCAGCTCGGGCAAGGTGGCGCGCAGTTGCGCCAGATTGAGGCGCGCCTGCTCCAAGTCCTGCCCCGACATCAGCCCGGCCTGCACGCGCCAGCCCACGATCTGCACAAATTCCTCTTGCAGGGCCAAACGCCGCTGCAGCACGCCCAAGCGCTGCTGCAAGGTGCGCCATTCGATGTAAGTGAGCGCCACTTCGGCCGCCAGGCTCACCCGCGCTTGACCGAGTTGTGCGGCGGCCGCTTGCACCTCGGCCGCCGTGGCCGCTTCGGCCGCGCGGCGTTGGCCGAACCAGTCCAGCTCCCAACTGGCATCGAGCCCGGCGCGCCAGCTGCTGGCGGCCCCACCCTGACCCGCCTGCGCACGCTGGGTGCTGGCACTGGCTTGCAGTTGCGGCCCCTGCGCCGCTTGGCTGATGGCGTTGAGGGAGCGCGCCTGCTGCAGAGCAGCCTGGGCGGCGCGCACGCTGGTGTGGGCCTGCAGCGCCTGCTCGATCAGGGCGTTCAGAGCCGGGTCGTCAAAGGCCCGCCACCACTGCGCCAGCTCGGTTTTGGTGGGGGCTGGCAAGGCTGAGGCGGGTTGCTCAGGCACTTGCTCCGGCGTTGCCGCAGCCGGCCAAGGGTTGCGCCAATCGGCGGCCAGCGGGGTGGACAGCGCCTGCGCCGCCGACACGCCGGCCGCTGGGTCGGTTGCAGACGGCAACGAGGCACAGCCGGACAGGGCCAGCGCCAGCAGCGCCGCACCTGCGCCGCGCCCGCAGCCCAAGGCAAAACAGGAATGATTAAATCGCATCTCAGCCCAAGCGCCGCTCCAAAGTGGCGGCGCTGCGGGCCGATTGTGACGCAGGATGCCGCGCCTTGCCCGGCTTGGCGCTCAAGCCCCCAGAATGGCCCGCGTCAGGGCCTGGGTGTTGTGGCGCATCATGTCCACGTAGGTGGGCGCGGTGTCGCCGGGGACCGAGAGCGCATCGGAGTACAGGCGCCCGGCCGGGCGCAGGCCGGTCTCGCGGGCGATCTGCTCGATCAGGCGCGGGTCGGTCACGTTCTCGACGAACAGCGCGCGCACCTGCTCTTGGCGGATCTGCTGCACCAGCCGCACGATGTCGCGCGCCGTTGGTTCGCTGTGCGGGCTGACGCCGCGCGCGGCCAGAAAACGCACTTCATAGGCTTGGCCGTAGTAGGCAAAGGCGTCGTGCGAGACGATCACCTTGCGCTGCGCCGGCGCTATTGGGGCCCAAGCGGCGCGGACGTCGGCGTCGAGCTGCACCAGCACGGCGTCGTAGTCTTGGGCGCGTTGGCGGTAGAAATCGCAACCGGCGGCGTCGGCGGCGCACAGCGCGTCGGCGATGTTGCGCACATAGGTGCGCACATGGGCCACGTTCTGCCAGGCGTGCGGGTCGTGCTCGCCATGCTTGTGGCCGTGGCCGTGGCCACCGTGCCCATGCCCGTGGCCCGCGCTGCGCAGCGCCGCTATGCCCCGACTGACCACCACGTGCTGACCGCGGAAAGCAGCGCTTTGCAGCAGGCGCGGCATCCAGCCCTCAAAGCCTAGGCCGTTGGAAAACAGCAGCCGCGCCTGGCGCACCTGGCGCGCGTGCGAGGGCCGGGGCTGGAATATGTGGGCGTCGCTGTCGGGACCGATCAGCACATCGAGCTGCAAGCGCTCGCCACCCACCTGGCGCACCAAGTCGCCCAAAATGCTGAACGTGGCCACCACCGGCAGCGCGGCCGCTGCGGACCCGGTTGCCGTGGCTGCGCCGGTTGCCGCACCCGCCTGCGCGGGCACGGCGGCTGCCCCTTGCGCCGCCGCCACACCTGCCGCACCCAAACCCCAAGCCGCACCCACACCTGCCAGCAGGGTGGTCGCAAAATGCCGTCGTTTCATCGCCTCATCCTTTCAAATGCACCGGAGAAATGGCCCGTTGCCGCCACAGACCGAAGCGGCCAAAAACCATGGAAAACACATACACCGCACCCAGCGCGAGCACGATCGCCGGGCTGGTCGGCCAGTCGGCGTGGTAGGAGAGCAGCAAGCCAGCCACGCAGCAGGCCAGCGCCAGCAGCGGGGCCAAACCCAGCAGCGACTGGATGCGCCGCACCCAAAAGCGCGACGCCGCCGCAGGCAGCACCATGATCGCCACCGCCATCAGCGTGCCCAGGGCATGAAAGCCCGCCACCAGGTTGAACACCACCAGCACCAGAAAACCGTAATGCGCCAGCGCGCTCCAGCGCCGGCTGTGGGCGCGCAAAAAGTCGGGGTCTAGGCACTCCAGCACCAAGGCGCGGTACAGCAGCGCCAGCGCCAGCAGCGAAAGCAGCGCAATGCCCAGCAGCAGCCCCAGCGCCGCGTTGTCGAGCGCCAGCACCGAGCCAAACAGCACGTGCAGCAAATCGACCTGGCTGCCATAGGTAGAGATGATCAGCACCCCCAGCGCCAGCGAGAGCAGGTAAAAGGCCGCCAGCGCCGTGTCTTCGCGCAAGATGGTGCTGCGCGCCACCAGCCCCGAGCCCACCGCCACCACCAGCCCGGCGACGATTCCGCCCAGCGTCATGGCCCCGACCGACAGGCCGGAGATCAAAAATCCCAGCGCCGCCCCAGGCAAAATGGCGTGCGCCATGGCATCGCCCGTCAGGCTCATGCGGCGCAGCATCAGAAACACCCCCACCGGGGCCGCGCTCAGCGAAAGCAGCAGGCAGCCGAGCAAGGCCCGCTGCATGAAGGAAAACTCCCACAAGGGGGCAAACCAGGCCAAGACCGCCATCAGTGCCGCCCTCCGGCAGGGTGTGCAGCGGCATCGGCCTCGCACCAAGGGGCCAGATCATCGAAGGACTCGCGCATGCCCAAAGCGCGGCGCAGATTCGCAGGCGTGAGCACCGCCGCCGTGGCCCCGTGCGCCACAGGTTCGCGCGCCAGCAGCAGCGCTTGCGGAAAATGCGCCCGCACCAGCCCCAGATCGTGCAAGACCGTGAGCACGGTTTTGCCGCTGGCGCTCCAGTCTTTGAGCAGTTGCAACAGGTCGGCGCTGGTGTTTTCATCCACCGCGGCAAAGGGCTCGTCGAGCAGCAGCAGCTCGGCGTCTTGCAGCATCAGGCGCGCGAACAGGGCGCGCTGAAACTGCCCGCCCGACAAGGTGTCGATGGTGCGCGCCTCAAAGCCCTGCAAACCCACCGTGGCCAGCGCCTCGCGGCAGCGCTGGCGGTGCGCGCCTTTCCAGCGCCCGAGCGCCCCCACTTGGTGCCAGAGCCCGAGCTGCACCAGGTCTTGCACCGTGACCGGAAAGCTGCGGTCGATCTGCGGCGTTTGCGGCAAATAGGCCACGCGCCGCCCAGCCAGCCCCTCGATGCGCCCAGACAGCGGCCGCAGCTCCCCCGCCAGCGCCTTGAGCAAAGTCGATTTGCCGGCGCCGTTGGGCCCGACGATCGCCACCAAGCTGCCCGCCGCCCAGCGCAGCGAGAGGTGATGCACCGCCGGATGGCGCTCGTAGCCCACGGTGAGGTTGTGCAGCTCGATGGCGGGCCGGGCGCTGCCCGAACCCGGCAGCGATTCTTCAACGGCAGGCGCTGGCGCAAGCTTGGGCCGCACCCGCAGCGGCTCCGGTGCGGCCGCTGGCAGCGCCGCTGGCAGCGCGTCGGCCTTGGCCATGAAAAATTGGGAGATCACGTTATTGCAACTCGATTGCGTTAATATCGGCATCATAACGCAACTTAATTGCGCTAGCACCCTCCCACTCCATGAACATGCCCAGCCCCAGCCCTGCTTCCACTGCCAGCCCGCTCACGCCCGAGGTGCTCGAGCGCTTGCACGATGCCGGTTTGCGCCTCACGGTCGCCACCCGCGCCGTGCTGGGTGTGCTGGCCGGCGCCCCGCACAGCTCGCCCTGCCACTTCGAGGTGCTGGCGCAACTCAAGGCGCGCGGCGTGGCCATCAACCGCGTCACCCTGTACCGGTTGCTGGACCGGCTGGCCGCCTGCGGCTTGCTGCTGCGCCACCCCGACCCCAACGAGCGCCGCTGGCGCTTCACTTGGGCCGGGGCCAGCCCAAGCCCGGCGAGCCCGGCAGCCCAGACCGCCTTGCAGCCACACTTCGAATGCGATTCCTGCCACCAACTGCTGCCGCTGGCCTTGGAGCCGGGTGCGGCCGCACCCGGTGCCATGCCCCAAACCCAAACCCCCGCCGAGCACGAGGCCCAGCTTCACGCCCAAGCCTTGGCACAAAACTGGGCCGCTGCCCTGGCCGCCTTGGGGCACCGGGCGCAGTGGCTCGACCTCACCCTGCACGGCACCTGTGCCGGTTGCAGCAACTCCACCACCACCACCCCGCACCCCGCCAACCCAACCACATGATTCGAACCCACGCACTGCGCCATAGCTGGCGCGACGGGCCCACCCTGGCCTACCCCGATCTGGAATGCCCCAGCGGCCAAACCTTGCTGCTGCGCGGCCCCTCGGGCAGCGGCAAATCGACTTGGCTGGCGCTGCTGGCCGGGCTGCTCACGCCCAGCGCCGGCCTGCTCGAAGTCGCCGGGGTGCAACCGGCGCGCTTGAAGCAAAGCGAGCGCGACCGCTGGCGCGCGCGCCAGATCGGTTTTTTGCCGCAGCGCGGCCTGCTCAGCGCCGCCTTGAGCGTGCGCGACAACCTGCAACTGGTGGCCTACGCCAGCCGCCAGGCGCTGGACCCTGGCCATTTCCAGCACCTGATCGACACCTTGGGCTTGGGTGAGTTATTGCAGCGCCACGTGCACCAGCTCTCCACCGGGCAGGCGCTGCGCGTGGCCTTGGCGCGCGCCCTGCTGCGCCGCCCGACCGTGCTGCTGGCCGATGAACCCACCGCCAGCCTCGACGACGAGAACGCCGCCCAAGCCATGGCCCTGATCCGCCAGCAGGCGCAGGCCAGTGCCGCCACCCTGGTCGTCGCCACCCACGACCAGCGCGCCGTGCTGGCCCTGCCCGATGCGCGCACGCTCTGGCTCGCAAAGGCTGTGCCATGAACACGCTCGGCTTGTCTTGGCGCTACCTGTGGTCGCGGCCGCTGGCCACGGTGCTCAACCTGCTGCTGCTCACCTTGGGCGTGGCCGCCATGGCCTTCGTGTTGAGTGCGCGCGAGCAGATCACGCACTCCTTCGAGCGCGACCTGTCGGGCATCGACGCCGTCATCGGGGCCAAGGGCAGCCCGATCCAGCTCATCATGTCCGGGGTTTTTCACCTCGACGTGCCGCCGGGCAACATCCGCCTGGCCGATCTGGAAACCCTGCGCCAGCACCCGCAAGTGGCGCGCATCATCCCGCTCAGCCTGGGCGACAACCTGGCGGGCTACCGCGTCGTCGGCACCACGCACGATTACGTGGCGCTGTACGGGGCCGAACTGGCGCAGGGCCAGCTCTGGCAGCAGCCGATGCAGGCCGTGCTCGGCTCCCAAGTGGCGGCCAGCACCGGCTTGGGGCTGGGGCAGCGCTTTGTCGGCGTGCACGGGCTCGACCCCAGCGGCAAGGCGCACGAGCTACACCCCTACACCATCACCGGCATCTTGGCCCCATGCCGCTGCGTGCTGGACCGGCTGGTGCTCACGGCCACCGAATCGGTCTGGCTGGTGCACGACGACCTGCACGGCATGGCGCAGATGAGCCCCGAGGAGCGCGCCAGCATCGAGGCCGAGCGCGAAGTGACGATGGCGCTCATCAGCTACCACAGCCCGCTGGCGGCGGTGACGTTCCCGCGCTTCGTCAACACCCAAACCAATATGCAGGCCGCCGCCCCGGCGCTGGAGCTCACGCGCTTGCTCACCCTGCTGGGTGCGGGCACCCAGGTGCTGCAAGGCTTTGGCCTGACGCTGCTGCTGATGGCCGGGCTGTCGATCTTCGTCGCGCTGTGGGCCGCGGTGCGCGAGCGCGAAACCGATCTGGCGATGCTGCGCATGCTCGGCACCCCGGCGCGGCGCCTGGTCGGGCTGCTGCTGGCCGAGGCGCTGACGCTGGCGCTGCTGGCGCTGCTGCTGGGCCTGCTGCTGGCGCAAGCGCTGCTGGCCGCCATCGCGGGCTGGCTGCCGCCGGGCAGCACGGCGCTGTTGCAAGCCTGGCACTGGAGCCCCGTGCTGCTGTGGGTGCCCTTCACGGCGCTGCTGCTGGCCGCCCTAGCCGCGGCGCTGCCGGCTTGGCGCGCGCAGCGGCTCGATGTCATGACCTTGCTCAACCGAAGCTAAAAACCGTGCACAGCGCGACGATGCAACCTTCCCTGCAACCTTCACTCCAAACCACCATGAAGAAAACGCTGAAACAATCCCTGCTGCCGCTGCTGGCCGCCAGCCTCTTGGCCCTGTCCGCCCTGCCCGTCGCTTGGGCCACACCCGGCCAAGCGCCGCACACGCACGCGCACGGGCAGCAACACACCCCGGCCCAAATCCAGGAAGACATCCGCCGCCACCAAGCCATGGCCGCCGCGCACCAAGCCGCCGCCGAGTGCCTGCAAGCCGGGCGCGGCGAGCGCGTCTGCCACCAGCAGCTGCGCGCCGCCTGCACCGGGCTGGCGCTGGGCAACTACTGCGGCATGCGCCATGTCCATTGACGAAGCAGCACGGCTGGATCGGCGCGCCTGGCTGGGCCGGGCTGGCGTGCTGGCTGCGGGAGCGGCCGGGGCCGTCGCGGGCATGGGCTGGCCGCTGCGGGCACAGGCGCAGACGACACCCAGCGGATCCGCCGCCCCAGCGGGTGCGGATGGCGCTGCGGCTGCAGCCAACCCGCTGGCGGGCGGCCAAGGCGCGGGCATCCACAGCCCGCTGAGCGCCTACGCCCCACTGCCGGTGCGCACCGATGTGATCGCTTGGTCCACCTTGGCCGACATCAGCACCCGCACCGAGCGCAACCGCGTGGTGCAGGTGTATTCACCGGCCATTTTGGCGCTCGACCAGCGCACCGTGCGCCTGCAAGGCTTCATGACGCCGCTCGACCCCGGCGAGCGCCAGGTGCATTTTTTGCTTACCTCGGTGCCCCTGACCTGCCCCTTTTGCACCCCCGGCGGCCCCGAGAGCATCGTGCAGGTGCGCAGCCGCCGCCCGGTGCGCTACACCATCGGCGCGCTGGTGGTCGAGGGGCGTTTTCACGTGCTGCACAACGACAGCCTCGGGTTTTTCTACCGCATCACGGGCGCGGTGCAAGTGGACTGAGCCCTCGCCCTTGCTTCGGGTGTACGCGCCGCCACTCAGCCCAGCGCCGCACCAAACGGCCAGTACCGCACGCCATCCCCGTGAGCGATGGTCTGCCCCGGCGCTTTATCGACCAGTCCGTCAGCCCAAGCGATGGAGCTCAGCACGCCCGAGCCTTGGCTCGGATAGAGGTCGAGCCCGCCGGCGGCGTTGCGGCGCACGCGCAGGAACTCGCGCCGCCGCTCGACGCTGGGCCAGTCGAAATGCGCCGGCAGCTCGATGGTCTGAGGCAGGCCCGGGCTGGCGCAACCGCTCACATCTTGCACACCCTGCAAGCGGCGCACGAAGGGCTGCACCAGCAGCAAAAAAGTGACATAGCTGGCCACCGGGTTGCCGGGCAGGCCGATGTAGTGGCAGCGCCCGCCAGCCGTGGCCGCAGCGCGCTCCAGCCAGCCATGCGCAAAGGGCTTGCCGGGTTTGATGGCGATCTGCCACAGGTGCAGGCCGCCCAGGGCTTGCACCGCGGCCTTGAGGTGGTCCGCCTCGCCTACCGAGACGCCGCCGCTGCTGAGCACCAGGTCGTGGCCCTGCGCCGCCTCGCGCAGCGCCGCCACGGTGGCATCGAGCCGATCCGGCACCGGGGCGCAGACGCTCACTTGGCAGCCTAGGCGCTGCAACAGGGCGCGCAAAAAAGTGCGGTTGCTGTTGTAGATCGCCCCCGGCGGCAACCGTTCAGGGGCGATATGGCCAGGCTCGATCAGCTCGTCGCCGCTGCTCAGCAGCGCCACGCGCAAGCGCCGCCGCAGCGGCAGTTGCGCCGCACCCAGGCTGGCGGCCAGCCCGAGTTCGGCCGGGCCCAGCAGGGTGCCGGCGGGCAACACGACTTGGCCGTGCGCGATGTCTTCACCCCGGCGGCGGATGTGCTGGCCCAGCCGCGCCGGTTTGAGAAAACGCACCTGTGGCGAGCCGCTGGCGTCGGTGTTGGGCTCGGCTTCTTCTTGCGCCAGCACCGCGTCGGCCCCGGTGGGGATGGGGGCACCGGTGAAGATGCGCGCCACCGTGCCAGCTTGCAGGGCAGCCCCCACCGCCCCGGCGGGGATGCGCAGGCTCACCGGCAACGCCGCCCCGGCGGCGTGGGCGGCGGCCACTTCGGCGGCGCGCACCGCGTAGCCGTCCATGGCGCTGTTGTCGAAACCGGGCACGTCGAGCGCGGCGCGCAGATCCTGCGCCAGCACGCGGCCATCGGCCTCATCCAGCGCCAGCGTCTCCAGCTCATTCAGCGGCTGCGCCGTCGCCAGCAGGGCCGCCAGCGCGTCGTCGAGCGGCAGCAGGCCGGGGCGGGCGGGGGCGGCAGTTGGGGCTGGGTTCATGCGCGGTGCAACGGGATGGGTGGGCCAGGAGGTGTGTCAGAAGGGTCGAGGGGTGAGCCGCAGCGCGCGCTAGGCCCGATCAACAGTCGCACTCGGCGGCAATATAGGCCTTCACGCGCTCGACCTCGGGCGGCAGCACCTGCACCCGTTTGGGCAGGTTTTCTATGCCTTCCAGCGCGGCGGGGCGCTCGGGCTCGCGCCCCAGCGCCTCCACCAGCGTGGCTGAAAACTTGACTGGCAGGGCGGTCTCCAGCACCACCATGGGCGTGCCCGCTTGCAGGTGCTGGCGCGCCACCCGCACCGCGTCGGCGGTGTGCGGGTCTAGCATCTGGCCGCTGTGTTGCCAGGCGGCGCGGATGGTGTCGAGCCGATCGGCGTGGCTGCTGCGCCCGCTCACGAAGCCGTAGCGGCTGCGGATCTGGGCAAAGGCGGGGTCGGCGCTGAGGTCGAAGCAGCCGCTGCGCGCCAACTCGGCGCCAAACAAGGCCTGGGTGCGCGCCGCGTCGCGCCCGAGCAGGTCGAACACGAAGCGCTCGAAGTTGCTGGCCTTGGAGATGTCCATCGAGGGGCTGGAAGTCTCGAAGGTCTGCGCGCTCGGGCGCACGCGGTAGCAGCCGGTGCGAAAGAACTCGTCGAGCACATCGTTTTCGTTCGTCGCCACCACCAGTTGCTCGATCGGCAGGCCCATCATGCGCGCCACATGGCCGGCGCAGACGTTGCCAAAGTTGCCGCTGGGCACGGCGAAGCTGATGCGCTGCGCGTCGGATCGTGTCAGACTGAAGTAGCCAGCAAAGTAATACACCACCTGCGCCAGCAAGCGCGCCCAGTTGATCGAATTGACGGTGCCGATCTGGTAGCGGCGCTTGAATTCGAGGTCGGCGCTGACCGCCTTGACGATGTCCTGGCAGTCGTCGAACACGCCCTCGATCGCCAGGTTGTGGATGTTGGGGTCTTGCAGGCTGAACATCTGCGCCTGCTGGAAGGCGCTCATGCGCCCGTGCGGCGAGAGCATGAACACGCGCACGCCCCGCTTGCCGCGCATGGCGTACTCGGCGGCGCTGCCGGTGTCGCCGCTGGTCGCGCCCAAAATGTTGAGCTGCGTGCCACGGCGCGCCAGCTCGTACTCGAACAGGTTGCCGAGCAACTGCATCGCCATGTCTTTGAAGGCCAGCGTGGGGCCGTTGGACAGCTCCGCTATCCACAGGCCCTCATCGAGCCGGCGCAGCGGCGCAATGGCGGGGCTGCCAAACACTTCGGCGGTGTAGGTTTTGTGGCACAGGGCGCGCAAGTCGGCGGGCGGGATGTCGTCGATGTAGAGCGACAAAATCTCGAAGGCCAGCGCCGCATAGCCCTGCTCGGCCCAGACGCCGCGCCAGCGCGCCAGCGTAGCGGCATCGACTTGCGGGTACTGCTCGGGCAGGTACAGCCCGCCGTCGGGGGCCAGCCCTTCAAGCAGGATGTCGCAAAAACGCAGCCGCTCGGGGTGGCCGCGGGTCGAGAGGTAGCGCATCAGGCCAGCTCCTCTTTGCGGATGCGCACGATCGGTGCCAGCACCGTGGGCAGGGCCTGCATCTGCGCCAGCGCGGCGTCCATCGCGCCCTCGCGGGTCTGGTGCGTGAGGATGATGAGCTCGGTCTGCGCTGCGCCCTGCTCGGCCTCGCGCTGCAACACGGCGTCGATGCTGATCTCGGCCGCCGCCAAAATCCCGGTCACTTGCGCCAGCACCCCGGCCTGGTCGGCCACGCACAGGCGCAGGTAGTAGCTGGTCTGCACCGCGCTCATGGGCAGGATCGGCAGCTCGCTCAGCGCATCGGGCTGGAACGCCAGGTGCGGCACCCGGTTTTGCGGGTCGGCGGTGTGCAGCCGCGTCACGTCCACCAGATCGGCGATCACCGCGCTGGCGGTCGGCTCGCTGCCCGCGCCCTTGCCGTAGTAGAGCGTGGTGCCCACCGCGTCGCCCTGCACCATGACGGCGTTCATCGCCCCTTCCACGTTGGCCAGCAGGCGCTTGGCCGGCACCAGGCAGGGGTGTACGCGCAGCTCGATGCCGCTGGCTTGGCGCTTGGCAATGCCCAGCAGCTTGATGCGGTAGCCCAGTTGCTCGGCGTACTTGAAATCGCTCGCGGCCAGCCGGGTGATGCCCTCGACGTAGGCGCGCTCGAACTGCACCGGAATGCCAAAGGCGATGGCGCTCAGGATGGTCGCCTTGTGCGCCGCGTCTATGCCTTCGATGTCGTTGCGCGGGTCGGCCTCGGCGTAGCCCAGTTGCTGCGCCTGCGCCAGCGCGGTGGCAAAATCCAGCCCCTTGTCGCGCATCTCGCTCAAAATAAAGTTGGTGGTGCCGTTGATGATGCCCGCCACCCACTGGATGCGGTTCGCCGTCAGGCCCTCGCGCAGCGCCTTGATGATCGGAATGCCGCCGGCCACCGCCGCCTCAAAGGCCACCATCACGCCGCGTTGCTGCGCGGCCTGGAAAATCTCGGTTCCGTGCACCGCCAGCAGCGCCTTGTTGGCCGTCACCACGTGCTTGCCCGCGGCGATGGCTTCGAGCACCAGCGCCCGCGCCACGCCCACACCGCCGATGAGCTCGATCACGATGTCGATATCGGGGTTGGCCAGCACGGCGCGTGCGTCGCCAAACACCGGCACCGCGTCACCCACCAGGCGGCGCGCGCGCTCCTGGTCGAGGTCGGCCACGGCGGCGATGGCTATGCCACGCCCGGCGCGGCGCTGGATTTCGGTCTGGTTGCGGCGCAGCACCTCAAACACACCGCCGCCCACGGTGCCGATGCCGAGCAGGCCTACTTGTATCGCTTTCATCTCTGTGGGTTCTTTCATCAAATCAAAAAAGGGGGCCGGGTCGGGTTTCACGCTCAGGTGCCGTGGCGCTTGCGCAGGTGCGCCAAAAAGCGCGCGATGCGCCCGATGGCTTCTGCCAAGTCGTCGGCGTGCGGCAGGAAA
Organism: Serpentinimonas raichei; assembly: GCF_000828895.1. Classification (NCBI taxonomy): domain Bacteria; kingdom Pseudomonadati; phylum Pseudomonadota; class Betaproteobacteria; order Burkholderiales; family Comamonadaceae; genus Serpentinimonas; species Serpentinimonas raichei. The sequence goes on along the minus strand of NZ_AP014568.1, from coordinate 804,687 downwards.
ACCAGGCGGAAGTGGTCGGGTTGCGGCCAGTTAAAGCCCGTTCCCTGCACAATCAGAACTTTTTCTTCGGCCAGCAGCTCGTAGGCAAACTGCTGGTCGTCGGTGATCGGGTACATCTTCGGGTCCAGGCGCGGAAACATATACAGCGCCGCCTTGGGCTTGACCACGCTCACGCCCGGAATCTGGCTCATCAGCTCGTAAGCCAGATCGCGCTGGCGGCACAGGCGCCCGCTGGGTGCCACCAAGTCCTTGATGCTCTGGTAGCCGCCGAGCGCGGTCTGGATCGCCAACTGCCCCGGCGTGTTGGCGCACAGGCGCATCGAGGCCAGCATATTCAGACCCTCGATGTAGTCGCGCGCGCGCCGCTTGTCGCCCGAAACCACCATCCAGCCCGCGCGGTAGCCGCAGGAGCGGTAGTTCTTGCTCAGGCCGTTGAAGGTGAGCACCAGCACCTCGTCGGCCAGCGCCGCCACGCTGGTGTGGGTCACGCCGTCGTAGAGCGTTTTGTCGTAGATTTCGTCGGCAAAAATCACCAAGCCGTGCTGGCGCGCGATCTCGACGATTGCGCGCAGCAGGTCGTCGGGGTAGAGCGCACCAGTGGGGTTGTTGGGGTTGATGACGACGATGCCCTTGGTCTGCGGCGTGATCTTGCGCCGGATGTCGTCTAGGTCGGGCAGCCAGCCGCTGCCTTCGTCGCACAGATAATGCACCGGCGTGCCACCGGCCAGCGCCACGCTGGCGGTGTAGAGCGGGTAGTCGGGGGCCGGAATCAGCACCTCGTCGCCGCTGTTGAGCAGGGCGTTGAGGCTCATGCCGATCAGCTCGCTGGCGCCATTGCCCAAGTACACGTCATCCACCGTCACCCCGGCGATGCCCTTTTCCTGCGTGTAGTGCACCACCGCCTTGCGCGGCGCAAACAGGCCCTTGCTGTCGGTGTAGCCGGCCGCCGTGGGCGTGGGCAGGTTGCGGATCATGTCTTGCACGATCTCGTCGGGCGGCTGCAAGCCAAAGGCGGCGATGTTGCCGATGTTGAGCTTGATGATCTTGTGGCCTTCTTCCTCCATCGCGCGCGCCTTGTCCAGCACGGGGCCGCGAATGTCGTAGCAGACGTTGGCCAGTTTGGCCGATTTGAGCAGCGGCGGTGTGGGCATGGCTGGTGTGGTGTGAGCGGGCTGGAGGAGCGAAACCTATAATTTCACCACACTTTACCCTACCCGCACCCATGAAACTGCAACCCGACCGCATCGAGAACACCAGCGTGCGCGCCCACGGGCCGGGCTGGCTGCAGATTGGCGCCACCACCTACCGCCACAGCCTGCTGCTGTGCGCCGACGGCCGCCTGCAAGCCTGGGACTGCGCCAGCCATGCCGACCTTAACGAGCAGCACTTCGCCCTGCTGGCCCAATGGCGGCCCGAACTGCTGCTGCTGGGCAGCGGCCTGCGGCTGCGCTTCGTCGCCCCGGCGCTGCTGCGCCCCCTGATCGAGGCCGGCATCGGCGTCGAGACCATGGACACACTGGCCGCCGCGCGCACCTACAACATCCTGGTCGCCGAGGGCCGCCGCGTGGCGGCCGCGTTGCTGCTCGAGTCCGACCCCGCCGGGCTTTCGCTCGGCCCCGATTCGCGCTAAAATAGCCCCTTGTTTATGGCGTCTGGCGCTTGGGCTGCTGATCGCTCCGGCAAGGGCTGACCAAGCCCCTCACCCGAACGCCTCTTACTGAGCAAGGGATCCTTTAAATGGCTGTCGTCGTCAACAAATCCATACCCGAATTCGAAGCCAACGCAACGGGCGGAGTCAAGGTCACGCAGCTGTCGCACCTAGGCCAAGCCGTGGTCCTGTTTTTTTACCCCAAAGACAACACCCCCGGCTGCACCACCGAAGCGATGCAGTTTCGCGACCATTACGCCGATTTCGTCAAGGCCGGCGCGCAGGTGTTTGGCGTGTCGCGCGACAACATGAAGTCGCACGACGAGTTCAAGGCCAAGCTCGAACTGCCCTTTGAGCTGATCGCCGACACCGAAGAAAAAATGTGCCACATGTTTGGCGTGGTCAAAAACAAGATCATGTACGGCAAGAAGGTCAAGGGCATCGAGCGCAGCACCTTCCTCATCAGCCCCACCGGGGTGCTGCTGCAAGAGTGGCGCGGGCTCAAAGTGCCCGGGCACGTAGAAGAGGTGCTCAAGGCGGTCAAGCTGCTGAAAAAAGCCGCCTGAGCCCGCAGCCCGGGCCTGCGCGCCTGAGTCGTGCATAATGTTTGCATGCCTCTGCCCCCCGCCCCCACCAAGAAGGCCGGCCGTGTGCCAGCCAAAGCCACCGAGCTTGCTGCCGCCGCCTCCCCTGCTTCAAGCTTGGCCCTCTCACCCGACTCGAGCCTCCCGCCGGTGCCGACCCAAGCCACCACCGGCGCTTCGCATCGTGGGCGCAACAAAGCCGATGCATCGGTCCGCACACCCGCCGTACCGGTCCGTCTCGCGGGCAGCGCCCCAGCGCTAGCCAGCCTGCTGGCCGCGCCCACCGTGGCGCCGCCAGCGGCCGCCGAGGTCCCGCCCAGCCCAGCGCCAGCCAGCTCGCCCAGCGCCGCCCAGATCACCCCACCCAGCACAAGCGCCGTGGCGCCCCCAGCGGCCAGCCAAAGCGGCAGCAAACGCAACCCAAGGCGTGGCAGCAAAAACGGCAACGGCAGCCCAAACAGCAAAGGCCCGACGCGCCTGTTTGTGCTCGACACCAACGTGCTGATGCACGACCCGAGCAGCCTGTTTCGCTTCGAGGAACACGACATCTTCCTGCCCATGATCGTGCTCGAAGAGCTTGACGGGCACAAAAAGGGCATGAGCGACGTGGCGCGCAACGCCCGCCAAGCCAGCCGCACCCTCGACGCGCTGGTGGCGCAAAAAGGGGCCGATATCCACCATGGCGTGCCGCTGGCCGCCAGCAGCAACCGCGAAGCCACCGGCTTGCTGCTGTTCCAGACCGAGCCACTGTCCCACGAGCTGCCCGCCAGCCTGCCGCAAGGCAAGGCCGACAACCAAATTCTGGGCGTGGTGCAAGCCCTCACGCTCAAGCACCCGCTGCGCCAGGTGGTGCTGGTGTCCAAAGACATCAACATGCGCATCAAGGCGCGCGCCTTGGGGCTGGCCGCCGAAGACTACCAAAACGACAAAACCCTCGATGACGGCGAACTGCTCTACCCTGGCTCGCTGGCGCTGCCGCACGATTTCTGGACCCGCCAGAGCAAAACCCTGGAAAGCTGGCAGCAAGGCGGCCACACCTACTACCGCATCAGCGGCCCGGTGGTCGACAAACTGGCGATCAACCAGTTTGTGTATTTCGAGTCGGCAGGCGAGCCCGCCCTGTATGCCCGCGTCACCGAGCTGCGCACCAAGCAGGCCGTGCTGCGCACGCTCAAAGACTACACGCACCTAAAAAGCTCGGTCTGGGGCATCACCAGCCGCAACCGCGAGCAAAATTTCGCCCTCAACCTGCTGATGGACCCCGAGATCGACTTCGTCACCCTGGCCGGCACCGCCGGCACCGGCAAAACCCTGATGGCCCTCGCCGCCGGCCTGACGCAGGTGCTCGATGAGCGCCGCTACACCGAGATCATCATGACCCGTGCCACCGTCAGCGTGGGCGAGGACATCGGCTTTTTGCCTGGCACCGAAGAAGAAAAAATGGGCCCCTGGATGGGCGCGCTCGACGACAACCTCGAATTTTTGGCCAAGGGCGACGGCGGCAACGCCGGTGAATGGGGGCGCGCCGCCACCAACGACCTGATCCGCAGCCGGGTCAAGATCAAAAGCATGAACTTCATGCGCGGGCGCACCTTCATGAACAAGTACGTGATCATCGACGAGGCGCAAAACCTCACGCCCAAGCAGATGAAAACCCTCATCACCCGCGCCGGGCCGGGCACCAAAATCATCTGCATGGGCAACCTGGCGCAGATCGACACCCCCTACCTCACCGAAGGCTCCTCGGGCCTGACCTACGCCGTGGACCGCTTCAAAGGTTGGCCGCACGGCGGGCACATCACCTTGGCCCGTGGCGAGCGCTCGCGCTTGGCCGACTTTGCCAGCGAAGTTTTGTAAAGCTCACCCCTTTCAACACCCAGACCGCCCATGAGCAGCCCCAGCGCCCCCACCGCCGCCACGGGGCCCAGCCCCCTGAGCGGCCACGCCCTGCCCTCCTACCTCGACCCGGCCCACCTCGGCCCGTGGGGCGACTACCTGCAGCAGATCGACCGGGTGGCGCCCTACCTAGGGCCGCTTGGCCGCTGGATCGAAACCCTCAAGCGCCCCAAGCGCAGCCTGATCGTCGACGTACCCATCCGCCTCGACGATGGCCGCATCGCCCACTTTGAGGGCTACCGGGTGCAGCACAACACCTCGCGCGGCCCCGGCAAAGGCGGCGTGCGCTTTCACCAGGATGTGACGCTGGCCGAAGTGATGGCGCTGGCGGCTTGGATGTCGATCAAAAACGCCGCCGTCAACGTGCCCTACGGCGGCGCCAAGGGCGGCATCCGGGTCGATCCCAAAACCCTCTCGCTGGCCGAACTCGAGCGCGTCACGCGCCGCTACACGAGCGAGATCGGGCTCATCATCGGCCCGACCAAAGACATCCCCGCCCCCGACGTCAACACCAACGAGCGCGTCATGGCCTGGATGATGGACACCTACTCGATGAACGTGGGCGAGACGGCCACCGGCGTCGTCACCGGCAAGCCGATCGACCTTGGCGGCTCGCTCGGGCGCCGCGAAGCCACCGGGCGCGGCGTGGCGATCATCTGCACCGAGGCGGCGCGGCACATCGGGCTCGAACTGCAAGGCGCTCGGGTGGCCCTGCAAGGCTTTGGCAACGTGGGCAGCGTCTCGGCCAAGCTGCTGGCGCAAGCCGGCGTGCGCACGGTGGCGGTGCAGGACCACGGCGGCACCGTGTACCACGGCGGCGGGCTCGATGTGGCGGCACTCACCGCACACGTGGCGGCGCACGGCAGCGTGGCCGGCTTTGAGGGAGCCCAAGCCCTGCCCAGCGACAGCTTTTGGGACGTGGAGTGCGAGATCATGGTGCCTGCCGCGCTGGAGCGCCAGATCACCGAAGCCAACGCGCAGCGCATCCGTGCCCGCATGGTGATCGAAGGGGCCAACGGCCCCACCACCCCGGCCGCCGACGACATCCTCAACGAGCGCGGCATACTGGTTATCCCCGACGTAATTGCCAACGCCGGCGGGGTGACGGTAAGTTACTTCGAATGGGTGCAGGATTTCTCCAGCTTTTTCTGGAACGAGGAAGAAATCAACCAGCGGCTGGCGCAGATCCTGCGCGGCGCCTTCGAAGCCATCTGGGAGGTGGCCAGCGAGCACCGCGTCAGCCTGCGCACCGCCACCTTCATCGTCGCCTGCCGGCGCATATTGCACGCGCGCGAACTGCGCGGGCTCTATCCCTGAACGGCGGCGCTGCTACTGCAGCGTGTGCTTGAGCAGGGGCAGATTGGGCAACTGCACGATCGGCACCCCGGACCCTATCAGCTCGGCGGCTTGCTCTGCCGTGGTTTGGCCCCGTATGGGCCGCGGCTCGAGTTCACCTTGGTGCATTTGCAGGGCCTGTTGAGCAAATTGCTCGCCCACGTCTTCGGTTTGGGCCAGCACCTGGCGCAACAAGCGCAACGCCTCTGCCTGCTGCCCGGCTGTCGCCGCAGTCAGGATGGGCGCAGACGCAGCAGGGTCGGCCGGCAAAGTGTCGGCAGCGACTGACTTGCCCAGATTGAGGCGGGGCGCACTCAGGCGCTTTTCGATCTTCTGGCTGCCACACAAAGGGCAGTCGATCAGCGCCCGCGACTGCTGCGACTGAAAATCGGCGTCGGAACCGAACCAGCCTTCAAACAGATGCCCCTGCTCACAGGCCAGATCGAGCACCTTCATGCCGAGGCTTCAGGTGCGACGGACCAGCATGTAGCGAATGACAAAGCCGGGAAAGGCAAAGGTGAGAAACAGGGAAATGGTGACGACGTAGAACTGCCAGCCTTGCGGGTAGATCTGCCCTTGGCTGAGTTCGATGCCTTTGGCTATGGCGCCTACGATGAAGTAACAGGCCAGCAGCTCGGCAAAGCGCAACCACAGCGGTTTGATGCCACCCTTGTAGGGCAGCACCAAGAAAACGCGCTGACTCATGAACGGCAGGTTGGCAAACACCAGCGCCAAGCCCAACACCAGAAAAACGTAGAAGTCTTGATTCATGCTAGATAGCTTAACTCAAACCAGCAGCGACGCAATGGCTTGCGCGCAAAGGGCGAGCAGCGCACCGGGAAATAGCCCCAGCAGCAGCAGCAGCGCCCCGTTGAGCGAGAGCACCGCGCGCAGCTCCAGCGGGGCCGAAATGGCCGCCGTTTGCGTGGGCGCATCGAAGTACATCACCTTGACCACGCGCAGGTAGTAGAACGCGCCCACCAGCGACATCAGCACCGCAAACACCGCCAGCCACAGATAGATTCCATCGCCTGCGGCCAACAGCGCCTGCAGCACCGTGAGCTTGGCGTAAAAGCCCACCAGCGGCGGCACCCCGGCAAGCGAGAACATGCCCGCCGCCATCACACCGGCGTAAAGCGGGCTGCGCTGGTTCAGGCCGGCCAGGTCGTTGATTTCTTCGGACTCGAAGCCGTCGCGGCTGAGCAGCAAAATCACGCCAAACACCGCCAGCGTGGTGAGCACGTAGGTGATGATGTAGAACATGGCGGCGCTGTAGGCGGTGCTCATGTTGGCGGTGTTGCCATCGGCCCCAACCCCGGCCACAAAAGCCAGCAACAAAAAGCCCACTTGCGCGATGGTCGAAAAGGCCAACATGCGCTTGAGGTTGCTCTGCGCCACCGCCGCCAAGTTGCCGACGATCAAGGAGAGCACCGCCAGCACCGCCAGCATCTGCTGCCAGTCGAAGGCCAGCGCGGGCATGCCTTCCACCAGCAGCCGCATCACGATGGCAAAGGCGGCCAGCTTGGGGGCCGAGGCGATAAACAGCGTGATCGCCGTCGGTGCGCCGTGATAGACATCGGGCACCCACATATGAAAGGGCACCGCCCCGAGCTTGAAGGCCAGCCCAGCCACCACGAACACCAGCCCCAGCATCAGCACCTGCGGCTGCGCCACCCCGGCCTCGATCGCCACGGCCATCGCGCGTATGTCCAGCGTACCCGTGGCGCCATAGACCAGCGACATGCCGTAGAGCAGGAAACCGCTGGCCAGCGCACCCAGCACAAAGTACTTCATGGCCGCTTCGGTGGCGCGCAGGTCGTCGCGGCGCAGCGCCACCAGCGCAAAGCTCGACAGCGCCAGCAGCTCCAGCCCGAGGTAGATGATGAGCAGGTTGTGGCCCGAGATCATCACGTACATGCCCAGCAGGCCAAACAACCCAAGGGTGTAGAGCTCGCCGCCGCGCATCATCCCGCGCGCCCCGGCGTAGGGCCGGGCATAGATCAGCAGCACCATCATGGTGAGGGCGGCAAAGCACTTGAGCCAGTTGCCCATCGGGTCGCTCACCACCATGCCGCCAAAGCCGCTGAAGGTCTGGCCGCTAAGCGCCGCCGAGCCGGTCAGGAAGGCGGCCGCAGCCAGTGTGAGCAGCGTCAGGTAATGCGTGGCCCAGCGCTGCGGCGACTTGAGAAACAAATCGTAAATGGCGATCACGCAGACCATCACCAGCAGCAGCAGCTCGGGGGTGATCGCGGCCCAACTCAATCGGTCAATCATGGGGTGGCTCTTTCAAATCCAGATGGGGCGGGCGAATCAGGGCAGCTTGCTGACCGAGATGTGCTGCAGCAGCTCGGTCACGGCGGGCATCATCACGTCGGTGAAGGGCTTGGGAAAGACGCCCATGAACAACACCGCCAGCGCCAGCACGGCCAACACGAAGTATTCGCGGGCGTTGATGTCGAACAGCGCTTTTACGTTGTCGTTGGCCACCGCGCCCAGATAGACGCGCTTGAACATCAGCAGCGAATAGGCCGCGCCCAGTATGAGCGCCGTGGCGGCCCCGAGGCCGATCCAGAAATTGGCTTGCACCGCACCCAGAATCACCATCCACTCGCCCACAAAACCGGCGGTGCCTGGCATGCCGGCGTTGGCCATGGTGAACAGCAGCGCAAAGGCGGCAAACTTGGGCATGGGGTTGATGACGCCGCCGTAGTCGGAGATTTCACGCGAGTGCATGCGGTCGTAGAGCACGCCGATGCACAGGAACATGGCGGCCGAGACGAAGCCGTGCGCGATCATCTGCACGATGGCGCCGGCCAGCGCCAGCTCGTTGAACAGGAAAAAGCCCAGCGTGACAAAGCCCATGTGCGCCACCGAGGAGTAGGCCACCAGCTTTTTCATGTCCTGCTGCACCAGCGCCACCAGCCCGACGTAGATCACGGCGATGAGCGAGAGCGCAATCATCAGCCAAGCCCACTCTTGCGAGGCGTCTGGGGTGATGGGCAGCGAAAAGCGCAAAAAGCCGTAAGCGCCGAGCTTGAGCATGATCGCTGCCAGCACCGCCGAACCGGCGGTCGGGGCTTCCACGTGCACATCGGGCAACCAGGTGTGCACCGGCCACATCGGCACCTTGACGGCAAAGGCCGCCAAGAAGGCAAAGAACAGCAGCGTCTGCTCGGTGCTGGTGAGCGGCAAGTCGTACCAGACCTGGAAGTCGAAGCTGCCACCCGAAGCGTTGTAGAGGTAGATCAGCGCCAGCAGCATCAGCAGCGAGCCGAGCAGCGTGTAGAGGAAGAACTTGTAGGCGGCGTAGATGCGGTTCGGTCCGCCCCAGATGCCGATGATCAGGTACATCGGGATCAGGGTGGCTTCGAAGAACAGGAAGAACAGCAGCGCGTCCTGGGCCGCAAAGACGCCGATCATGGCCCCCGACAAGATCAAAAAGGCGCCCATGTACTGGTGCACGCGCTCGGTGATCGACTCCCAACTGGCAATCACGGCGATCACCGTGGTAAAGGCCGTGAGCAAAATCAGCCACAGCGAAATGCCATCGACACCGACGTGGTAGTGAACATTGAAGCGCTCGATCCAGAGCACTTTTTCGACGAACTGAAACCCGGCTGCGCCGATTTCAAAGCCGGTGTAGAGCGGCAGGGTGACGGCCAACCCGAGCAGGGAAGCGGCCAGCGCCACCCAGCGCACCTGCTGCGAACTCAGGCGGCGACCAAAGGCCAGCAGCGCGGCACCGAGAAGGATCGGGGTCCAGATCGCAAGGCTAAGCAAACCCATGTTGTTGTTCTCCTTAGCGCCAGACGAAGTAGGTCATGAGCGCGAGCACGCCCACGATCATCACAAAAGCATAGTGGTAGAGGTAGCCGGTCTGCGCCTGGCGCACCACCGCCGCGATGCGGCCCACCAGCTTCCAGCTCATATTCACCACCCCGGCTTCGATCAGGCCACGGTCGCCGCCCTTCCAGAGCCCGCTGCCGAGCGCCATGGTGGCGCGCGCGATCACCTTTTCGTTGAACCAGTCGAGGTAGTACTTGTTTTCCAGCAGCACCACCAGCGGGCGCAGCTTGTGCGCAATCACGGGTGCCAGCTTCGGGTTGTGCAGGTACAAATACCAGGCCAGCAAGGCACCGGCAATGGCCAGATAGAGCCCGATGGAGCTGAAGGCTTTGAGGGCAAAGGCCAGCGGGCCGTGATACAGCGCAGCCAGTTCGGTCATGGCTGGGTGCAGCACGTGGTTGACGTGCACGGCATCGGCCAGAAAATCGCCAAACAGCATCGGGCCGATGGTCAGGTAACCGATCACCACCGAGGGCACCGCCAGCAGCAAGAGCGGCACCGTCACCACCCAAGGCGACTCGTGCGGTTTCTCGTCGTGGCCGTGGTGGCCATGGTCGTCGTGGTGCGCGTCCGGGTTCAGGTGGTAGCGCTCGGGGCCGTGAAAGACCATGAAGTAGAGCCGGAACGAGTAGAACGAGGTCACGAACACGCCCGCCAGCAAGGCGTAGTAGGCAAAGGTGGCCGCTGGCAGGCCGCTGAAATCGGCTGAGAGCTTGATCGCTTCCTTGGAGTAGTAGCCCGAAAACAGCGGCATCCCGACCAGCGCCAGCGTACCCAGTAAGGCCGTGATCCAAGTGATGGGCATGTACTTGCGCAAGCCGCCCATCCAGCGCATGTCTTGGTTGTGGTGCAGGCCCATGATCACCGAGCCCGCAGCCAAGAACAGCAGCGCCTTGAAGAACGCGTGCGTCATGAGGTGGAACAGCGCCACCGAGTAGGCCGAAGCGCCCAGCGCCACCGTCATGTAGCCCAGTTGCGACAGGGTGGAATAGGCCACCACGCGCTTGATGTCGTTTTGCACCATGCCCAGCAAGCCCATGAACAGCGCGGTGATGGCGCCGATGATGAGGATGAAGTTGAGCGCCGCGTCCGAGAGCTCGAACACCGGCGACATGCGCGCGACCATGAAGATGCCGGCCGTGACCATGGTGGCGGCGTGGATCAGGGCCGAGATCGGGGTCGGGCCTTCCATCGAGTCGGGCAGCCAGACGTGCAGCGGGAACTGGGCCGATTTGCCCATGGCACCGATGAACAGGCAGATGGCGATCACCGTCACCAGCAGCGCTTCCTGGCCCAAGATGTACCACGGGAATTCGACCGTGGCCAGTTCGGGCAGCTTGGCAAAAATTTCGCTGTAGTTCAGGCTGCCGGTGTAGGCGGCGATGAGCGCGATGCCCAAAAGGAAGCCAAAGTCGCCCACGCGGTTGACCAAAAAGGCCTTCATGTTGGCAAAGATCGCCGTCGGGCGCTTGTACCAAAAGCCGATCAGCAGGTACGACACCAGCCCCACCGCTTCCCACGCAAAGAACAGTTGCAGCAGGTTGTTGCTCATGACCAGCATGAGCATCGAGAAGGTAAAGAGCGAGATGTAGCAGAAGAAGCGGTTGTAGCCCTCGTCTTCCTCCATGTAGCCGATGGTGTAGATGTGCACCATGAGCGAGACGAAGGTGACGACGGCCATCATCATGGCGGTGAGGCCATCGACCATGAAGCCGATCTCCATCGTCAGCCCGCCGATCACCATCCACTCGTAGATCGAGTCGTTGAAGCGTGCGCCGTCGATCACGTCGAGCAGCACAGCGACCGACAAGATGAAGGAAACCAGCACGCCCAGGATGGCGATGGTGTGGCACAGGCGGCGCCCGAACCAGTTGCCGCCCAAGCGGGTGCCAAAGATGCCGACCAGCACCGCGCCGATCAAGGGCGCCAGCGGCACCGCCAGCAGCGTGCTTGCAGAAAGGGTAGTACTCATGCTTGTGACTGTCCTTGTGGCCTGTCAGCCCTTGAGCGCGTTGAGCTCATCGACGCGGATCGATTGGCGGTTGCGGAACAACAGCACCAAAATTGCCAACCCGATGGCCGATTCGGCCGCCGCCACGGTGAGGATGAAGAACACGAACACCTGCCCGTGCAGATCGCCGTGGAAGTAGGCAAAAGCGACAAAGTTGATGTTGACCGCCAGCAGCATCAGCTCGATGCACATCAGCAGCACGATCAGGTTGCGCCGGTTCAGGAAAATGCCCACCACCGAGAGCGCAAACAGCAGCGCCCCGAGCGAGAGGAAATGCCCCAGAGTGAGCGTGGTCATCATGGCTGGCCCTCCTTGGCCTGGGCGGCAGGGGCTTGGTCTGGCGCAGCCGCAGCGGGCTTGGGTGTGGGCGGCATGTGCAGCACTTGCAAGCGGTCGGCGGCCTTGACGCGCACCTGAATGCTGGCGTCGATGGCCTTGCTGTCTTTGCGCTCGCGCAGCACCAGCGCGATGGCGGCGATCATGCCCACCAGCAAAATCACGCCGGCGATCTGCACCGGGTACAGGTAGGCGGAATAGAGCAGCAAGCCGAGCTCCAGCGTGTTCTCATGCCCCGGCACGTGCATGCCGCGGGTGAGCACCGCCGGATCGACCGTCATCTGGGGGAAGCCAAACCAGAGCACCACGATCAACTGCACGCTGATCACGGCCCCTAGCAGCGCGGTGATCGGGAAATGGCGCCAAAAGCCCTTGCGCAAGACCTCGGTGTTGATGTCCATCATCATGACGACGAACAAAAACAGCACCATCACCGCGCCCAGATAGACCAGTACCAGCGTGATGGCCAGAAACTCGGCCTTGAGCAGCAAAAAGATCGCCGCCGCCTGCGAGAAGGCCAGCATCAGGTACAGCACCGCGTGCACCGCGTTGCGCGCCGTGATGACCTTGAACGCCGCAAACAACAGCAGCGCCGCAAAGACGTAGAAAAAACCCGCTTGAAAATCCATATCGTGTTCTGCCTGGTTAGCGCTCGGGTTCAGCGGTAGGGTGCATCCGCCGCGCGGGCGGCTGCGATCTCTTTTTCGTAGCGGTCGCCCACGGCCAGCAGCATCTCTTTGGTGAAATACAGGTCGCCACGCTTTTCACCGTGGTATTCGAGGATGTGGGTCTCGACGATGGCATCGACCGGGCAGGCCTCTTCGCAAAAGCCGCAGAAAATGCACTTGGTGAGGTCGATGTCGTAGCGCGTGGTGCGCCGGGTGCCATCGTCGCGCTCGGCCGCTTCGATGGTGATGGCCATGGCCGGGCACACCGCTTCGCACAGCTTGCAGGCGATGCAGCGCTCCTCGCCGTCTTCGTAGCGGCGCTGCGCGTGCAGGCCCCGGAAACGCGGCGAGAGCGGGGTTTTTTCTTCCGGGTATTGCAGCGTGACCTTGGGCCTAAAGGCGTAGCGCCCGGTCAGGGCCATGCCCTTGAACAGCTCAACGAGCAGGAAGCTCTTGAGAAAATCTTTCAGCGAGAAAGGTGCAACGGCGGTAGCAGACATGCGAGTGCGCTCCTCTTAATCCCAGATGTTCCAAGGCGTCTGCATCCAGACGGCGACCACCACCAGCCAGATCAGCGTGACGGGGATGAAAACTTTCCAACCCAGACGCATGATCTGGTCGTAGCGGAAGCGCGGGAAGGTGGCGCGGATCCAGATGAACAGCGAGACCACGAAGAAGGTCTTGAGCGCCAGCCAGATCCAGCCGGGGATGAAGTCCAGCGCCGCGATCGGGGCCGACCAGCCACCCAGGAACATCAGCACCGCCAGGATCGAGATCAGCCACATGCTGGCGTATTCGGCCAGGAAGAAGATGGCAAAACGCATGCCCGAGTACTCGACCATGTGGCCGGCCACGATCTCGGCCTCGCCCTCGACCACGTCGAAGGGGTGGCGGTTGGTTTCGGCCACGCCCGAAATGAGGAAGACGATGAAGATCGGCAGCAGCGGCAGCCAGTTCCAAGACAGGAAGTTGAGCCCCATGTCGGCAAACATGCCCTGCTGCTGCGAGGCGACGATCTCGCCCAGTTGCAGGCTGCCCGCAGTCATGACCACCACCAGGAAGCAAAAACCGATGGCGATTTCGTAGCTCACCATCTGCGCCGAGGCGCGCAGCGCACCCAAGAAGGCGTATTTGGAGTTGGCCGCCCAACCAGCGATGATGACGCCATAAACCTCGATCGAGGTGATGGCCAGCAGCAGCAGCAAACCGGCGTTGACGTTGGCCAGCACCGCTTCGGGGCCGAAGGGAATCACGGCCCAGGCCGCCAGCGCCGGCATGATGGCCAGCATCGGGGCGATCCAGAACAGGCCCGGGCTGGCTGCGGTGGGGGTGATGAGCTCTTTGGTGAGCAGCTTGAAGGCGTCGGCGATGGGTTGCAGCAAACCTTGCGGACCGACGCGGTTCGGCCCCAAGCGCACCTGCATGAAGCCGATCAGGCGCCGCTCCCACAGGGTGAGGTAGGCGACGGCGCCCATGAGGGGTGCCACGATGACCATGATTTTGATCAGGGCCCACAGCACCGGCCAGGCGGCTTCTTGCCACCAGGCGGCTGCGAACAGGTTCAGGCCGCCGTAGTAGAGGGCGTCGATCATGCGCGGTCTCCGGTCTGGTGGGCGTGGGCGGCGGTGCGGGCCGCACGGGCGTCGGCGGTTTGCTGCAGCGAAGGGGCACGGCGCACCAGCGCATCAAGCTGGTAAATGCTGGCCACGCAGGGCGTGGCGCTGCCCACGGTGAGGTCGATGGTGGCTTGGCTGCGGTTGTCGAGCCGCTCAGCGGGCACGCACTGGCCGCTGGCCACACCAGGCAGGGCTTGCGCCAGCACGGCTTGCGAGCTGTCGGCATCGAAACCGGGCAGGCCCAGCATTTGGCCCAGCACGCGCAGCACTTTCCAAGCCGGGCGCGCTTCGCCCAGCGGCCGCACCACGGCGTGAAAGCTCTGCAAGCGCCCTTCGGCGTTGACGAAGCTGCCCGAGGTCTCGGTGAAGGGAGCAATGGGCAGCAGCACGTCGCAGTGTTCGAGGTTGGCTTTGAAGGGGCTTAAGCTCACGACCATCTGCGCCTGCGCCAGCCCTTTGCCGCACACCGCCGTGTCGAGCCCGACTTCGGCGTTGAGCAGCAGCACCGCCTTGGCGGCACCGCTCAAAATTTGGGTGGCGTTGAGGCCGCCGGCGCCGGGCAGCGCCTGCACCAGTTGCGCGCCCACGGTGTTGGCGGCTTCGCTCAAGGTGCCCCAGCGCGCGCCGGTGCGTTCTGCGATCCACTGCGCCAGCGCCAGCAAGCTGGATGCCTGCTCGTGGTGCGCGGCGGCGTTGCCCAGCAACAGCGCCTTGCGCTCGCCACCCAGCAGCGAGGCGGCGATGGCGCATGCGCGCTCACTCACGGGCTCGGGGCTGGGCACCGGCGACGCTATGCCCTGCGCTTGCGCCACCGCAGCGGCGATGCCGGCCAACTCCAGCGGCCAACGACCGGCCTCGGCCACCAGCGTGTGCGCCAGCGGCAGCGCCCAGTCTGGCGCCTCGGACACCAGCGCGCTCACTTGGGCGCCGCGGCGTTGCGCCTGGCGGATGCGCTGCGCCAGCAGCGGGTGGTCTTTGCGCAGGTTGGAGCCGATCACCAGCACGCGCTCGAGCGTGGAGAGTTCGGCGATCGGCAGCCCGAGCCAGCGCGCCACACCCGCCGGGGCGGCGTGGCGGTAGTCTGCGGCGCGCAAGCGCGTGTCGATGCTGTGGCTGCCCAGGCCGCGCAGCAGCGCGCCAGCCAGGTGCAGCTCTTCCAGGGTGCAATGCGGGCTGGCCACGGCGCCTATCGCCGCCGCACCGTGATCGGCCTTGATCTGCTGCAAGCCATTGGCCACGTATTCGAGCGCGGTCTGCCAATCCACCGTGCGCCACTGCCCGCCTTGCTTGAGCATGGGCTGCGTCAGGCGCTCGTCGCCGTTGAGGGCTTCGTAGCTGAAGCGGTCGCGGTCGGCGATCCAGCATTCGTTGACGGCCTCGTTCTCCAGCGGCACCACGCGCAGCACGCGGTGGTTTTTTACCTGCACGATCAGGTTGGCGCCGGTGGAGTCGTGCGGGCTGATGCTCTTGCGCCGCGACAGCTCCCAGGTGCGGGCCTGGTAGCGAAAGGGCTTGCTGGTGAGCGCACCCACCGGGCAGATGTCGATCATATTGCCCGACAGCTCGGAGTCCACGGTCTGGCCGACGAAGGTTTCGATCTCGGCGTGCTCGCCGCGGTGGCTCATACCGAGCTCCATCTGGCCGGCGATCTCTTGCCCAAAGCGCACGCAGCGGGTGCAGTGGATGCAGCGGCTCATTTCCTCCATGGAAATCAGCGGACCCGCCTCTTTGTGCGCCACCACGCGCTTTTCTTCCTGGTAGCGCGACTGGCCCGCGCCGTAGCCCACGGCCAAGTCCTGCAACTGGCACTCGCCGCCTTGGTCGCAGATCGGGCAGTCGAGCGGGTGGTTGATGAGCAAAAACTCCATCACCGACTGCTGCGCCTTGATCGCCTTTTCGCTGCGCGTGCGCACGACCATGCCCTGCGTCACCGGGGTGGCGCAAGCCGGCATGGGCTTGGGCGCTTTCTCCACTTCCACCAAGCACATGCGGCAGTTGGCGGCGATGGAGAGCTTTTTGTGGTAGCAGAAATGCGGGATGGTCTGGCCCGCCTTCTCGGCCGCATGCATGATCATGCTGCCTGCTGGCACCTCCACCTTTTTGCCGTCGAGTTCGATTTCAAGCATGGTGTTCTTCTGTTCAAACGGAGGCCGCAACCATGCCGGTCTTGTGTTCGATGTAGTGCTCGAACTCGTGCCGGAAGTGCTTGATCATGCCGCGCACCGGCATTGCTGCCGCGTCGCCCAAGGCGCAGATGGTGCGCCCCATGATGTTTTCCGCCACGTTGTCGAGCAGCGCGAGGTCTTCGGGCCGGCCTTGGCCACGCTCGATGCGGTCCACGATGCGCCACAACCAGCCGGTGCCCTCGCGGCACGGCGTGCACTGGCCGCAGGATTCGTGCATATAAAAATAGCTCAGGCGTTTGAGCGCCTTGACCATGCAGCGGCTGTCGTCGAGCACGATCACCGCGCCCGAGCCGAGCATCGAGCCGGCCTTGCTGATCGAGTCGTAGTCCATGGTGCAACTCAAGATCAGATCAGCGGGCAGCGCCGGCGACGACGAACCACCGGGAATCACCGCCTTGAGCTTGCGTCCTTTGCGCACGCCGCCGGCCAGTTCGAGCAGGGTGCAAAACGAGGTGCACATGGGCACTTCGTAGTTGCCAGGGCGTTCCACGTCGCCGCTGACCGAAAAAATCTTGGTGCCGCCGTTGTTGGGGCGGCCGCAATCGAGGTAGGCCTTGCCGCCATTGCGGATCAGCCACGGCACGGCGGCGAAGGTTTCGGTGTTGTTGATGGTGGTCGGTTTGCCGTACAGGCCAAAGCTGGCCGGGAACGGCGGCTTGAAGCGCGGCTGCCCCTTTTTGCCTTCGAGCGATTCGAGCAGCGCGGTTTCTTCGCCGCAGATGTAGGCCCCAAAACCGTGGTGCGCGTGCAGTTGGAAGCTGAAGTCGGTGCCTAGGATGCGCTCGCCCAAGTAGCCCGCGGCGCGCGCCTGCTCGAGTGCGGCCTCGAAGCGCTCATAGACTTGGAAAATTTCGCCGTGGATGTAGTTGTAGCCCACGCTGGTGCCCATGGCGTAGGCGGCAATGGCCATGCCCTCGATCACCAGATGCGGGTTGTGCATCAGCAGCTCGCGGTCTTTGCAGGTGCCGGGCTCGCCTTCGTCGGAATTGCAGACCAGGTATTTTTGACCCGGGAACTGGCGCGGCATGAAGCTCCATTTGAGGCCGGTGGGAAAGCCGGCCCCGCCACGGCCGCGCAAAGCGGACTCTTTCACGTGGGCGATGACGGCCTCGGGCGTCATCGCCTCGCCGCCGTCAAGCCCAAGGATCTGGCGCAGCGCCGCATAGCCGCCACGCGCCTCGTAGTCGGCCAAACCCCAGTTGCTGCCGTCAAGGCCGACGACCATCTGCGGGCTGATGTGGCGGCCGTGAAAGCAGGTCTCGATGCCGCGCGACTGGAACTGCTCCAGCACCTGGTTGACGTTCATGCTTCTTCCTTTGTCGCAGCGCGCAGGCCGTCGATGA
Source organism: Serpentinimonas raichei (assembly GCF_000828895.1). NCBI lineage: Bacteria > Pseudomonadati > Pseudomonadota > Betaproteobacteria > Burkholderiales > Comamonadaceae > Serpentinimonas > Serpentinimonas raichei. Next base: position 787,218 of record NZ_AP014568.1, on the reverse strand, counting down.
GTTGGTCGAGCTTGTCGGTGCTCATGAAGCTGCACATGTGGCGGTCGTTGACCAGCAACACCGGCGAGTCGGCGCAAGCGCCCAGGCACTCGGACTGTTGCAGCGTGAACAAGCCATCGGCCGTGGTTTGGCCCTTCTGGATGCCCAAGCGGCGCTCCAGGTGTTGCAGCGCGTGCTCCCCGTCGCGCAGCGCGCACGGCAGGTTGGTGCAGACGTTGAGCTTGAAGCGGCCCACCGGCTGCTGGTTGTACATGTTGTAGAAGGTGGTGACTTCGTGCACCGCCATCACCGGCATGCCGAGGATGTCGGCCACGCCCTGCTCGGCCGCTGGGCTGACCCAGCCCTGCTCTTGCTGCACGATGGACAAACAGGCCATGACCGCCGACTGCTTTTGATCGGGCGGGTACTTGGCCACTTCGCGCGCAAAGCGCGCCAAGGTGGCTTCGGAAAAAGCCACGGACTGCAAGGATGGGGTTGCTGCGCTCATCGGTCAATCTCTCCAAACACGATGTCCATGGTGCCGATGATGGCCACCGCGTCAGCCAGCATGTGGCCGCGTGCCATTTCATCGAGGGCCGCCAGATGCGGGAAGCCTGGCGCCCGGATTTTGAGCCGGTAGGGCTTGTTGGCCCCGTCGCTCACCAAGTAGATGCCAAACTCGCCTTTGGGGTGCTCGACCGCCGCATAGGCCTGGCCTTCGGGCACATGAAAGCCCTCGGTAAAGAGCTTGAAGTGGTGGATCAGCTCCTCCATGCTCGATTTCATGGCTTCGCGCGTGGGCGGGGCCACCTTGTGGTTGTCGGTGATCACCGGCCCGGGGTTGGCGCGCAGCCAAGTGATGCACTGCTGGATGATGCGGTTGGACTGCTTCATCTCCTCCATGCGCACCAGGTAGCGGTCGTAGGTGTCGCCGGTCTTGCCCACGGGCACGTCGAATTCCATCTGGGCGTAGGCGTCGTAGGGCTGCTTTTTGCGCAAGTCCCAGGCGATTCCGCTGCCGCGTAGCATGGGGCCGGTGAGCCCCATATTGAGCGCGCGCTCGGGGCTGATGACGCCAATGCCCACGGTGCGCTGCTTCCAGATGCGGTTGTCGGTCAATAGGGTGTGGTATTCGCCCAGATAGACCGGGAAGCGCTGCGTGAAGTCTTCGATGAAATCGAGCAGCGAGCCTTGCCGGTTGCGATTCAGATCGGCCGTGGAACGGGCGTTGCGGATCTTGTTTTCGGCGTGCCGGGGCATGGCATCAGGCAAGTCGCGGTACACGCCGCCGGGGCGGAAATAGGCCGCGTGCATGCGCGCCCCTGAGACCGCCTCGTACATATCGAACAGGTCTTCGCGCTCGCGAAAGGCGTAGATCAGGATGGTGGAGCTGCCGCAGTCGTTGCCGTGCGAGCCCAGCCACATCAGGTGGTTGAGCAAGCGCGTGATCTCGCTGAACATGACGCGGATGTACTGGGCGCGAATGGGCACCGAGATGTTGAGCAGCTTTTCGATTGCCAGGCAATAGGCGTGCTCGTTGCACATCATGGAGACGTAATCGAGCCGGTCCATATAGGGCAGCGACTGGATGTAGGTCTTGTGCTCGGCCAGCTTCTCGGTGGCGCGGTGCAGCAGTCCGATGTGTGGGTCGGCGCGTTGCACGACTTCGCCATCGAGCTCCAGCACCAAGCGCAGCACGCCGTGGGCGGCCGGGTGCTGGGGCCCGAAGTTGAGGGTGTAGTTCTTGATTTCAGCCATGTTTTGATCCGCTCCAACGGCTTTTAGCGCAGGCCACTGCCGTAATGGTCTTCGCGCACGATGCGCGGCGTGTTCTCACGCGGCTCGATGGTGATCGGCTCATAGACCACGCGGCGGCGTTCCGGGTCGTAACGCATTTCGACATGGCCCGAGAGCGGAAAATCTTTGCGAAACGGGTGCCCGATGAAGCCGTAATCGGTCAGGATGCGGCGCAAATCGGGGTGCCCTTCAAACACGATGCCGTACAGGTCGAAGGCTTCGCGCTCGTACCAGTTGGCGGCGGACCACAAGGCGCTGAGAGAATCGATTTGCGGCCAGTCGTCGTCGGGGCAAAACACGCGCACGCGCACACGCTGATTGAGCGAAACCGACAGCAAATGCACCACCACGGCAAAACGCGGACCGCTCCAAGGCAGGTTGCGGTATTCGGAATAGTCGATGCCGCACAGGTCGATCAACTGCTCAAAGCGGCAGCCGGTGGCGTCGCGCAGGGTCTGCATCACGCCCAAATAATGCGCTGGCGCCACCTCGATATCGATCTCGCCACTGGCGCTCACCTGCACCGTGGCGCGCTCCTGCAAGGCCAGCGCCAGCGTTTGCTGCACCGTGGCCAGCGGCAGTTGCGTCCATGCGCCCAGATGATCGGCCCCGGAACTTGCTTGTGTCATGGCTGTGCCTTTCGCTGCTCAGACGCGGGCGATGGTTTGGGTGCGGCGGATTTTTTGCTGCAACTGGATGATGCCGTAGATCAAGGCCTCGGCCGTGGGCGGACAGCCCGGCACATAGACATCCACCGGCACCACGCGGTCGCAGCCGCGCACCACCGAGTAGCTGTAGTGGTAGTAGCCGCCGCCGTTGGCACAGGAGCCCATGCTGATGACCCAGCGCGGCTCGGCCATTTGGTCATAGACCTTGCGCAGCGCAGGTGCCATTTTGTTGCACAGGGTGCCGGCGACGATCATCAGATCGGACTGGCGCGGACTGGCGCGAAACACCTCGGCCCCAAAACGCCCGAGGTCGTAACGGGCCGCCGCCGAGTGCATCATTTCGACCGCACAGCAGGCCAAGCCGAATGTCATGGGCCAGATGGAGCCGGTTTTGGCCCAGTTCACCACCGAGTCGTAACTGGTCGTGACAAAGCCCTGCTTGAGTACGCCTTCGATCATCGCATTCGTCCTTGTGTAAATGATCTGCCGCTGCCGCCATGGCAGGCGGACGACAAACCGCTCACTCCCAATCCAGCGCCCCTTTTTTCCACTCGTAGATGAAGCCTACGGTGAGGATGGCGAGAAACATCATGCCGGCCAAGAAGCCGGTAAAACCGATTTCACTGAAAGCCACCGCCCACGGAAACAAAAAGGCGATTTCAAGATCGAAAAGGATGAACAGAATGGCCACAAGGTAATAGCGCACATCGAACTTCATGCGCGCGTCCTCAAAGGCCTCGAAGCCGCACTCGTAGGGGGAGTTCTTTTCGGGGTCGGGCCGATTGGGGCCCAAGACATAACCGATGACTTGAGGCAACACCCCAACAGCGAGACCGACCAGAATAAACAAGAGTACAGGCAGGTAAAGCTCTAGATTCATCTTGATGCCCCACAGATTCAAACCATGCGGCAGCACAGCGCTGCTGCGCGTAGGTTAATACTTGATTGGTGCCGACGGCGAGACTCGAACTCGCACAGCTTTCGCCACTACCCCCTCAAGATAGCGTGTCTACCAATTTCACCACGTCGGCCAAATGTTGCGTCAGGCAAGTGTGTTTGGCTGCACCGCACACACTGCTCAACAGACCCAGATTTTACCCCGAAAAACCGGGGCAAACTTTACAAAACCTTACTGTGCGGGAATTTGACCGACACCCGCAGGCGGAGCAACCGGGGCAGCCGGAATCTGGTCCGCCGGCGTCGGTGGGGCGACGGGGAGCGTTTCCAGCACGGTGCCAGCCCCAGCTTGGGGTGCCTGACCAAAATAGGCCAAGGCCAAGGTGCAGCTCAGGAACACCGTCGCCAAAATGGCGGTGCTGCGCGACATGAAGTTGGAGCCCCCGCTGGCGCCAAACAAGGTGGCGGCACCGGAACTGCCGCCCCCGAGCGAGGCACCGGCATCGGCCCCTTTGCCGTGCTGCACCAGAATCAGGCCGATCATCACCAGCGCCGACAGCAGTTGCACCGCCAGCAGAAGGGTCAACAAAATATTACTCATGGGAACAAAACTCCAACAATCAGTTTGACAGCGCCACAACCGGGCTGGCCGCGGCAATGGACAAAAACGAGGCGGCTTTGAGCGATGCGCCGCCGATCAGCCCGCCATCGATGTCGGGCTGGCGCAGCAGCTCGGCCGCGTTGGCCGCGTTCATGCTGCCACCGTAGAGGATGCGGTTGCGCTCGGCCTGCGCCGTGGCGGCGCGCAACTGGGCGCGCAGCACCGCATGCACCGCCTGCGCCTGCTCGGCGCTGGCGCTCAAGCCGGTGCCGATGGCCCACACCGGCTCGTAGGCGACCACGATCTCGCTGCAGCAGTGGCCCACCGCATGAATGACGGCCGACAACTGGCGCTTGACGACGAACTCGGTGCGGCCGGCCTCGCGGTCGGGCAGCGTCTCGCCCACGCAGACGATCGGGGTCAGGCCCGCGGCGAGCGCACGCTGCGCCTTGAGTGCGACCAAGTCGTCGCTCTCGCCGTGGTATTGGCGCCGCTCGGAGTGGCCGACGATCACGTAGCGGCTGCCGCAGTCGCGCAGCATGGCCGCACTCACCTCACCGGTGTAGGCCCCGCCCTCGTGCGCCGACACATCTTGCGCGCCCCAGTCTATGCCGCTGCCCTGCAAAGCCGCTTGCAATTGCAGCAGGTACGGGGCCGGGGCACACAAGGCCAGCTCGGATTGTGCCGGGTTGAAGCCCGCCTTGAGCGCGGCCAGCAGCTCGGCATTGGCCGCTTGGCTGCCGTTCATCTTCCAGTTGCCGACGATCAGTTTCTTGCGCATGGTGGACTCTCAGATACCTTGCAGCGGCCGGGGTTCAGTCATCTTGCGCCGCTTGCGGCTGCTGCGCCGGGGCCGACTGCACCTCGTCGCGGTCCAGCAGCGCCTTCATCGACAGCTTGATGCGGCCTTTTTCGTCGGTTTCCAGCACCTTGACTTTGACCACTTGGCCCTCTTTGAGGAAGTCGGTGACTTTTTCGACGCGCTGGTGCGCGATCTGGCTGATGTGCAGCAGGCCGTCTTTGCCTGGCAGCAGGTTGACCAAGGCACCGAAATCGAGGATTTTGGTGATCGCGCCTTCATAGACCTTGCCGATTTCGACTTCGGCCGTGATGGCCTCGATGCGCCGCTTGGCCTCTTCGGCCTTGGCCGATTCGTTGCTGGCGATGGTGATGGTGCCGTCTTCGGCGATGTCGATCTGGGTGCCGGTTTCTTCGGTCAGGGCACGGATGGTGGCACCCCCCTTGCCGATCACGTCGCGGATTTTCTCCGGGTTGATCTTCATGGTGTAGAGGCGCGGGGCGAAGTCGCTGATTTCGGTGTTGGCTGAACCCATCGCCGCCTGCATCTCGCCCAAGATGTGCAGCCGCGCCTCTTTGGCCTGCGCCAGCGCCACTTGCATGATTTCTTTGGTGATGCCCTGGATTTTGATGTCCATCTGCAAGGCCGTGATGCCGCCGGTGGTGCCCGCGACCTTGAAATCCATATCGCCCAGGTGGTCTTCGTCACCCAGAATGTCGGTCAGCACGGCAAAGCGGTTGCCGTCTTTGATCAGGCCCATGGCGATGCCGGCCACGTGCGCCTTCATGGGCACGCCCGCATCCATCAGCGCCAGGCAGCCGCCGCAGACCGAGGCCATGGACGAGGAGCCGTTGGATTCGGTGATTTCACTCACCACGCGCAGGGTGTAGGGGAACTCGTCTTTGGGTGGCAGCGCAGCCACCAGAGCGCGCTTGGCCAGCCGGCCGTGGCCGATTTCACGCCGCTTGGGGCTGCCGACGCGGCCGGTTTCGCCGGTGGCAAAGGGCGGCATGTTGTAGTGCAGCATGAAGCGGTCTTCGAAATCGCCCGCCAGCGCATCGACGCGCTGCGCATCGCGCTCGGTGCCCAGGGTGGCGATCACCAGCGCTTGCGTTTCGCCGCGTGTGAACAGCGCCGAGCCGTGGGTGCGTGGCAGAACGCCGGTGCGGATTTCGATCGGGCGCACGGTGCGCGTGTCGCGGCCGTCGATGCGCGGCTCGCCGGCCAGAATCTGGCCGCGCACGATGCCGGCTTCGATGTTGAACAGCAGCTCTTCGACCTTGACCGAGTCGAACTCGACGCCCTCGGCCTTGAGCCCGGCCATGGTGGCGGCGTAGGCCTGGCGGCAGGCTTGGGTGCGCGCCTGTTTGTTGCGGATCTGGTAGGCCGCCACCAGCGCTTCGCGGGCCAGCGCCTCGACGCGCGCGATCAGCGGCTCGTTGCGCGCCGGCGGCTGCCAGTCCCATTCGGGCTTGCCGGCATCGCGCACCAATTCGTTGATGGCGGCAATGGCGATGTTGCCTTGCTCATGGCCAAAGACCACAGCGCCGAGCAGCACTTCTTCCGACAGTTGCTGGGCCTCGCTCTCGACCATCAGCACCGCAGCTTGGGTGCCCGCCACCACCAGATCGAGCTGGCTGTTGGCGCGCTCGGTCTGGCCGGGGTTGAGCAGGTACTGGCCGTTGACGTAGCCGACACGGGCTGCGCCGATGGGGCCGTTGAAGGGGATGCCGCTGATCGACAAGGCGGCGCTGGTGGCGATCAGGGCCGCGATGTCGGCATCGACCTCGGGGTTGAGCGAGAGCGTGTGCACCACCACCTGCACTTCATTGAAGAAGCCTTCGGGAAAGAGCGGGCGGATCGGGCGGTCGATCAGGCGGCTGGTGAGGGTCTCGAACTCGCTTGGGCGGCCTTCGCGCTTGAAGAAGCTACCCGGAATTTTGCCCGCAGCGTAAGATTTTTCGAGGTAATCGACGGTGAGGGGGAAAAAGTCCTGCCCGGACTTGGCCTCGGTTCGGGCGACCACGGTGGCCAGCACCACGGTGCCGTCCATATCGAGCAGCACGGCGCCGCTGGATTGGCGTGCGATCTCGCCGGTTTCAAGGCGCACCGTGTGGCGGCCCCATTGGAAGCTTTTGCTGACTTTGTTAAACAGGCCCATGGGTGTTCCTAAGGTGGGGGGTTGATAGCCCATGCCGAGCCTTCAGAACACGATGCCATTCCAGCGCCGCCGCGGTGCGCGACGGCTTTGGAATGACACAGCTTCGCTCTGAATGAGCACGCAAGGGCAAAGGAAAATGAAGCGCAAAAAACGCCTGCGGCGGCAGGGCTACCGAGGCGTTTTGCACGTTCAAAAGCAGAAAAATTGGGGCAAGTGGGGGCGCAAGCAGGAATGCAAGCGCCGCCGTTTATTTGCGCAGACCCAGTTTCTGAATCAGACCCACGTAGCGGCTGGAGTCTTTGCCTTTAAGGTAGTCGAGCAGCTTGCGCCGACGGCTCACCATTTTGAGCAGACCGCGGCGGCCGTGGTGGTCTTTGGCGTGGGTTTTGAAGTGCGGCGTGAGCTCGTTGATGCGAGCGGTGAGGATGGCGACCTGCACTTCGGGGCTGCCCGTGTCGTGGGCAGAGCGGGCGTTGGCCGAAATGACTTCGGCTTTAACGGATTGAGCGATCATGTAACAACTTTCTAGGGTGACTTGCGACCTGCCGCAGGGTGCATGCAGCCCCAGCGCCAAGGCTTTGGGGGTGCAGCTTGCCGCAACAGACGTGTGTTGACCTGCCCAACAAGGGCAGACTTTCGCATTCTAACCCATGATCACCCGACTTGGCAACGCCTTGCCCCTCATCAAACCGCAGCGAGGCCGACCCCAGCCTTGAGTGCGGCGTGCAGCTCCTGCACCGAAACCACGCCCAGCGAGTCTTGGCATTTGATGCCCTCCACGGCTGCTTCGGCGCCCGAGATGGTGGTGAAGGTGGTGACTCGGTTGGCCAGCGCCGAGGTGCGGATGTAGCGCGAATCGGCAATGGCGTTGCGCCGCTCCTCCACCGTGTTGATGACCATGGCGATGTCGCCGTTTTTGATCAGATCGACGATGTTGGGGCGCCCTTCGGCCACCTTGTTGACCACGGCACACGGCACGCCGGCGGCGTTGAGGGCGGCGGCGCTGCCGCGCGTGGCCACCAGCTCGAAGCCGAGTGCGTGCAGCTCGCGCGCCAGCGCCACCGCGCGCGGCTTGTCGTCGGCCTTGACCGACAAAAACACCTTGCGCACCGCATCGGTCGGGCGCGGCAGTTGCGTGCCCGCCCCCAGTTGCGACTTGACGAAGGCTTCGCCAAAGGTGCGCCCCACGCCCATCACCTCGCCGGTGGATTTCATCTCCGGGCCAAGGATGGTGTCCACGCCAGGGAACTTGACGAAGGGGAACACCGCCTCTTTGACGCTGAAGTACGGCGGCGTGACTTCCTGTGTCATGCCCTGCTGCGCCAGAGTCTGGCCGGCCATGCAGCGCGCCGCCACCTTGGCCAACTGGATGCCGGTGGCCTTGGAGACGAAGGGCACGGTGCGCGAGGCGCGCGGGTTCACTTCGAGCACGAAAATCACATCGGCGCCGTCGATCTGCTGGATCGCGAACTGCACGTTCATCAGCCCCACCACTTGCAGCGCGCCGGCCATGGCGGCCGTCTGGCGCTTGATTTCATCCACCGTGGCCGCGCTCAGGTAGTAGGGCGGCAGCGAGCAGGCCGAATCGCCCGAATGCACCCCGGCTTGTTCGATGTGCTCCATCACGCCGCCGATCAGCACCGCGCCGCTGGCGTCGCGGATGCAATCGACGTCGCACTCGATGGCGTCGCTCAGGAAGCGGTCCAACAGCACCGGGGAGTCGTGGCTGACCTTGACCGCCTCGCGCATGTAGCGCTCGAGGTCGCGCGGCTCGTGCACGATCTCCATCGCCCGGCCGCCCAGCACGTAGCTTGGGCGCACCACCAGCGGGTAGCCCAGCGCAGTGGCCTTGTCCAGCGCGTCGGCTTCGGTGCGCGCGGTGGCGTTGGGCGGCTGGCGCAGCCCCAGGGTGTGCAGCAGTTGCTGGAAGCGCTCGCGGTCTTCGGCGGCGTCGATCATGTCTGGGCTGGTGCCGATGATGGGCACCCCGGCCGCCTCCAGCCCAAGCGCGAGCTTGAGCGGGGTCTGGCCGCCAAACTGCACGATCACGCCCAGCGGCTTCTCTTTGTCCACGATTTCGAGCACGTCTTCGAGCGTGAGCGGCTCGAAGTAGAGCCGGTCCGAGGTGTCGTAGTCGGTCGAGACGGTCTCGGGGTTGCAGTTGACCATCAGGGTCTCGTAGCCGTCTTCGCGCAGCGCCAGCGCGGCGTGTACGCAGCAGTAGTCGAACTCGATGCCCTGGCCGATGCGGTTCGGGCCACCGCCCAGCACCATGATCTTTTTGCGGTTGCTGGGCTCGGCCTCGCACTCTTGTTCGTAGCTCGAATACAGGTAGGCGGTGGCGGTGGCGAACTCGGCGGCGCAGGTGTCCACCCGCTTATAAACCGGGCGCACGCCCAAGGCGTGGCGCTGCGTGCGCACGGCTTGCTCGCTGGTGTGCAGCAGCTTGGCCAGGCGGCGGTCGGAAAAGCCTTTTTGCTTGAGCGTGCGCAGCGTGGGCTCGCCCAAGGCCGCCAGCGCACCCGCGCCGTGTTCGGCGGTGTGCTTGTCTAGCGTGAGCTCGATGCGCACGATGTCTTCGATTTGCACCAGAAACCAGGGGTCGATTTGGGTGAAGTGCTGCACCTCGGCCAGCGTCCAGCCGGCGGCGAAGGCGTCGCCCACGTACCAGATGCGCTCCGGCCCCGGCGCGCCGAGCTCGCGCTCCAGCGTCTCGCGGTCCTGGGTTTTTTCGTTCATGCCATCGACGCCGACTTCGAGCCCGCGCAGCGCCTTCTGGAAGCTCTCTTGGAAGGTGCGCCCGATCGCCATCACTTCGCCCACGGACTTCATCTGCGTCGTCAGACGGCTGTCGGCGGTAGGGAATTTCTCGAAAGCAAAGCGCGGGATCTTGGTCACCACGTAGTCGATCGAGGGCTCGAACGAGGCCGGCGTGGCGCCGCCGGTGATCTCGTTTTTCAGTTCGTCCAGGGTGTAGCCCACCGCCAGCTTGGCCGCCACCTTGGCGATCGGGAAACCGGTCGCCTTCGAGGCCAGCGCCGAGGAGCGCGAGACGCGCGGGTTCATCTCGATCACCACCATGCGCCCATCTTGCGGGTTGAGCGCGAACTGCACGTTGGAGCCGCCGGTATCGACACCGATCTCGCGCAGCACCGCCAGGCTGGCGTTGCGCATGATCTGGTACTCTTTGTCGGTCAGGGTTTGCGCCGGGGCCACGGTGATCGAGTCACCGGTGTGCACGCCCATCGGGTCCAGGTTTTCGATCGAGCAGACGATGATGCAGTTGTCGGCGCGGTCGCGCACCACCTCCATCTCGAATTCTTTCCAGCCCAGCAGCGATTCTTCGATCAACAGCTCGTGCGTCGGCGAGGCTTCCAGGCCGCGCTTGCAGATGGTCTCGAACTCCTCCGGGTTGTAGGCGATGCCGCCGCCGCTGCCGCCCAGGGTGAAGCTGGGCCGGATCACGGTCGGAAAGCCCACCTGCTTTTGCACCTCCCAGGCCTCGGCCAGGCTGTGCGCAATGCCCGAGCGCGCCGAACCCAGGCCGATCTTGGTCATGGCGTCTTTGAACTTGAGCCGGTCTTCGGCTTTGTCGATGGCTTCGGGCGTGGCCCCGATCAGCTCCACCCCGTGCTGCGCCAGCACGCCCTGGCGCCACAGGTCGAGCGCGCAGTTGAGCGCGGTCTGGCCGCCCATGGTGGGCAAAATGGCGAAACCACCGGGGTGCTGGTGGCGCTCTTTGGCGATGATCTTTTCCACCGTCTGCCAGGTGATGGGCTCGATGTAGGTGACATCGGCCGTGGCCGGGTCGGTCATGATGGTGGCCGGGTTGCTGTTGATCAGCACCACGCGGTAGCCCTCCTCGCGCAGCGCCTTGCAGGCTTGCACGCCGGAGTAGTCGAACTCGCAGGCTTGGCCGATGACGATCGGGCCGGCGCCAATGATGAGGATGGTGTGCAGATCGGTGCGCTTGGGCATTATGTGTTCTCCTGGGCCATCAGCGCCGTGAAGCGGTCAAACAGGCTGGCGATGTCGTGCGGGCCGGGCGAGGCCTCGGGGTGGCCCTGAAAGCAAAAGGCGGGGCGGTCGGTGCGCTCCAGCCCCTGCACGGTGCCGTCGAACAGGCTGATGTGGGTCACGCGCAGATGCGCCGGCAGCGATTCGCGCTGCACCGCAAAGCCGTGGTTCTGGCTGGTGATGCCCACGCGCCCACTGGCCAGCTCCTGCACCGGGTGGTTGGCGCCGTGGTGGCCGTGCGGCATCTTGTAGGTTTGTGCGCCGCTGGCCAGCGCCATGATCTGGTGCCCGAGGCAGATGCCGAAAGTGGGCAGGCCGGAGTCGATGAGCTCGCGCGCGGCGGCGATGGCGTAGTCGCAAGGCTGCGGGTCGCCGGGGCCGTTGGACAAAAACACGCCGTCGGGGCGCAGCGCCAGCACCTGGGCGGCCGGGGTCTGGGCCGGCACCACGGTCACGCGGCAGCCGCGTTGCGCCAGCATGCGCAGGATGTTTTTCTTCACGCCAAAGTCGTAGGCCACCACATGAAAGCGCGGCGCGCTCAGCTCGCCATAGCCGGGGCTGCCGTCGGCGCGCGCGAGCTGCCATTCGGTCTGCGTCCACTCGTAGGGCTGCGCCGTGCTCACCACCCGCGCCAGATCCTGCCCGGCCATGCTGGGCGCGCTGCGGGCGGCGGCCAGGGCCTGGGCCGCGTGCGCGTCCGAAAGGGTCTGGCCCTCGGCCAGCGCGAGGATGGCGCCGTTTTGCGCTCCGTGCTGGCGCAGGCGGCGCGTCAGGGCGCGGGTGTCGATGCCCGCAATCGCCACCGTGCCGGCCGCTTGCAGGTACTGCGTGAGCGAGGCGCTGGCGCGAAAGTTCGAGTGCAGCAGCGGCAGGTCTTTGATGATCAGGCCGGCGGCGTGGATGGCATCGGACTCCACGTCTTCGGCGTTGACGCCGGTGTTGCCGATGTGCGGATAGGTGAGCGTGACGAGCTGCTGGCGGTAGCTCGGGTCGGTGAGGATTTCCTGGTAGCCGGTGAGGGCGGTGTTGAACACCACCTCGCCAACGGTTAGTCCAGTGGCACCGATGGCGGTGCCGCGAAAGACCGTGCCGTCGGCGAGCGCGAGCAGGGCTGGGGCGGGGACGGGAAACACAGGACTCTCCAGTTCAATCCGCACCCTTTAGCCGCCGCGCCAGCACGCGCTTGAGGCGCCGAGGGCGGAGGATGGAGCAGCCTTGAGCCGCCGGGTGCGTGGGGTTCGGGTAAACCTTGGAATTATAGCGTGGGGCTCAAGCCCCCCGCTGCACCGCACTGGCATGCAAGCAGATGGCGGCGGCGGCGGCGACGTTGAGCGACTCTTCGCCGCCGGGCTGGGCGATGCGCAGGTGCTGGCTGGCAGCGGCCAGCAGCTCGGGGCTCAGGCCCTGCCCTTCGTGGCCCAGCAGCCAGGCGCAAGGCCAGGGCAGCGCGGCCTGGTGCAGCCACTGCCCTTGGTGCGAGCTGGTGGCCAGCAGCGGCAGTTGCAAGGCCGGCAGATCGGCCAAGGTGGCCGCTTCAACGAGGCGCAGCGCAAAGTGCGCCCCCATGCCGGCGCGCAGCACCTTGGGCGCCCACAGCGCCGCCGTGCCCTTGAGCGCCAGCACCTGCTCAAACCCGAAGGCGGCGGCGCTGCGCAGGATGGAGCCGACGTTGCCCGGGTCTTGTAAGCGGTCCAGCAGCACAGTGGGTCGCCCCGGCTCGGGTGCCACGGCGGCGGGCAAGGGCCACAAAAAGCCCACCGGCGCGCTGGAGCCCAGGCTGCTCACACTGGCCAGCAGGCTGTCGGCCAGTGCCACCCGGCGCACGCTGGGTGGCAAGGCCCAGGCATGGTCCCAGTGCGGGGCCGATTCGGCGCGCAGGAGCAGCGCGGGCAGGTGGCCGCGTGCCAGCAAGGCGCGGCACAGGTGCTCGCCTTCGAGCCAGACCAGACCCAGTTCGCGGCCGGCAGCCCCGTCTTGGCCTAGGCGGCGCAGTTGCTTGACCAGCGCGTTGTCGCGCGAGCGGATGGTTTCGGTGCTCATGGCGGACTGGCTGGCGCCAGCAAGGCCGCCACCGGGGCAAAGCCGCGCCGGTGCAGGGGCGTGGGGCCGCAGCGTTGCAGCGCCTCGAGGTGTGCGGCGGTGCCGTAGCCCTTGTGCCGATCGAAGCCGTAATCGGGGTACTGGGCGTGCCAAGCGTCGCACAGGCGGTCGCGTTGCACCTTGGCCACGATGGAGGCGGCGGCGATGGCGGCCACCCGGTCGTCGCCCTGCACCACGGCTTGCGCGGGCAGGTCGAGCGCGGGCAGCCGGTTGCCATCGACCAGCACCTGCGTCGGGCGCAGCCGCAAACCCGCCACGGCGCGCTGCATCGCCAGCAAGGTGGCCTGCAAGATGTTGAGGCGCTCGATTTCTTCCACGCTGGCCAGCGCGACCGAGCAGCACAGGGCGTGCTCCAGAATCTGCTCGTGCAAGTGCTCGCGCCGCTTCGGGCTAAGCTTTTTCGAGTCGCGCAAGCCCGCGATGGGTTTGCGCGGGTCCAGCATCACGGCGGCGGCCAGCACCGGCCCGGCCAGCGGGCCGCGCCCGGCTTCATCGACACCGGCCACCAGACCGGGCGGATTCCAGCCCAGCGTGTAGGCCTCACGCGGCAAGGATTTGCGCAATCGCATGGCTGGCTCGGGCGGGCATGTCTTGCCGCAGTTGCAGGTGCATCTCGGTAAAGCGCTGGCGCAGCTGCGCCACCGCTGCCGGGTCGTCGAGCCAGGCCAGCGTGGCGCGCGCCAGCGCCTCGGGCTGCACCTGGTCTTGCAGCAGCTCGGGCACCAGGCTTTGCTGGCACAAAATATTGGGCAGCCCGATCCAGGGCGTGCGCCGCTGCTGGTTGGCGACCCAATACGAAAGCCACTGCATGCGGTAGGCGATCACCATGGGGCGCTTGTGCAGCGCGGTTTCGAGCGTGGCGGTGCCGCTGGCCACCAGCGCCACGTCGCAAGCCGCCTGCACCGTGTGCGCTTGCCCCAGCACCAGTTGCACCCGTTCCTCCATGCCAGTCTGAAGCAGCGCCTGCTGCAAGGCCGGGCGCAGGCCCTCGTGCGTGGGCAGCACGAAGCGCAACTGCGGGCGCTGCTGCGCCATCAGGCGCGCGGCGTGCAAGAACGGCAGCGCCAGCGCGGCGATCTCGGCCACCCGGCTGCCCGGCAGCAGCGCCACCACGGTGTCGTCTGGCGCCAGCCCGAGGCGCTGGCGGGCGGCGGCTTGGTCGGGTTCGAGCGCGATCAGGTCGGCCACTGGGTGCCCCACGAAGGTGCCCTCGATGCCGTGGCGCTCCAGCAAAACGGGCTCAAAAGGGAACAGGCACAGCACGTGGCGCACGCTGCGCCGGATGGCGTGCACGCGCCCGGGCCGCCAGGCCCAGATCGAGGGGCAGACCAGTTGGATCGCCGGGATGCCGGCGCGATTGAGCTGGCGCTCCAGCGGCAGGTTGAAATCCGAGGCATCGACGCCGAGGTACACGTCGGGGCGCTGGTGCAGCAGATCGGCCAGCAACTGGCGCCGGATGGCGCTGATGCGCCGATACGCCCACACGCCCTCGACCAGCCCGCGCACGGTGAGTTCGTCGCAGCTCCAGCGCGCCGCAAAGCCCTGCGCCTGCATCAGCGGCCCGCCGATGCCGCTGGCTTGCAAGCCGCTCCAGCGCTGGCGCATGCCGTGCAGCAGCAAGGCGGCAAGCTGGTCGCCGGAGCGCTCCGCCGCCACCATGGCCACGCGCAAGCCCGGGCCCGGCTGCGGCGCAGGCGCAAGACTGGCTGGGTGGGTGGGCGCGGGCGCGGTCGGCACGGCAGCCAAGGGCCGGCTCAGGCCAGCGCCTGCCGAATCACGGCGCAGACTTCGTCGATCGCCGCATCGCTCAGCTCGGGGTAGATTGGCAGCGAGAGGCAGCAACGCGCCACCGATTCGGTGACCGGGAACGACTGCCCCGCCGCCTCGGCCGCAAACACCTTTTGCTGGTGCAGCGGCACCGGGTAGTAGATCGCGCTGGCGATTTGCGCCGCGCTCAGGGCCTGCTGCAGCGCGTCGCGGCGCTCGCACAGCAGGGTGTATTGGTGATAGACGTGCTGCCCGATGCCGTCCTCGAACGGGGTTTGCAGCGGCAAACCGGCCAAGCCGGCCTGGTAGCGCTGCGCCACCCGGCGCCGCTGCTGGTTGTAGTGGTCGATGCGCGGCAGCTTGGCGCGCAGCACCACCGCCTGCAGCTCATCGAGACGGCTGTTGTAGCCGATGATGTCGTGGTAGTAGCGCACCTTGCTGCCGTGGTTGCGCAGCATGCGCAGCGTCTCGGCCAGCGCGTCGGACTGCGTGGTGACCATGCCGCCGTCGCCGTAGCAGCCCAGGTTTTTGCTCGGGAAAAAGCTGAACGCCGACACATCGCCGATGGAGCCGGTCATGCGCCCGGCCACCCGGGCGCCGAAGGACTGGGCGCAGTCTTCGATCAGGTGCAGGCCGTGCTGCTGCGCCAGCGCCTGCAGCGGCGCCATATTGGCCGGTTGGCCGAACAGGTGCACCGGCAGCAGCGCCTTGGTGCGCGGCCCGATGGCGCGCGCCACCTGCTCCACATCGAGGTTGAAGCTGCGCGGGTCGATATCGACGAACACCGTTTTGGCGCCCACGTAGGCTATGGCCTCGGCGGTGGCGATGAAAGTAAACGGCGTGGTGATGACCTCGTCGCCCGGCCCCAGCCCGAGCGCGCGCAGCGCCAGGTGCAGCGCGTCGGTGCCGTTGGCGCAACTGATGGCGTGCTTGACGCCCAAGTAAGCCGCCGCTTCGGCCTCAAAGGCCTGCACGTTGGGGCCAAGGATGAACTGGGTCGCCTCCAGCGCGGCCAGCAGCGCCGGTTCGAGCTGGGGTTTGAGTTCGCGGTACTGGGTGGCCAGATCGACCATCGGGATGCGCATGGCAAGTCTTTCGGGAAGCAAAAATTCAGGAAATGAGCTCGGTCGCGGCGCTGATGCGCTGCACCGCCGCCAGCGCACGCCGCCCGGCGCGACCGCTGACCTTGGGCGCACGCCCTTCGCGCACGCTGGCCACGAAATCGGTGATTTCGCTCAGCAGTGCGTCGGCTTCGCCAAACATCTGCATCTGGCGCTCGATTGCGTCTTCGGGGGCGGCCAGCGGGTCGGCATCGGTGGCGCGGTAGCTGATCAGGTGCCGGGTGCCAAAATCGAGCGAATGGCAGGCGCGGTGCTGGAACACGCGCATCTTGCGCTCGCTCTTGTTGCTGACGCGGCTGGCCGTCACATTGGCCACGCAGCCGTTGGCAAAGCGGATGCGCGCATTGGCAATGTCGATGTCGTTGGTGAGCACGCGCGCGCCGCTGCTGTCCACGCTGACGATCTCGCTATCCACCAGGGACAAAATCAGATCGACGTCGTGGATCATCAAATCCAGCAGCACGCTCACATCGGTGGCGCGCGGCTTGAACGGGGCCAGCCGGGTGCTCTCGATGAAGCGCGGTTGGTCCAGCAAGGGCTCCAGCGCCAGCGCCACCGGGTTGAAGCGCTCCAGGTGCCCGACCGCCAGCACCAGGCCGCTGCGCTCGGCTTGCTCGATCATCTCGTCGGCCTGCTCCAGCGTGACGGCGATGGGTTTTTCCACCAACACGTGGGCCCCGGCGCGCAGAAAGTCCAGCGTCACGGCGTGGTGCGCCTGCGTCGGCACCACCACGCTCACGGCATCGACCTGGCCCAGCAGCTCGCGGTAGTCGGCCACGGCGCGGCAGCCCAGCGGCTTGGCCACGGCTTGCGCCACCTCCAGCCGGCTGTCGACCACGGCCACCAATTCACAGCCGGGCAGCTTGGCGTACTTCTGGGCGTGGAACTTGCCCAGGTAGCCGACGCCGATCACGGCACAGCGCAGGGGCTTCATGACTCGCTCCTTGGTGTGGCGGCGAGCCAGGCGGGCGTAGAGATTGTTTTCATGCAGTCGCTCCTTCGCCATCGGCGGCATCGCTGCGCGCGCGCCGGCGCACGATGCCGGGCTTGCCGGCCCCGGCCAAGAATTCGAGCATCAGCGCCACATCGGGCGCGGCCTCCGAGCCTGCGCTGGCCAAGGCGGCAATGCGCGGCTGCGCCGCTTGCAGCGTGAGGTTGTCGCGGTACAACGCTTTGTACATGGCGCGCACGGCGGCGATGCGCGCCGGGCCAAAGCCGCGCCGGCGCAGCCCTTCGGCGTTGACGTTGCGCGCCACCGCCGGCTGCCCCTGGCAGACCACGAACGGCGGCAAATCGGCAAACAGCAGCGCGCACATGGCGGTGAAGCTGTGCGCACCCAGGCGCAAAAACTGGCGCACCACGGTAAATCCGCCCAAAATCACCCAATCCCCCACCTGCACGTGGCCGGCCAGTTGGGCGTTGTTGGCAAACACGGTGTGGCTGCCAACTTGGCAGTCGTGCGCAAGGTGCACATAGGCCATCAGCATGTTGTCGTGCCCGACGCGGGTCACACCGCGGCCGTTGGCGGTGCCCCGGTGCAAGGTGCAAAACTCGCGGATCACGTTGCGGTCACCGATTTCGAGCCGGGTTGGCTCGCCGGCGTATTTTTTGTCCTGCGGCGCCCCGCCCAGCGCGGCGTAGCTGTGGATGGCGTTGTGCGCGCCGATGCGGGTGTGGCCCTCGATCACGCAGTGGCTGCCAACCGTGCTGCCCTCGGCGATCTGCACATGCGGGCCGATCAGGCTGTAGGCCCCGACCGCCACCGAGGGATGCAGTTGCGCCGCCGGGTCCACCAGCGCGGTGGGGTGGATCAAACTCATGCGGTGCTGCCTTCGCTTTGCTGAATGCGGCGCATGGTGCACATCAGTTCGGCCTCGCAGGCCACCTCGTCGCCGACCCGGGCCACGCCCTTGAATTTGAAGATGCCGGCCTTGGAGCGCACCAGCGTCACGTGCATGAGCAACTGGTCACCCGGCTCCACCGGGCGCTTGAAGCGCGCGCCATCGACACCGGCAAAGTAATAGACCGAGTTTTCGTCCAGCTCCAACCCCAAGGTCTCAAAGGTGAGTAGGGCCGCCGTCTGCGCCAAAGCTTCGAGCATCAGCACCCCCGGAAACACCGGCCGGTGCGGAAAGTGGCCGGTGAACTGGGGCTCGTTCATGCTCACGTTTTTGAGCGCGCGAATGAACTGGCCTTTTTCGATTTCCAGCACCCGGTCTACCAGCAAAAAAGGGTAGCGGTGCGGCAGTTTTTTCAGAATTTGGTGGATGTCCATCAGGATTTTTTTTCTAAGGCTCTGAGGCGTTGCCGCAGCGCGTACAACTGGCGCAGGGTGGCGGCGTTTTTTTCCCAGTTCACATTGTCGTCGATCGGGAACGCGCCGCTGTACTGGCCCGGCTTGAGGATCGAGCGCGTCACCAGCGTGGCGGCCGTGATGTGCACGTGGTCGGCCAAGCGCAAATGCCCGAGCACCCCGGCCCCGCCGCCCAAGGTGCAGTGGGCGCCGATGTGGGCGCTGCCCGCCACCCCGACGCAACCGGCCAAGGCGCTGTGCGCGCCGATGCGCACGTTGTGGCCGATCTGGATCAGGTTGTCGAGCTTGACTCCGTCTTCGAGCACGGTGTCGTCGAGGGTGCCGCGGTCGATGCAGGTGTTGGCACCGATTTCCACGTCGTCGCCGATGCGCACCGCGCCCAACTGCTCGATCTTGAGCCACTGCCCCTGCTGCGGCGCAAAGCCAAAGCCGTCGGCCCCAATCACCGCCCCGCTGTGGATGATGCAGCGCGCCCCGAGCGTGCAGTCGTGCCCGATCACCACCTGCGCCGCCAGCCGCGCCTGCGCGCCCAGGCGCACCCGCGCCCCGATCACGCAATGGGCCCCGATCTCGCTGTTGGCGCCGATCTGCACCCCGGCCTCGACCACGGCAAAGGCCCCCAAGCGCACCCCGGCCCCGAGTTCGGCACTCGGGTGCACCCAGGCGCTGGGGTGGATGGCGGGCTCGGCTGGATCGGCGGCCTCGTGCTGCGCCGCTTGCAGGCGCGCGCGCCACCACTGCGTCAGGCGGGCAAAGTAGGCATGGGGCTCCGGCGTCTCGATGCAGGGCCCGCGGGCGCTGGCCCGTGGCACCAGCTCGGGCGGCACGATCAGCGCCGCCGCCTGCGTGGTTTCAATGGCGGCGGCGTGGCGCGTCTGCGCCACAAAGGCGAGCCGATCGGGCCCGGCGCTCTCGAGCGAGGCCAAGCCGGAGATCGGGCACGCGCCGTCGCCATGCAAAACGCCGCCCAAGGCGGCGTGGATGTCGCTGAGCCGGAGCATCAGAGAGGGTGCGGATGGCGGGTGCTGGCCCCTCAGCGGGCCGGGGCGCTGTTCAAGCCCGCGATCACCTTGTCGGTGATGTCATGCCGGGGGTGGATATAGACTGCCTCTTGGATGATCAGGTCGAAGCGCTCGGCCTCGGCAATCTGGCGAATGACGCGGTTGGCGCGCTCGATCACCTGCTGCAGCTCCTCGTTGCGGCGCAGGTTCAGGTCTTCTTGGAAGGCTTGGCGGCGGCGCTGGAAGTCGCGCTCGAGCTCCACCATCTGGCGCTGGCGCGTGCTGCGCTGGGCTTCAGACAGGGTGGGGGCTTCGCGCTGAAACGCCTCGGAGGCGGTGCGCAACTGCGTTCCCAGCGCATCGACCTCGCGCTCGCGGCGCGAGAATTCTTGCTGCAGCTTGGTTTGCGCGGCCTGAGCAGCGGCCGATTCGCGCAGCACGCGGTCGGTGTTGACGAAACCGATCTTGAAGTCTTGTGCCGTGGCCGCAAAAGCGGCGGTGGCCAGCAGCAAAGCGGCCAAGGTAGTACGAAACAGGTAGCGGGTAAAAGATTTCATCAGAACGTGGTACCAATCTGGAATTGAACGCTTTGCGGTTTGTCGTTGGCGAACTGGCGCAACGGCCGCGCATAGGCGATTCTAAGCGGCCCGACGGGTGAGAGCCAACTGATGCCCACACCGGCCGAAGCGCGAAAGTCGCTGAAGCGGCTTTGCTGGTTGAAATCGTCCGAGACGTTGCCGATGTCGACGAAGCCAAACAGGCGCAGCGTGCGGTCGTTGCCCGCGCCCGGGAAAGGAGCCAAAATTTCGGTGTTGAGCACCGCCATGCGCGAGCCGCCGATGTACGACAAGGCGCCCGGCTGCCCGACGATGCCGCTGGTGCCGCCCAAAGTGCCCTGCTCGAAACCGCGCACCGAACCCAAGCCGCCGCCAAAGAAATTTTTGAACACCGGGAAGGGCTTGTCGCCCAAACCCCGGCCCCAGCCGACCTCGGCGTTGAAGGCCAAGGTGAGCTGGTTGGTGAGCGGGATGTACTGCTGCAACTGGCCGCTCAAGCGCCAGTAGCGCGTGTCGCCAAACAGACCCAGCTCGCCATTGAGGCGCATCAGGCGCCCGCTGGTGGGCACCAGCGCGCTGTCGCGGCCGTCGCGCGCCCAGCCGACAGTGATGGGGACCGAGATCGAGGACGGCCCGAACACATCCATGTGCTGCTTAAACGCCAGCGGCAAGCCGGCACCGGGCTCGATGCGCGTCTGCTCCACGCCGAGGCCAAAGAACACCGTGTCGGTCTCGGTAAAAGGCACCCCAAAGCGGATGCTGGCGCCGGGCGTGACGAGCCGGTAGTCACCGGCCTGCTCCGACAGCGGGCGGCTGGTGCGATAGAACACGTCGATGGTGCGCGAAACCCCATCCTGCGTGAAGTACGGGTTGGTGGTGCTGAGCATGAACTGCTCGTTGAAGCGGCTGGTGTTGACGTTCAGGCTGAGCGAGTGGCCGCTGCCGAAAATGTTTTCCTGCTTGATTCCGGCCACGAACGAGATCCCATCGGCCTGCCCGTAACCGGCTCCGATGGACAGGCTGCCGGTGGCGCGCTCCTCGACCGACACCACCAGATCGACCTGATCGGGCGCCCCCGGCACCTCGCGCGTATCGACCATGACCTGGGTAAAGAAACCAAGCCGATCGACGCGGTCGCGCGATAGGCGGATGCGGTCGCCGTCGTACCAAGCCGATTCGAACTGACGGAACTCGCGCCGGATGACTTCGTCGCGGGTGCGCTCGTTGCCCTCGATCTCGATGCGGCGCACGAAGGCGCGGCGCGAGGGTTCGGCGCGCAGCACGAACGCCACTTGGGCGTTTTCGCGGTTGATTTCGGGCACCGCCTCGACGCGCGCAAAAGCAAAGCCAAAGCGCCCGAAGTGCTCACCAAAGGCGCGCACGGTCTCGCTCACTTCTTCGGCGTTGTAGGCCTGACCGACGCGGATGCGCACGAAGGATTTGAACTCTTCTTCGCGGCCCAGATAATCGCCCTCCAGCCGCACCCCGGAGACCACAAAGCGCTGGCCCTCGGTGATGTTGATGGTGATGGCCATTTCGCCTTTGTCGGGCGTGATGGCGACTTGGGTCGAGTCGATCGTGAACTCGAGGAAGCCGCGCGTGAGGTAGTGCGAGCGCAGGGTTTCGAGGTCGGCGTTGAGGCGCTCGCGCGAATAACGGTCCGAGCGCGTGTACCAGCTCAGCCAGTTGCCCGTGTCGAGCGCAAACAAACGCAGCAGCGTGGCTTCACTGAAAGCCTGGTTGCCGACGATGCGCAGCTCGCTGATGCGCGTGATGCCGCCTTCGACCACATGGAAATTGAGGTTGATGCGGTTGCGATCCAAAGGCGTGACGGTGGCCGTGACGGTGGCGGCGTACATGCTGCGCGCCAGGTACTGGCGCTTGAGCTCTTGTTCGGCGCGGTCGGCCAAGGCGCGGTCAAAGGGCCGGCCTTCGGCCAAGCCCACGTCGCGCAGGGCGCGGCGCAGCACCTCGTTGTCGAACTCGCGCACGCCCGAGAAACTGATCTCGGCCACCGTCGGGCGTTCTTCGACGATCACCACCAGCACCTCGCCCTCGACTTGCAGCCGCACGTCGGAGAACAAGCCCAGTCCGAACAGGGCACGAATGGCGGCGCTGCCTTGGTCTTCGGTGAAGGCGTCGCCGACCCGAAACGGCAGCGAGGCAAACACCGTGCCGGGCTCGACGCGCTGCAGGCCCTCGACCCGGATGTCGCGCAAAGTAAAGGGGTTGGTCGCCCAAGCCGGCAGCGCCACCGCCAAAGAAACCAGTGCGCCCAAAGCGAGGCTGCGCAAGCGCGGATGCTTGTTGATCATGAAAAGCGTTCTCAGCCCAGCAAACGGGCAATATCATTAAAAATGGCCAGCGACATGATGCCCAGCAGCAGCACGATGCCGAGGCGCTGCAAGCCATCCATCCAAGCGTCGGGCACCGGTCGCCCGGTCACGGCTTCCCACAGATAATACATCAGGTGCCCGCCATCGAGCACCGGCAGCGGCAGCAGGTTGAGCACGCCGAGGCTGACGCTGATCAGCGCCAGAAACAGCAGGTAGCTGGTGAACCCCAGCGCCGCCGACTGGCCGGCGTAGTCGGCGATGGTGATCGGGCCGCTCAGGTTTTGCAGCGAGGCCTGGCCCGTCAGCATCTTGCCGATCATTTGCAGCGACAGGTGCGAGACCTCCCAGGTGCGCACCACGCCCTGCCAGAGCCCCTCCAGCGGCCCGAGCGAGCGCTCGGCCATCTCGGGCGCCGCACCCACGAAAGCCCCGATGCGGCCCACCCACAGCCCCTCGATCTGCTCGGGGCGCGGCGTGACCTCGAGCTCGAGCTGGCGTGCGTCGCGCTCGATTTGCCAGCGCTGCGTGCGCGGCTGGCCGTCGGCGGCCGACAGGCGGATGAGCTGGCGCAGTTGCGCCGCGTCGCGCACCGGCTGGCCATCGACGCGCAGCACCCGGTCCGCCGCCAGCAGGCCGGCGGTGGCGGCGGCCCCCTCGGGCGTGAGCTGGCCCAGCAGCGGCGCCGACCACGGGGCCTCGATGCCGATCTGGCGCAACAAGCTGGCGTCGACGTGGCGCACATCGACCTGCGACAGCTCCAGCCGCACCTCGCGCCCGGGTTCGCCGGGGCCGCTGGCCAGCCACAGGCGCAAATCCTGCTGCCCCAGCGCGGCGCGTGTGAGTTCCCAGCGCAGTTGGCTGAACGATTCGATCGCTTGCGGCGGTTGATCAACCCGCGCCAGCGCCACCACCCACTCGCCGCCGCGCACCCCGGCGCGTTCAGCCAGCGAGGCGGGCGTGGGCGTGGACAGCACCGGCTGCGGCTGCGGCACCCCGATCCACGACACCAGCGCGTACAAAAACACCGCCAGCAGCAGATTGGCCGCCGGGCCGGCGGCGACGATGGCGGTGCGCACGCGCAAGCGCTGGGTGTTGAAGGCCAGGTGCCGCTCGGCGGCCGCCACGCTGCCCTCGCGTTCGTCGAGCATGCGCACGTAGCCGCCCAAGGGCAGCATGCCGACCACGTATTCGGTGCCGCTGCGTGGCGAGCGCCAACTCCACAAAGGCTTGCCAAAACCCACTGAAAACCGCAACACCTTGACGCCACAAGCCACCGCCACGCGGTAGTGCCCGTACTCGTGCACCGCGATCAGCAGCCCGATGGCGACGAGGAAGGCCAAAATGGTCAGCATGGGGGGGCGCTGGGCGGGCGCGCTTGGGTTAAGGCAGAGGCTGGGTGCATGGCTGGGGTGTAGGGAGCAGGCTCGAGGGCACTGGTATAAATCCTCCTGTATTTTGCTCCTAAAACGTTGGCCCTGAAACGCGATGCAAGCCGATCCAAGGCCGACAAGCCACTGCATGCAAGCGGGAACAACGCCTGAACCGCAAAGACGGCGCGCACACCCGCCCGATCAAGGCGCGCGCCCAGCGCGGCGCGCAGCGTCTCGATGGCCTGCGGGGCAGCGGCTGCGCCCGTTCGATAGGCTATGCGCGTGGCTGCGCTTCACGCCTGCACACCTAGCACCGGCCGCGCGACGCGGTTGTTTACGAGCCGAGCTTCTTCAGCGTGGCCTGGATGATCTGCTCCATCTCTTCGCCCGACTTCCTGATGACCGTGCCGGCATGGCCGCCGACCATGCCCGCCATGGCGACCGAGTTCATGCGCGAAATCACGACCTTGCCGGTGCTGGTCTGGTAGATCGCCACGCGGCAGGGAATCATCGACGCGACGAATCGGGTCTCGTCCCTAGACAGCAGGTCAGCGCTGTATCTGGCGCTGCAGGCGTCGAACACCAGCACCGGGTGCAGCGTGAAGCCGCGCTCGGACAGGATGCCGGCCATGTTGGTCACGTCGAGTATGCTCCAGCCGGCGGCTCTGACCGCCTCGCGGAACGCCTCGACCGTGGGCACCAAGGCCTTGGGACTGGTGTCTTCCAAGAACAGCGCAGGCATCGCCGCCCTGGCCGGCGCTTGGGTCTGGGCTTGGGCGCTCGCCATCGCGGCGAACAACCACAGGGTGATGGCCAGCAGCAGCCAAGCGGCGCTGTGCAGCAGCGGCTTGCGGATCGAACGGGGCGCGGTCAGGGAGTTCATCGACGTTTCCTTTGGTGGCTTGGGTAAAGCGTGTTGATGGTGCTTCGGGGTGAATGATAGGCGCCGGGTTGGCTGCGGTCTGCCACCCAAGTGGCAGACCGCAGCCAAGCAAACCAATCATGCATAATTGTCGTCAATTTAATCCTCTTTTCGTTCAAGGAGTCGCTCATGAACAGCCACAACAGCATCCGTTTCGAGGTCGAAAACCTCAAGTGCGGCGGGTGCGCCAGCACCATCGAGAAAACGCTGCGCGCCGATCCACGGGTGACGCAGGTTGTCGTGGACCCTGCCACCGACAGCGTCGAGATCGGGGCTGCGGCGGAACTGCGCGGCGAGTTTGCTGCCAAGCTCGCGCGCTTGGGCTACCCCGAGAAGGGTTCGGTCGAGGGCCTGCGCTCAGCCGCCGCAGTGGCCAAGTCGTACGTAAGTTGTGCCATCGGCAAGATGAGCGCCTAAGCCATCGACTCCCTCCCGCGCGCTCTGCTGCTCGAGCGCTTTCCGGTATTGGCCGAGCTGCCGGCGGCACACTTGGCCGAGTTGCTGGCCGCGGCACCGCTGCGCCGGGCCCCTGCGGGCAGCGTGGTGTTCGAGCAGGACATGCCGTGCGAAGGCTTCCCGCTGGTGCTCGAAGGCAGCGTGCGCGTGACCAAGACCTCGCGCAGTGGCCGCGAAATCGTGCTCTACCGCGTCAGCCCCGGCGAGGCCTGCATCCTGTCGGGCGGCTGCCTGCTGGGCGAAACCGACTATGCGGCCCGAGGCGTCGCCGAAAGCGACGTGACGCTGCTGCGCATCCCGCCCGATTTGTTCCAGGTATTCATGCTGCGGCACCCACCGTTTTGCCGCTTCGTGTTCGATATGTACGGCGCCCGGCTGGCCGAGGTGATGGAGCTGGTCGAGGAAGTCGCATTCCGCAAGCTCGACGCGCGGCTGGCGCGGCTGCTGATCCAGCGCGGCCCGGTGGTCAATGCCACACACCAGAACCTGGCTGATGAGTTGGGCAGCGTGCGCGTGTTCATCAGCCGTCTGCTGGGCAACTTCGAGCAAAGGGGCTGGGTGCGGCTCGAGCGTGGGCGGGTGACGGTGGTGGAGCCGAAGGCGCTGCTCGAGTTTGCCCAGCAATAGGCACTCAGTGCCCGGCCGCCGCCTGCGGCATGCGCGCCAGCACGCCGTCGTCGAGGTGATAGACGCTGTCGAAGCCTTCGATCATGCGGTGGTCGTGGGTGACGGTGATCACCGCCGAGCGGCGCTCGCGCGCGATCTTCTTCAGCAGCGCCATCACCTTGGTACCGCGCTCGGTGTCGAGTGCCGCAGTGGGCTCGTCGGCCAGGATCAGCGGCGGCTCGTTGGCCAGCGCGCGCCCGATCGCCACGCGCTGCTGCTCGCCGCCCGAGAGGTTGGCCGGCAGCGCATCGGCGCGGTGCGCGATCTCGAGGTAGCCGAGCAGTTCCTTCGCACGCCGCGTCGCCTCGCGCCGGCCGATGCCGTTCAACTGCATCATCAGGGCGACGTTTTCGATCGCGGTCAGGAACGGGATCAGGTTGTGCTGCTGGAAGATGAAGCCGATGTGGCGGCGGCGGAAGGCACGGTCATCGACCCCCGTCCAGCCGTTGTTGTAGACCTCCTGCCCGCCCACCACGATGCGCCCGGTGGTCGGCTCCAGGATCAGGCTGATCGCCAGCAGCAGCGTGCTCTTGCCCGAGCCGCTGGGGCCCAGCAGCGCCGCGAGCTCGCCCTCCTGGACCGCGAACGAACAGGGCTTGAGCGCCTGCACGGCTGTCTCGCCACTGCCGAAGGTCTTGGACACGCCCTCGACCTCGACGACCGATCTCTTGGCATCGACCACCGTCAGCCCCCGAGCGCCATCTGCGGCGGCGTGCGCAGCGCATGCCAGATCGCCATCGCGCTGGCCAGCACGCCGCCGACCAGCATCACGCCGAAGGTGATGGCGGTATCCTGGGCCAGGAAAGCCAGGCTGCGCGGGAAGCCGGGCGCGATCAGCTCGCGCAGGCCGTAAGCGACAGCGAAGCTGGCCAGCGTCAGCGCCATCGACTGCTCCATGATCAGGCGCACGATGACCCAGTTGGACGCGCCGATCAGCTTGAGCGTGGCGATGGAGCGGATCTTCTCGATCGTCAGCACGTAGATGATGAGCGCGATGATGACGATCGAGACGATCAGCAGCAGCGTGCGAAACAGCCCAAGCACCGCCGACATGCGGGCGAGCCGGCCTTCGAGCATCAGATTGCGCTGCTCTTCGGTGGTGTAAACGTTGAAGTACAGCCAGTCGCGCATGTGCTGCGCGACCCGCGCACCGTCGGCACCGGGTGCGAGCTGCACCAGCACCGCGTTGATGGTGTCGCCCGAGGTCGAGAGCAGCGGCAACAGGCGCACGGCCTGCTCGGACGAGTAGCCCGCGCGTTCCAGGCGTTGCAGGTTGGCCGCGCGCGCCGCAACCAGGGCCCGGTTGTCCTGCTGGAACTGCACCTGCTGCGCATCGGGCAGCGACAGGTACAGCAGCGGGTTGCCGCCGGAATCGACCGCGCCCTGTGTGATACCGACCACCGTGTAGTCGTGGCTGCCTAGGGTCAGCTTGTCGCCGAGGTCGAGGCCGAGCTTGCTGTCAACCACCACCTCGTAGTGCGGCGCCTCGATGCCGCGCCCGCGCGCGATGCGCGTGGGCCCGCCCAAGCCGCCGAACACGTCGTAGCCGATGACCGTGAACTGCTGCTCCCGGGCCCCGATCACGCGCTGCGCCGAGTAGATCACCAGCGGGCTGGCCTTGGCCACGCCCGGCGTCGCGGCCACGCTCTGGCGGCTGTCCAGCGGAATGCGCGAGCTCTCGTTGAAGGGCCCGCCGCGCCCGCGCTCGACGACCCACAGCTCGGCGGCCGTGTGGTCGATCAGCCAGACGCCGTCGGCGATGTTGCCCCGGTAGATGCCGTTCATCACCAGCACGATGGCCAGCAGCATCGCCACGCCGAAGATGGTGGCGATGAACTTGCCAATGTGGCGGCGGATGTCCTTGAGGGCGAGGTCCATCGATTGCTTCCTGCGTCGCGCCCGGGCCCGGTGCTCAGCGGCCGGCCGCGGTTTGCGCGCGCACGCGCATGCCGGCCCTCACGCCTTCGGCCGCGGCGACGACGCGCTCGCCGGCCGCCAGCCCCTGCGTGACCAGGGCCTGGTGCCCATCGGCGGCACCGGTCTGCACGGGCCGGAACTCGGCGCGCGCGTCCACCACGACCAGCACACCTAGGCGGCCCTCGCGGTCGCGCGTCAGCGCCGTCAGCGGCACCGCGATGCCCGCCACCGCCCCGGTGTCAACCGAGACCTGGGCCTCCTGGTCGATCGCGAAGCGTGCCGGCGGCTTGTCGAAAGCGATGTTGACTTCGAGCTCGCGCGTGGCGGCGTCGGACTGGTGGGTGATGCGCGCGACCTTGCCCGGCAGCAACTCGCCGCTGCGCAGGCGGATGCTCGCCGCCTGGCCGACCTGCACGCGGGCGAGCACCGACTCGTCCACGCTCATCGCCACCCACAGCGTGGCCGGATCGACCATGCGCAGCAGCGTGCTGCCCGGAACGACCGTGGTACCGACCTCGGCCTGGCGCGCGATGATGACGCCATCCATCGGCGCCGCGATGCGGGTGAACGACAGCACGGTGTCGGCATGGCGGGCTTCGTGCTGCAGCGCGCTCGCGTCGGCCGCGCGCGCGGCGTGGGTGGCGCGCGCGCTGTCCAGGTTGGCCTGCGCGGCGCGCAACGCGGCGTTGGAGCCGTCGAGCGCGGCCTGCGCAACGAAACCGGTGCGCAGCAACTCGACGTCGCGCTGCTGCCTGCTGCGCGCCAGATCGAGCTCGGCCTGCGCCTTGGCGATGCCCGCCTTGGCCGCATCGACGTTGCGCGACAAGGCCACCTGCTGGCCGCCGACCACGCTGCGCTTGGCAACCAGGTCGCGGTCGTCGAGCAGCACGAGCGCTTGACCGCGCTGGACGCTGTCGCCGATGTCCACATTGACCTGCTGCACCGTGGACGTGATGCGCGCGGCCAGCGTCACAGGCACACGCGCCTGCAGGGTGCCGGGGCCGACGACGCGCTGGGCCACGCTACCCTGCACAGCCTCGACCATCGGCACCGCCACGGCGTGCCCGAAGCGCCAGTACGCGGCACCCGCCGCGAGCACCAGCACCAGACCGGCGACCAGCACCGGGACGAGCAGCTTGCTTCGTTTCACTGTCGGCCTCAATCTTTCCAGCGCTGTAACTGCGCCTGCGCCAGCGCGCGCGCCTGCGCATCCAGCGCCAGCAAATCCTCGAGCCCGTTGGGCTTGGAGGGCGACAAGGCTTGCAGCGTTCCCGCGTTCACGGCGTGGATGCGGTCAAAGCGCAAGCGGCGCTGCAAAAAAGCCTGCACCGCCACTTCGTTGGCGGCATTGAGCACCGCCGTGCTGCCAACCGGCCCAGCCAGCGCCTCCCAAGCCAAAAACAGGGCCGGAAAGCGCTCGCGCGTAGGCGCCTCAAAGCTCAGCGCCCCCATGCGGGCAAAGTCCAGCGCCTCGGCCCCGGACTCGATGCGCTCGGGCCAGCTCAGGCCGTAGGCGATCGGCACCCGCATATCGGGTGTGCCCAGTTGCGCCAGCACCGAGCGGTCGCGCATCTGCACCATGGAGTGGATCACGCTCTGCGGATGAATCACCACCTCGATTTGCTCGGGTGCCAGCCCAAACAGATAATGCGCTTCGATGACTTCGAGCGCCTTGTTCATCATGGTGGCCGAATCGACCGAAATTTTTTGCCCCATGACCCAGTTCGGGTGCGCGCACGCCTGCTCCGGCGTGACGCTGGCCAAGCTGGCCGGGTCGCGCTGGCGAAACGGCCCACCCGAGGCCGTGAGGATGATTTTTTCGACCCGCTGCGCCCACACCAAGGGCGACTCGGGCAGGCACTGAAACAGCGCCGAGTGCTCGCTGTCGATCGGCAGCAAAGTGGCGCCGCCGGCGCGCACCGCCTGCATGAACCACTCGCCCCCCAGCACCAGCGCCTCTTTGTTGGCCAGCAGCAGCTTTTTGCCGCTGCGCGCTGCCGCCACACAGGGCGCCAAACCGGCGGCGCCGACGATGGCGGCCATCACGGCATCGACCTCGGGCGCCGCCGCCACCTCGCACAAGGCCTGGGGGCCGCCCAGCACCTCGGTGCCGCCGACACCGCGTGCCTGCAAGGCCTGGCGCAAGGCGTCTGCGTGGGCCTGCGCGATGACCGCGTAGCGCGGTTGAAAACGCTGGCACTGCTGCGCCAATTCCTCCACCCGCTCTTGGGCCGTGAGCGCAAAGACGCGGTAGCGCTGCGGGTGGCGCGCCACCACATCCAAGGTCTGGGTTCCAATCGATCCGGTCGATCCGAGCACGGTCAGCGTTTGCATATTGAGGGTGTGCGGAGCGCCTTAGGCAGTCACGATCCAAAGCGCCAAGGGCAACACCGGCAACAGCGCATCAAAACGATCCATCAGCCCACCATGACCGGGCAAAATGCGACTGGAGTCCTTGCGGCCAGCGCTGCGCTTGACCATCGATTCGAACAAATCGCCCATCACGCTCAAGGCCAGCAACAGCAACAACGCGGCCAAGGCCAACCATGGCCCCAGTTGCCAGAGTTCGGAGTACAGGTTGGGGCCCCAGTGGGGAGGCCACACTGTGATCCACAGCACACTCAGCAGCAGCACCGCCAGCGCACCGCTCCACACCCCTTCCCAGGTTTTGCCAGGGCTGATGGTGGGCGCCAGTTTGCGCCGCCCGAAGCGTTTGCCGCCAAAGTAGGCCGCGATGTCGGCTGCCCAGACCAGCAACAAAATGCTCAGCAGCATGCCCAAGCCGATGGCCTTGGCATGCAACAAGGCCCACCACGCCTGCCCCAGCAGCAGCAGACCCAGCCCCACCCGCGGCCCGGTGGCAAGCCGGCGCCAGCCCTGCACCCCCCGCTGCAGCAACAGCGGCAGCAGCAAGGCGCAGGCCACAGCAGCCAGCAGCCAAAACCAGCGGCTGGTTTGGCCTACGCCCACCAACCCCCACGAGCCCAACAAAACCAAACCAAGCCCAAGCGCGGCCACCACGGCGGGCCCGCGTGACAGGCCACTCAGACGCGCCCATTCCCACGCTGCAATGCACACCAGCAGCAGCGAGAGCAGGCCAAACGGCCATTCAGACGAGTGCCAGAGCGAAGCCAGCAACAGCCCCAACAGCCCCAGCGCCGTGAGCACACGCTGCCACAACATGGGGGCCGATCAGGCCACAGCCCGCAAGGGCTGCACCGGTTCCGAACGCTGCTCCGCCATCTGCTCTGAAATCAGGCCGAAGCGCCGCTCGCGCCGCGCAAAAGCGGCCAGCGCCTGGTCGAACTCTTGGCGCTCGAAAGCCGGCCACAGCGCCTCGGAAAAATACAACTCGGAATAGGCGCTCTGCCAGAGCAGGAAATTGCTCAGGCGCTGCTCACCGCCGGTGCGGATGAGCAAGTCGGGGTCGCCCACGTGGGCCAGCGCCATGGCCCCACTCAGCGCCGCCTCGGTGATCGGCTCGCCGCGCGCCGCCAACTGCTGCGCCGCCTGCACCACGTCCCAACGGCCACCGTAGTTGAAGCAGACATTGAGCACCAAGCGGCGATTGCCTGCCGTTTGCTGCTCGGCTTGCACCAGCCGCTGCTGCAGCTCGGGGCTCAGGGCCTGACGATCGCCCGGGAAATGCAGCCGCACCCCGGCGCGCTCGAGCTCGGCCACTTCGCGCTCCAGCGCCCGCCCCAGCAGCCCCATCAGGCCACTCACCTCGTCGGCCGGCCGGCTCCAGTTTTCGGATGAAAAGGTAAACACCGTGAGCACCTGCACCCCGGTTTCGCTACACCAGCGCACCAGCTCGCGCAATTTTTCCAGCCCCTGGCGGTGCCCAGCCAGACGCGGCAAATAGCGTTGCTTGGCCCAGCGGCCGTTGCCGTCCATCACCACGGCCAGATGGTGCGGTACGCCCGCCTTGCGCACAGGGAGAGTCATGGGTTGCGGGGGCTTCAAAACGCCATCAGCTCTTGTTCTTTGGTGGCCACGAGCTTGTCCACCTCGGCGATCATTTTGTCGGTCAGTTTTTGCACCTCTTCTTGGGCGCGGCGCTCATCGTCCTCAGAGGCGAGTTTGTCTTTGACCAGTTTCTTGAGCTGTTCGTTGGCGTCGCGGCGCAGGTTGCGGATGGCAATCTTGGCCTGTTCCCCCTCGCCTTTGACGACCTTGGTGAGCTCTTTGCGCCGCTCCTCGTTCATGGCCGGGATCGGCACCCGGATCAGGTCGCCCTGCGAAGCCGGGTTGAGCCCGAGGTCGGACTCGCGGATGGCTTTTTCGATCTT
Organism: Serpentinimonas raichei; assembly: GCF_000828895.1. Lineage (NCBI taxonomy): Bacteria > Pseudomonadati > Pseudomonadota > Betaproteobacteria > Burkholderiales > Comamonadaceae > Serpentinimonas > Serpentinimonas raichei. Next base: position 755,480 of record NZ_AP014568.1, on the reverse strand, counting down.
GGCCCCCATGCCCTTTTCCCACGGCGCCACGCCGATGGTGCGCGCATCGAGCAGGCTCAGGTTGGCCACTTGCGACAGCGGCAACATGGCCCCGTAGTAGTCCACGTGCACGGTGTCGAGCAAGGCCGGGTTGGCGCGCCCGGTGCGCACTTTGCCCAGGTTGCTCTTGAGCGCCTCCAGCGAGGCGTGCATTTTGAGGTCGGCGTTTTTCTTGATGTCGGAAATCTGCATGGTCGTCAATCGTTGGTAGGCAGCAACATTGGGGCTAACCGGATAGCATACACCGGCTCAGACGTGCACCAGCGTGCCTTCGTCTTCGCCTTGCACCACCCGGCGCAGCGCCCCGGGCTTGAAGATCGAAAACACCCGCACCGGCAGCTCTTGGTCGCGGCACAGGGCAAAGGCGGTGGCGTCCATCACCTGCAACTGGCGCGCCATGGCTTCGTCGAAGCTGATGCTTTGGTAGCGCACGGCGTGCGGGTCTTTTTTCGGGTCGGCGCTGTAAACCCCATCGACCTTGGTGGCCTTGAGCACGATCTCGGCCCCGATCTCGGCCCCGCGCAGCGCGGCGGCGGTGTCGGTGGTGAAAAAGGGGTTGCCGGTGCCGGCCGCAAACACCACCACCTTGCCCTCTTCCAGGTACTGCAAGGCCTTGGGGCGCACATAGGGCTCAACCACTTGGTCGATGTTGATGGCCGACATCACGCGCGCCTTGAGGCCTTGGCGGTTCATGGCGTCGCCCAGCGCCAGCGCGTTCATCACAGTGGCCAGCATGCCCATGTAGTCGGCCGTGGCGCGCTCCATGCCTGCCGCACCGCCAGCCACACCACGAAAGATGTTGCCGCCGCCGATCACCACCGCCACCTGCACCCCGAGCTGCACCACCTCGGCCACCTCGGCCACGATGCGGTCGATGGTGGCGCGGTTGATGCCAAAGGCATCGTCGCCCATCAGGGCTTCACCAGAGAGCTTGAGCAGGATGCGCTGATGGACTGGCATAAAGGCTTTCGGGGGCAATGAGGTCGAACGATTTTAGAGGCTGCAGCGCGACAACGGCCACCCTTTTGCAAGGTTGGCCGTTGAAATATGTGGCGCAGTAGGCTGTGCGGCCTAGACCGCTGGCACGCCCGCAGGCCAGATAGGGATCAGCCCGCTTGGGCTGCTGCCACTTGCGCCGCCACCTCGGCGGCGAAGTCGTCTTGCTTTTTCTCGATCCCCTCGCCCACCACGTACAGCGTAAAGCCCTTCACCGTGGTGCCCGCGGCCTTGAGCATTTGCTCGACCGTGAGCTTGTCGTTTTTGACGAACGCTTGGTTGAACAGCGACACCTCTTTGAGGTATTTTTGCACCCCACCCTCGATGCGCTTGGCCACGATCTCGGCCGGCTGGGCCGGCTTGCCGGCGGCTTCGGCCAGCTTGCGGTCTTCTTCGGCCTTGCCAGCGGCCACGGCGCGCTCTTTCTCGATCAGCTCGGCCGGCACCTCGGCGGCGGTGAGCGAGACCGGCTTCATGGCAGCGATGTGCATGGCGGCGTCTTTGGCGGCTGTGGCGTCGCCCTCGAACTCCACCATCACCCCAATGCGCACCCCGTGCAGATAGGCCGCCAACTGGCCGCCGCCGCTGTAGCGCTTGAAGCGGCGCAGCGTCATGTTCTCGCCGATCTTGCCGATCAGGCCCTTGCGCACGTCTTCGACTGTGGGGCCAAAGCCTTCCAAGCTCAGGGGCAGCGCGCCCACGGCGGCCACATCGGCCGGGTTGTTTTGCGCGATCAGGTTGGCCACCTGGTTGCAAAAGCTCAGGAACAGCTCGTTTTTGGAGACGAAATCGGTCTCGCAGTTGACTTCCAGCAGCGCCCCGGTGTGGCCACCCAGGCTGGCCACCACCACGCCTTCGGCGGTGATGCGGCTGGCGGCCTTGCCGGCCTTGTTGCCGAGCTTGACGCGCAGCAGCTCCTCGGCCTTGTCCATATTGCCATCGGCCTCGGTGAGGGCTTTTTTGCACTCCATCATCGGCGCGTCGGTCTTGGCGCGCAGTTGGGCGACCATGCTTGCGGTGATTGCAGCCATTGTGTGTACTCCGTTGCGGGCTCAAAGGCCCGAGCTTGCGTTATCAATATGAAAAATTGCTTACAAAAAAGGGGCGCAACCGCCCCTTTTGTAGCTGGCGTAGCGAAGGCTCAGGCTTCTTCTTTGACCTCGACGAACTCGTCGCCATTGCTCGCCTGCACCGCTTGCACCACGTTGCTGACGGCGTTGGCCCGGCCTTCGATGATGGCGTCGGCGATGCCGCGCGCATACAAGGCCACGGCCTTGGCCGAGTCGTCGTTGCCAGGGATGACGTAGTCGATGCCGATTGGCGAGTGGTTGGTGTCAACCACGGCGATCAGCGGGATGCCGAGTTTTTGCGCTTCGGCCACGGCGATTTTGTGGTAACCCACGTCGATGACGAAAATCGCGTCCGGCAGCGCGTTCATGTCTTGAATGCCGCCGATGTCGTTTTGCAGCTTCTCGATCTGACGACCAAAGGTGAGCTGCTCTTTTTTCGACATGTGATCGAGCCCGGCTTCTTTTTGCGCCAGCATCTCTTTGAGGCGCTTGATCGAGGTCTTGACCGTTTTGAAGTTGGTCAACATGCCGCCGAGCCAGCGCTGCTCGACGAAGGGCACACCGGCGCGCTGCGCCTCGAGGGCCACGATGTCGCGCGCTTGGCGCTTGGTGCCCACCATCAGCACGTTGCCGCCGCGGGCGGTGGTTTGGCGCACAAACTTGGCCGCTTCCTCGAACAGAGGCAGCGTCTTGTCCAGGTTGATGATGTGGATTTTGTTGCGATGGCCGAAGATGTAAGGGGCCATCTTGGGGTTCCAGAAGCGGGTTTGGTGGCCAAAATGGACACCGGCTTCCAGCATTTCGCGCATGGAAATGGTCATGATTGTGTTACCTTTCAGGTTTGGTCTTAAATCAGGCCCGCATCGCGGCCACCCGGCACCGGCACCCTGCCAGTGAAAAATGGACGCAACACCCGATTGGGCCTGTTTGCGATTGCAATTGCGTTTGTTTTACCGCCCCACAATCCCAAGCAACCCAAAGGCCACCCAAAGCACGACAACGGCAAAACTCTAGTATTCTAGCACGGCCGCCGTGGCGGCAACAAGCCCATGAACCTGCCCGCCCATCCGCAACGCCTCTCACTGCCCGATTTGCCCCGCGCCTTGCCGCTCTACGGCAGCCAGAGCAGCCGCGCCATCGAGCAACGGGCGCAGCACGAATTGGGGCGCCAACACCTGCCCGCTCACACCCTGATGCAGCGCGCCGGGGCTGCCGTATTCCGCTTGAGCGCCGCGCTGGCCCCGCACGCGCGCCGGGTTTGGGTGGTGTGTGGTGGCGGCAACAATGGCAGCGACGGCCTACTCGCCGCCGTGGCGTGGCAGCAACGTTTGCAGCCGCTGGGCGGCCAGGTCTGCGTGACCTGGCTGGGCGATGCGCAGCGCCTGCCCGATGACGCGCGCCACGCATGGGCGCTGGCGCAACAAGCCGGCCTGCACTGGGCCGAAGCGCCAGCCGATGGGCCCGATGCGCCCGACCTGGCCATCGACGCGCTGTTTGGACTCGGGCTGGCGCAGGCCGTGCGCGGCCCGGCGTTGGATTGGATCGAGCGCCTGCAAAGCCTGCCCTGCCCGCTGCTGTGCGTCGATCTGCCCAGCGGCTTGTGTGCCGACCATGGCAACTGGCACGCCCGCGCCGCGCCCACGGCCAGCCCCTTGCGCCACACCCTGAGCCTGCTCACGCTCAAGCCGGGCCTGTTCACGCACCACGGCCGCCAAGCCAGTGGCCAGATCTGGTTCGACGACTTGGGCTGGAGCCAACTGGGCTTGGCCGCACCCGGGCCCAGCGCCTGGCTGCATGGGCCCGAAACACCCCATGGCATGGGCCCCGTCCCCAGCCCCAGCCTGTTGCGCCAGCGCCAGCACAGCCCCCACAAGGGCACGCACGGCAGCGTGATCGTGATCGGCGGCCAGCAACCGGGCCCGCAGGGCACCGGCATGACCGGCGCCGCCGTACTGGCCGCTCGTGCGGCCCTGCGCGGCGGGGCTGGGCGGGTCTATCTGGGCCTGCTGGAACCGGCAGCGGGCACGGCAGCAGCCCCCGTTTTCGACCCGTTGCAACCCGAGCTGATGCTGCGCCCGGCGGCCGCGCTGTTGCACGACCCGATTGCGGCGCAGAGCGTGACGGTGTGCGGCTGCGGCGGCGGCACGGCGGTGGCGGCGCTGCTGGCCGATGTGCTGGCCACCTGCCCGCGCTTGGTGCTCGACGCCGACGCCCTCAACGCCCTGGCCGCCGACGCCGCGCTGCAGGCCCAGCTCATGGCCCGGCTCGATCGGGGCTGGCAAACGGTGCTCACGCCGCACCCGCTGGAAGCGGCGCGCCTGCTCGGTTGCAGCGTGGCGCAGGTGCAGGCCGACCGGCTGGGTGCCGCGCAGCAATTGGCCGAACGCAGCCGCTGCGTGGTGGCGCTCAAGGGCTCTGGAACCGTGGTGGCCGCGCCCGGCTGGGTGCCGAGCATCAACCCCAGCGGCAACGCGCTGCTGGCCAGCGCCGGCACCGGCGATGTGTTGGCCGGACTGATCGGAGCCCTGCTGGCCACAGCCGAAGCCGGCCTAGAGGCGACTGCGCAGGCCGCAGCCGCTGCGGTGCACCGCCACGGCCGCTGCGCCGACCGCTGGCCGTCCGAGCAGCCGCTGTTGTGCGCCAGCGAGCTGCTCAACTGCCTCTAAACCCGGCTGAAGCGCGCTCAACCGATCAAGATCAAGGCCACTTGCAGCAGCACGATCAGCAGCAGCACCGACAAATCCACCCCGCCCAGCGTGGGCAGCACGCGCCGGATGGGTGCCAACAAGGGCTGCAGCAACTGCCCCAGTGTGTACTGAACCGGCGCCTGGGGCTGGACCCAGGACAGCACCACATACACCAGCGCCAGCACCATCAGGCCCTGCAATACGGTGCGCAGCATAAAGTTGAGCGCCACAAAGGGCACGCTAAACAACGGGCTCGTCCCCGTCGAGCCGATCAGGCCGGCTCCGAACAGGGTGTGCCAAGCCGCTGAATAGGCCAGCGCCAGCAGACAGGCCGCGATGAAGCTGGCCACGTCAAACTGCGATTGCACCCAAGTCTGTGGCAGCGATTTGCGCAGCGGCTGCACGATCCAGTTGGTGACCGCCATCACGAACGGGCCCGGCTGCTGCACCATGCGCATGCGCCGCGTGTTCATCCAAGCGCGCAGCAGGGCCGCCCCGACCAAGAAAAAAAACAGCGTGTTAAGCAAAAAAAGGAGGGCAGACATATTTTCAGTGGGGCACGAGGGCCCGCAACCACTGATAGCCTTGCAGGCTGCGCGGGGGCCGCGAGCACAGCGCGTGCGGGGGTCTGATTTTCATCGTTTGCCCTTTTTCATCTTGCCTGCACCCCGTGTGGCCGACGCCGCCGGTGTACCAGCTGCCCGGGGCACCTCGCGCACCGCCTTGCGGGTGCGCTTAGGCGAATATTGTGCCTCAGGCGTGGCCGCAGCGCGCGTCCGTTTGGCTTTGCGCGGGGCTGGGTCCGCAACTCCGGCAGCGGCTGCATCCCCTGGCTCCTGACCCGGGCTGGCCGCTTTGCCGACGCCGCGTTCGCGGGGCTCACGCGACTCACGCGGTAGGCGCCGCGCCGGCTCGTCGCCGGTGACGAGCCGGAAGTCGATCCGGCGCCCGTCCAAATCGACCCGGCTCACCTGCACCTGCAAGCGCGAACCCAAGGCGTAGCGGATGCCAGTGCGCTCGCCGCGCAGCTCCTGGCGCGCCTCTTCGTAGCGGAAGTACTCGCCGCCGAGCTCGGTGATGTGCACCAGCCCTTCGACATACAGGTTTTCCAGCGTCACGAACAGGCCAAAGCTGGTGACGGCGCTGATCACGCCGCCGAACTCCTCGCCCAGGTGTTCGCGCATGTATTTGCACTTGAGCCAGGCCTCTACGTCGCGGCTGGCCTCGTCGGCGCGGCGCTCGTTGGCGCTGCAATGCAGGCCCGCCGCCTGCCAGCCCAAGGCCTCTGCGCTGCGCGCTTGGGGCGCAGCGCCACTGTCTGCGGCCGCACCCTTGCCCGCCAAGCGCTTGGACAACTTGGCCTGCGCCTCGCCCGGCGTGGGCAGGGTCGGCAAGTGGTAGCGGCGCTCGGCCAAAATGGCTTTGATGAGGCGGTGCACCAGCAGATCGGGGTAGCGCCGGATCGGGCTGGTAAAGTGGGTGTAGGCCTCGAATGCCAGCCCGAAGTGGCCGCTGTTGTGCGGGGTGTAGATGGCCTGCTGCATCGAGCGCAGCAGCATCTGGTGGATTTGTGCCGCGTCCGGGCGCTCTTGGGTGGCGGCGGCGAGCTGCTGAAAATCTTTGGGCTGTGGCTGCTCCGGCAGGCTTTGCATCACGCCCAGCGCTTTCAGGTACTGGCGCAGGGCTTCAACCTTCTCGGGCGTCGGGCCCTCGTGCACCCGGTACAGCCCCCACTGCTTGCCCTGGGCGATGAATTCGGCCGCGCACACATTGGCCGCCAGCATGGTTTCTTCGATCAGCTTGTGCGCCTCGGTGCGCACACGGGGGATGATTTTCTCGATGCGCCCGACTTCGTCGCAAACGATCTGCGTCTCGACGGTCTCGAAGTCCACCGCGCCACGGCGCTGGCGCGCACCCAACAGCGCCCGGTAAGCCTCGTGCAGGTGCAGCAAATGCGGCACCAAGGCGGCACGCTGCTGCGCTTGCGGGCCACGGGTGTTTTGCAAGATCGCCGCCACTTCGGTGTAGGTCAGGCGGGCGTGGCTGAACATCACGGCCGGGTAGAACTGGTAGGCGTGCACCTCGCCCTTCGCGTTGATGAGCATGTCGCACACCAGGCACAGGCGCTCGACCTGCGGGTTGAGCGAGCACAAGCCGTTGGAGAGCTTTTCCGGCAGCATCGGGATCACGCGGCGCGGAAAATAGACCGAGGTGGCGCGCTCGTAGGCGTCGGCGTCGAGGGCGTTGCCGTTTTCTACGTAGTGGCTGACATCGGCTATCGCCACCAGCAGCCGCCAGCCCTTGCTGCGCCCGACGCGGGCTGGCTCGCAATACACCGCGTCGTCGAAGTCGCGCGCGTCCTCGCCGTCGATTGTCACCAGCGGGATGTCGGTCAGGTCGATGCGGCCTTTGCGGTCGGTGGCGCGCACATGCTCTGGCAAAGCGCGCGCCTGCGCCAAAGCGGCCTCGCTGAACTGGTAGGGCACGTCGTACTTGCGCACCGCGATCTCGATTTCCATGCCGGGGTCGTCGATCTCGCCCAGCACCTCTTTGACGCGCCCGACCGGCTGCCCAAACAAGGCCGGCGGCTCGGTCAGCTCGACCACCACCACCTGCCCCGCTTGCGCCGCCCCGGTGGCCCCCTTGGGGATCAGCACGTCTTGGCCATAGCGTTTGTCTTCCGGCGCCAGCAGCCAGATCCCGCCTTCGTGCAGCAGGCGGCCGATCAGGGGTGCACTGGAGCGCTCGATGATTTCGGTCACGCGCCCCTCGGGCCGGCCGCGTCGGTCGTGCCCAATGATGCGCGCCTTGACGCGGTCGCGGTGCAGCACGGCGCGCATCTCATTGGGCGAAAGGTAGAGGTCGGGCTGGCCGTCGTCGCGCTGCACGAAGCCGTGGCCGTCGCGGTGGCCATGCACCACGCCGTCAAATTCGGTCAGCATTGGGTTTTGGATTTTTTCTTTCACTCGTTTTTTCACTCGTTTGGGTCATGCTATACTAGCGGCTTATCTGAAAGCCCAGGTGGCGGAATTGGTAGACGCACTAGTTTCAGGTACTAGCGCTGAGAGGCGTGGAGGTTCGAGTCCTCTCCTGGGCACCACACAAGGCAAAGAGCCTGCACATTGAACCACATTCAATGCGCAGGCTTTTTTCTTGCCTGCTTGTCGCCGCCAGCCCCTCAAAGCGGCAAACCCACCAGGTCGTGCCCCTCGGCGGCCACGATGCGCGCGCGCACAAACTCGCCCACCCGGTAGCTCTGGCTGGCTTTTTGGGTCGGTAACAGGCGCACCAAGCCATCGATCTCGGGCGCGTCGGCGTAGCTGCGCCCCACCCCGCCCTTTTTGCCCAGGCTGTGCGCCTGGTCCACCAGCACCTGCATGGTGGCCCCCACGCGGCGCTGCAAGCGCGCCACCGCCACGCCCTCGGCGACGGCCATGAAGCGCGCCCGGCGCTCGTGGCGCAGCGCATCGGGCAGTGCACTAGGCAGCGCGTTGGCGGCCGCCCCTTGCACCGGCGAGTAGGCAAAGCAGCCGGCGCGGTCGATCTGCGCCTGCGCCACGAAGTCCAGCAGGTGCTCGAACTCGGCCTCGCTCTCGCCCGGGAAACCGGCGATGAAGGTGCTGCGCAGCACCAGTTCCGGGCAGAGCTCGCGCCAGCGCTGGATGCGCTCAAGGTTGCGCTCGCCGCTGGCCGGGCGCTTCATGCGCTTGAGCACATCCGGGTGGCTGTGTTGCAGCGGCACGTCGAGGTAGGGCAGCACCAGCCCATCGGCCATCAGCGGGAGGATTTCGTCCACGTGCGGGTAGGGATAGACGTAGTGCAGCCGCACCCAGGCCCCGTGCGGGCGCGCCAGCTCGCCCAGCGCACGCACGAGGTCAAACAGCTTGCTCTTGATCGGCCGGCCATCCCAAAAGCCGGTGCGGTACTGCACATCGACGCCGTAGGCCGAGGTGTCTTGGCTCACCACCAGCAGCTCCTTGACCCCGGCCTCGAACAGCTTGCGCGCCTCGGTCAGCACCTCGCCCACCGGGCGGCTCACCAAGTCGCCGCGCAGCGAGGGGATGATGCAAAAGGTGCAGCGGTGGTTGCAGCCTTCGCTGATTTTTAGGTAGGCGTAGTGGCGCGGCGTGAGCTTGACGCCCACGCCCTCGATCACCTGTGAGGGACGCGCGGGCAGCAAATCGAGGAACGGGTCGTGCGGCGGCGGTGGCAGGTGCTGGTGCACCGCCTGCATCACTTCCTCGGTGGCGTGCGGCCCGGTCACGGCCAGCACCGAGGGGTGCATCTGGCGCACCAGGTTGGCCCCGTCCTCACCTTGGCGCGCGCCCAGGCAGCCGGTGACCAGCACCCGGCCGTTGGCGGCCAGCGCCTCGCCAATGGCGTCAAGGCTTTCTTGCACCGCCTCGTCGATGAAGCCGCAGGTGTTGACGATCACCAGATCGGCCCCCTGGTAGCTCTTGCTGGTTTGATAACCCTCGGCGTGCAGCCGGGTCAGGATAAGCTCGGAGTCGGTCAGAGCCTTGGGGCAGCCCAAGCTGACGAAGCCCACTTTGGGCGCGGGCCGGGGCGCGTGTGAGGCCGCTGGGGCCAAAGGATCAAGGGTTGCACTCATGCCCCGATTGTCTCAGCTTCGCTGTGGGGCACAGCGAACCGGGGTTGCAGGAAGGCAATCAGCGCTTGAGCCCGAAGGCGGCCAGCATCTGCTCTTGCATCTGCGCCAGCGCGTGCTGCGACTGGCTGTAGTAGTTGCCCAGCATCAGCGGGGCCTGCGCTTTGACGAACTGCTGCCACAGCTCGGGCGTGAGGTCTTTGGCCTGGTCGGCCATTTTTTGCTGCACATCCATGAAGATTTGCAGGTTTTTTTCCAGGTAGTGGCCCATATTGGCCTGCATCGAGTGGCCGTAGAAGCGGATCAGGTTGGCCAGCAGCTTCTCGGAAAACAGCGGCACGCCGGCGCTTTCTTCTTCCAAAATGATTTGCAGCAGGATGCTGCGCGTGAGGTCTTCGCCGCTCTTGGCGTCGCGCACCACGAAGGGCTGCACCCGCATCACCAGCTCCTTGACTTCGGCCAGCGTGATGTAGGCCGAGGTTTCGGTGTCGTAGAGGCGGCGGTTGGGGTACTTTTTGATCACGCGCAGCGAATGGCCGGGCGCGGGCGCTTCTAAAGCCTGGGGGTCTTGCACGGTGCGGGCTTTCTGGGCGGTGGGAAGGCGATAACGGCCTGACACAAGGGAAGTGGGCATGCAACCCACACAGCCCAAGCGGCTTGTGTGAGCCGCCTCCGATTGTAGAGGCAGAGCAGCCGGGGTTGCAGCCAAGGGGTCTGAGCGGCTCGCCCTCATCACCCTAAGCACTGGTCAAGTTTGAGGTTAATCAACAAAACCTACAATTTCACAAATTTCTGAAATAACAGCAAACCATGAATACACCTTTGGTCCAACGCTTCGTGCTGCACTTTGGCGAAATGGGCAGCCGCTGGGGCATCAACCGCACCGTGGGGCAGATGTATGCCCTGTTGTTTGTGTCGCCGCAACCCCTCAACGCCGAAGACATCGCCGACGCACTGGGATTTTCGCGCTCCAACGTGAGCATGGGCCTGAAAGAGCTGCAAAGCTGGGGCTTGGTGCGCTTGCAACACCTGCCGGGTGACCGGCGCGAGTATTTTTCAGCCCCCGAAGACGTGTGGGCGATCTTTCAGACCTTGGCCGAGCAGCGGCGCAAGCGCGAGGTGGACCCCACCTTGTCGATGTTGCGCGATGCGCTGCTGGAGCCGGTGGTCGACCCGGTGGACAAACATGCCCAAGAGCGCATGCGCGAAATGCACGATCTGATTGAACTAGCCACGAGCTGGTTCGAGGAGGTGCGAGAAATGGACCGCGAGCGCGTGGTCGAATTGATGAAGCTTGGCCGCAAAGTGGGCAAGCTGCTTGATGCCAGAGACCGTTTCATTGGAGGCAAAAATGCTTGATTTCCTCGACCCGCTGCTGCTAGCGCGCATCCAGTTTGCCGCCAACATCAGCTTTCACATCCTGTTTCCCACCATCACCATCGGCTTGGCGTGGGTGCTGCTGTTCTTCAAGTGGCGCTACCACCGCACGGCGGATATGAAATGGATGGACGCCTACGCCTTGTGGGTGAAAGTGTTCGCGCTCAGTTTTTCGCTCGGGGTGGTGAGCGGCATCATCATGAGCTTTCAGTTCGGCACCAACTGGCCGGGCTTCATGAACACCTTTGGCAACATCGCTGGCCCGCTGCTGGCCTACGAGGTGCTGACGGCCTTTTTCATCGAGGCCATCTTCGTTGGCGTGATGTTGTTTGGCTTCAACCGCGTCAGCAACCGGGTGCACACCCTCTCGACCCTGATGGTGGCGCTGGCCACCACCCTGTCAGCGTTCTGGATTTTGGTGCTGAGCTCGTGGATGCACACCCCGGCCGGCTTTGAGATGCGCGACGGCGTGGCGCACGCCACCGACTGGTGGGCGATCATCTTCAACCCCTCCTTCCCCTACCGCTTTTCGCACATGATGGTGGCCTCGTTCCTGACCGTGGCCTTCTTGATTGCCGGTCTGTCGGCGTGGCGCTGGCTGCGCGGCGACCGCAGCGCGGCGGTGCTGGCCACCCTGCGCACGGGGGCCTTCATGGGTGCGCTGCTTATTCCTTTGCAAATCTTCATTGGCGACCTGCACGGCCTGAACACACTCAAATACCAGCCGGCCAAAATCGCCGCCATCGAGGCCATCTGGGAAACCGATCGCGGGGTGCCGCTGGTGCTGTTTGGCTTTCCTGACGAAGAAGCGCGCACCACCCACTTTGCCATCGAAATCCCCAAGCTGGCCTCCATTATTCTCACCCACGACCCGGACGGCGAGCTCAAGGGCTTGAACGAATTCGAGGGCAAGCACCCGCCCGTGGCGGTGGTGTTTTGGACCTTTAGGGTGATGGTGGGCATCGGCGTGGCGATGCTGGTGGTGGGCTTTTGGGCCGCGTGGCGCTTGCGCCGCCAAGGCAGTGAGCCCTCGGTGCTGTTGGCGCGCGTGCTGTTTCTGATGACTTTTTCGGGCTGGGTGGCGGTGCTGGCCGGCTGGTACACCACCGAAATCGGGCGCCAGCCTTGGATGGTGCAGGGCTTGCAGCTGGTGGCCGACGCGGCTGGCCCGGTGCCCGGCCCGCAGATCGCCATGACGCTGACCGGTTACTTGCTGCTCTATGCCGTGCTGCTGACGGCTTACATCGCGGTGTTGTTCCGCTTGGCCAAAAAGGCCGGCCCGGCTGAATTGCTGGAGCCCAAGCCGAAGGCTCCCGAGCCACCCAGCCCGACCCTGCCCGTAACTGCATTGGAGCCCAAAGGTGTTTGACATGCCCGACCTGATGACGCCAGCCGGCTGGTTGCCGCTGGCCTTCTACCTGCTGCTCGGCCTGAGCATGCTGGCCTACGTGATTCTGGACGGTTACGACCTTGGCGTGGGCATCTTGCTGCGCCGCGCCACCGATCCGGACAAAGACGTGATGATTGCCTCCATCGGCCCCTTTTGGGACGCCAACGAAACCTGGTTGGTGCTTGGGGTGGGCCTGCTGATGGTTGCGTTCCCGCTGGCGCACGGGGTGGTCCTGACCGCGTTGTACCTGCCGGTGGCGCTGATGCTGTTCGGCCTGTGCCTGCGCGGCGTGGCGTTCAAATTTCGCTCCAAGGCCGCACCCGAACACAAGGCGGGTTGGAACCAGGCTTTCTGGGCTGGTTCGCTGATTGCCACGCTGGCCCAAGGCCATATGCTGGGATCGATGGTGCTGGGTTTTGCCAGCGGCTGGGCCGCCTTTGCCTTTGCCAGCCTGATTGCCGTGTGCCTGGTGGCGGGCTACTGCTTGCTCGGGGCCGGCTGGCTGATCTTCAAGACCAGCGGCGCGCTGCAGCAACAGGCGTTGCGCTGGGCCAAGGCCAGCCTGTGGTGGACCGCGCTGGGCGTTGCGGCGGTGTCGCTGGCCACGCCCTTTGCCTCCGAACGCATTTTCGACAAGTGGTTTAGCCTGCCTTGGGTGGTGCTGCTGGCCCCGATTCCGCTCATGACGCTGCTGCTGTTTTACCTCATCTGGCGCAGCCTAGAGCGGCTGCCAACCCGGTTGCAGCAAGGCAACGAGTACGGCACTGCGGTGCCCTTTGCGGCCACAGTGGGCATTTTCCTGCTGGCGTTTTACGGCTTGGCCTACAGCCTGTTCCCGTATTTGGTGATCGATCAAATGACGCTGTGGCAAGCGGCGGCCTCGCCCGAAGCCCTCTGGCTAATTTTCCTCGGCGCCTGCGTGATGCTGCCGATCATCATCGCTTCGTCGCTGTTTGTGTACCGGGTGTTTGGGGGCAAGGCACAGATAGCGGATTACACCTGAGGCCGGCAGGGTAGCGGGGGTGGCAAGCCATCAGCTTGGCGCAAGGCGGCTGTGCTAGCTTTGTGCGCTTGGCTTCACCCTTCTACCCATACCGCCCATGAAACGCCTACAAAACAAAATCTGCCTCATCACCGGTGCCGCCCAAGGCATCGGGGCCGCCACCGCCCTCAAATTCGCCGCCGAAGGGGCCACCGTGGTGGTCTGCGACCTGCGCCAGAGCGCCATCGACGAGGTGGTGGCTCAGTGCCAGGCCCTGGGTGCACAGGCGCTCGGGCGGGTGCTCGACGTGACGCAACGCCCCCAGGTCGATGCGCTGGTGGCCGAGGTGTTGCAGCAATACGGCCGCATCGACGTGCTGGTCAACAACGCCGGCATCACCCAAGACGCCCGGCTGCAAAAAATGAGCTTGGAGCAGTTCGATCGCGTGCTCGACGTGAATTTGCGTGGCGTCTTCCATTGCAGCCAGGCGGTGGCCGATGCCATGGTGGCGCAAGGCGCAGGCGTGATCCTCAACGCCTCCAGTGTGGTGGGGATTTACGGCAACTTTGGCCAGACCAACTACGCCGCCAGCAAGTTTGGCGTGATCGGCTTCACCAAAACCTGGAGCCGCGAACTCGGCCCCAAAGGCGTGCGCGTCAACGCCGTGGCGCCGGGCTTTGTGGATACCCCGATCCTGCGCACCATCCCCGACAAAGTGCTCAAAGAGATGGAAAGCCGGGTGCCGCTCAAGCGGCTGGCGCAGCCGCTGGAAATCGCCAACGTCTATGCCTTCTTGGCCAGCGACGAGGCCAGCTACGTCAATGGCGCGGTGCTTGAAGTCTGCGGCGGCATGACGGTTTAAGCCAAGTCGAAAATTTACGAACGAACCCTCAGCCCCAAGCTGAGGTTTGGGGCACTGGCAACGCGGCTTCTAACTCGTTTCTGCCAAATGGCAGGCGTATCATGGCTGGGCACCCAAACGCGAAAGCCCACACCATGACCGCCCCGCCTCGCCTTGACCCCAATCCGGCCCCAAATTCGGCCGCAGCGCCTGAGGCCACCCCCGCGGCCCCTGCTGCCACTTCCAGCAGCCCGCCATGGCACACCCTGAGCGCGCCAGCCTGTGCGCTGCAGCTCGGCGTCGAGTCCGCGCCGGGCCTGAGCCCACTAGAGGCCGCGCAGCGCCTGCAGCAGCACGGCGCCAATAAGCTCGCCGAACCGCCACCGCGCCCGCTCTGGCGCGGTTTGCTCGATCAATTCAAGAGCATGCTGATCATCATCTTGCTGGTCGCCGCGGTGCTGGCCGCCTTCATCGGCGACTTCAAGAGCGTGACCGTGATCCTGGTGGTGGTGTGCTTCAACGCCGTGCTGGGCTTTTGGCAGGAGTACCGGGCCGAGAAAACGCTTGCGGCCTTGAAAAAAATGCTGGCCCCCCTAGCGCGTGTGCGCCGCAGCGGTCGCGTAGAAGAAATCGAAGCCAGCACCCTCGTTCCCGGCGACGTGGTGCTGCTCGAAGCCGGGGACCGGGTTCCGGCCGACGGCCGTCTGCTGGCGGCGCACAATGTGGAGATCGACGAAGCGGCCCTCACCGGCGAGTCGCACACCGTGGGCAAAGACGCGGCCTTCGTGGCGCCGCTGGCGGCCCCGCTGGGCGACCGCCTCAACATGGCATTCATGAACACCGGCGTCACGCGCGGGCGTGCCGAGCTGCTCGTCACCGGCACCGGCATGGGCACCGAGATGGGCCGCCTGGCCGACATGCTGGCCAAGGCCGAAACCGGTGCCACCCCGCTGCAAAAGCAGATCGATGGGCTGGCGCGCAAGCTGGTGCTGATCGCCGCCATCGTGGTGACGGTGATTTTTACCCTCGGCATGTGGCGCGGCGATGAACTGGCCAACCTGCTGCTGACCTCGCTGGCGCTGGCCGTGGCCGCCACCCCCGACGGCCTGCCGGCCGTGCTCACCGTCACGCTGGCGCTGGGCATGTTCGCAATGGCGCAGCACCGCGCCATCGTCAAGCGCATGACGGCGGTCGAAACCCTGGGCTGCACCACCGTGATCTGCTCCGACAAGACCGGCACCCTGACCCTAAACCAGATGAGCGCGCGCAGTCTGGTTTTCAGGCAGCGCCGCTTCACCGTCTCGGGCGAAGGCTACACCGCAGCGGGCCTGATCGCTGCCGCCGATGCCGCCGACCGTGCCGCCCTGCCCGACTTCCTGCCCCTGCTGCACCCGGCGGCGCTGGCCAACGACAGCCGCATCCGCGACGGCCGCCTGATCGGCGACCCGACCGAGGGCGCGCTGCTGGCCTTGGCGGCCAAGGGCGGGGTCGATGCCGAAGCGCTGGCCGCGCACAACCCGCGCATTGCCGAAATCCCCTTCGATTCGGCGCACAAATTCCAAGCCACCTTCCACCACGACGGCGAGTGGGTGCGCATGTATGTCAAGGGCGCGCCCGATGTGCTGCTCACGCGCGCCAGCCGCCAGCTCAGTGACGTGGGTGAGGGCGAGGGCGAAGCCGCGCTCGATGCGGCTTTCTGGCAGACCGAGAACGAGCGCCTGGCCAGCCAGGCCATGCGGGTGCTGGCGGTGGCCACCAAAACCCTGCCAGCGCGCGACTTCGACCCCGCCGGCGAGCTGATGCAGCACGCCCAGGAGCTGACGCTGGTCGGCCTGGTGGGCCTGATCGACCCGCCGCGCCCGGAGGCGCGCGAGGCCATTGCGCAGTGCCAGCACGCCGGCATCCAGGTCAAGATGATCACCGGCGACCACCGCATCACGGCGGCGGCGATCGCGCGCGAGCTCGGCCTGCACGGCGAGGTGATCGAGGGGCGCGAGCTCGATGCGCTCAGCGTGGAAGCGCTGGCGGCGCGCATCGACCGCATCGCCGTGTTTGCCCGCGTGGCGCCCGAACACAAGGTGCGCATCGTGCAAGCGCTCAAGGCCGACGGCCACGTCACCGCCATGACCGGCGACGGCGTCAACGACGCCCCGGCGCTGAAACACGCCGACATCGGCGTGGCAATGGGCATCACCGGCACCGAAGTCACCAAAGAAGCCGCGGTGATGGTGCTCACCGACGACAACTTCGCCACCATCGTGCGCGCGGTGCGCGAGGGCCGCGCCATTTACGACAACATCGTCAAATTCGTGCGTTTTCAGGTCTCGACCAACATCGGGGCCATGCAGACCGTGCTGGGCGCCAGCCTGCTGGGACTGCCCACACCCTTTACGGCGGTGCAGATTTTGTGGGTCAACATCATCATGGACGGGCCGCCCGCCCTGAGCCTGGGGGTGGAGCCGCCGCGCACCGGCGTCATGGACGAGCCGCCGCGCCGCCCCGATGCGCGCATTTTGAGCGGCAGCCGCATTGCACAACTGTTTTTTTATGGTTTCTGCATGACGGTCGGCACACTGGCGCTGTTCTGGTACGCCCAGCCCAAGGGCGAGACCTATGCGCTCACGCTGGCCTGGACCACTTTCGTGCTGTTCCAGTTCTTCAACCTCTTCAATGCCCGCAACGAACATGGCACGGCCTTCAACCGGCAACTGTTCACCAACCGCTGGCTGTGGATGTCGCTGGGGGTGGTGATCCCGTTGCAGATCCTGGTGGTGCACTGGGGGCCGCTGCAGGCTTTCTTCAACACCACCGACCTGAGTCTGCACGACTGGCTGCTGGCCACGGCCGTAGCCGCCAGCGTGCTGGTGCTGGAAGAGGCGCGCAAGCTGGGGCTGCGGCTGTGGCGTGGTGGCAAAGGCCGCGGCGCTGCGGCGCACACGGCCTTGGCGCAACCCAAAACCCCGGCCTGATGCGCCGGGCCAGATACGCCCGCCCGCTACCACGCGCGGGCCCTGCAGCCCACACTGGTTGCGCCCCGTCGCACCCCGATCAGCGTTTTTTCTTGCCCGCCACCCCGGCCCGTGGCGGCAGCCCGGTGTGCTGCGTCAGCAGCGTGCCGGGGCGCACCGGCGTGCTGTTGCTGCGCCGTGGGCTCTGGTAGCCGCTGGGGCTGCTGCTGGGTTGGAAGCTGGGAATCAGGTGCTGGCGCCCGTTGCCGATCAGGTCGGCGCGGCCCATGGCTTTGAGCGCCTCGCGCAGCAGCGGCCAGTTGGCCGGGTCGTGGTAGCGCAAAAAGGCTTTGTGCAGGCGCCGGCGCCGGTCGCCCTTGACGACATCCACGCGCTCGGCGCGGGCGTCACGGTGGATGCCCTTGAGCGGGTTGAGCCCGCTGTGGTACATGGCGGTGGCGCTGGCCATGGGGCTGGGGTAGAAGGTCTGCACCTGGTCGGCGCGAAAGCCGTTGCGCTTGAGCCAGAGCGCGAGCTGCATCATGTCGGCGTCGCTGGTGCCGGGATGCGCGGCGATGAAGTACGGGATCAGGTACTGCTTCTTGCCGGCCTCGGCGCTGTACTGCTCGAACAGCTTTTTGAAGCGCTCGTAGCTGCCGATGCCGGGCTTCATCATTTTCGACAGCGGCCCGCCCTCGGTGTGCTCGGGCGCGATCTTGAGGTAGCCGCCCACGTGGTGCTGCACCAGCTCCTGCACGTACTCCGGGCTTTGCACCGCCAGGTCGTAGCGCAGGCCGGAGCCGATCAGCACCTTTTTGATGCCCGGCAGCGCGCGCGTGCGCCGGTAGATCGAGATCAGCGGCCGGTGATCGGTGTGCAGGTTGGAGCAGATGCCGGGATAGACGCAGCTCGGTTTGCGGCAGGCGGCCTCGATCTCGGGGCTCTTGCAGCCGAGACGGTACATATTGGCGGTGGGGCCGCCGAGGTCGCTGATGACGCCGGTAAAGCCCGCCACCTGGTCGCGGATTTGCTCGACTTCGCGCACGATCGAGTCTTCGGAGCGGCTCTGGATGATGCGGCCTTCGTGCTCGGTGATGGAGCAAAAGCTGCAACCGCCAAAGCAGCCGCGCATGATGTTGACGCTGAAGCGGATCATCTCCCAGGCCGGGATTTTGGTAGTCCCGTCGTGGCGGCCGTGTTCGTCGGCGTAGCTCGGGTGCGGGCTGCGCGCATAGGGCAGGTCGAACACCCAGTCCATTTCGGCGCTGCTCAAGGGGATGGGCGGCGGGTTGATCCAGACCTCGCGCGCCGTGGCGCCGCTGCCGTGCGCCTGCACCAGCGCGCGCGCGTTGCCGGGGTTGGTTTCCAGGTGCAGCACGCGGCTGGCGTGGGCGTACAGCACCGGGTCGGCGCGCACCTGCTCGTAGCTGGGCAGGCGGATCACGGTGCGCTCGCGTGCCGGTGCGGCGGCCTTGGTGCGCTGGGCCAGCGGGGGGTGGAGGGTGATGGGTTTGACCTCCCAATTTACCGTTCGCCCTGAGCTTGGCCCGTCCTGAGCTTGTCGAAGGATCGAAGGGCTCGCTAGGGCTTCGACAGGCTCAGCCCGAACGGGGGCAGGAGCTTCGACCTGCACCTGCACCGTTCGCCCTGAGCTTGGCCTATCCTGAGCTTGTCGAAGGATCGAAGGGCTCGCAAGGGCTTCGACAGGCTCAGCCTGAACGGATGTTTCTTCTTTCGAACAGCTCGCCCCGCGCGCCTGCGCCTGCTCGCTGGTGCTCAGGTAGGGGCTCAAGTGCGCTTCCACGCGGCCGGGGCGATCGACTTCGGTCGAATCGAGCTCGATCCAGTCCGGCGCGCTGCTGCGGCGCACGAAGGCGGTGCCGCGCACGTCGGTGATCTGCTGCACCGGCTCGCGCCGCGCCAGCCGGTGCGCGATCTCGACGATGGCGCGCTCGGCGTTGCCATACAGCAGCAGGTCGCACTTGGCATCGACCACGACCGAGCGCCGCACCTGGTCGCTCCAGTAGTCGTAGTGGGCGATGCGGCGCAGCGAGCCTTCGATGCCGCCGAGCACGATCGGCACATCCTTGTAGGCTTCGCGGCAGCGCTGGCTGTAAACGATGGCGGCCCGGTCCGGGCGCTTGCCGCCCACGTCGCCAGGGGTGTAGGCGTCGTCGGAGCGGATTTTGCGATCGGCCGTGTAGCGGTTGATCATCGAATCCATATTGCCCGAGGTCACGCCCCAGAACAGATTGGGCCGCCCCAGCAGCTTGAAGGGCTCGGCGCTGTGCCAATCGGGCTGGGCGATGATGCCCACGCGAAAGCCCTGCGCCTCCAGCACGCGCCCGATCACCGCCATGCCAAAGCTGGGGTGATCGACATAGGCGTCGCCGGTGACCAGCACCACGTCGCAACTGTCCCAGCCCAGGCGCTCCATCTCGGCGCGGCTGGTGGGCAAAAAGGGCGCAACGCCCAAGCGCTTGGCCCAGTAGGGTTTGAAACTGGGCAGCGGCTTGGCCGGGCGCGGGAAAAAGGAGACGTCAACGTAGGCGGTCATGGGGGGGGTGGTGCCTTGGGGGATTGACGGCTGCCATGTGGGGTAACCCTTGATTCTATGACGCACCCCTGAAATTTGCACCTTGCACCGATTACCCCCACACCGAGCAGATGTTGGTACCGCCGGGTCGGGTCAAGATGCAGACCAGCCATTGGGACGTGCAGGGTAATGTGCCGTCCGAAGCTCGGCGCATCCGGCCCGGTATTGGCCCGGCCCCTGCCCCTGCCACTGCTTGAAGGCATGGTGGAAGGCCGCTGACTCGTGGTACCCCAGCAGGTAGCCCACCTCGGCAATCGGCATGGCCGAAGTGGCTAGGTAGTGACAGGCCAGCTCGTGCCTCGTGGCATCGATCAGTGCCTGGTAGGTCATGCCGGTCTCGGCCAAGCGGCGCTGCAGGGTGCGCGTGGATAGGTGCAAGTCATCCGCCACATCGGCCAGCTTCACAGCGCCTCGCCCCAGCCGACCAGAGATGCTTTGGCGCACCTGCGCCACGATACCGCCCTCGCGTGGGTGGCGTGCCTGCAACAGCTCGTCGGCATGCCGTTGCAGGAGCGGCAGCAGCGTTTTATTGGCCTGAGGAATCTGCAGGCTCAGCAGTGCCGCAGGGAAGTTGGCTCGATGCAACGCACCGCCCCAACGAACGCGCGCCCCGCTGGCCTGAGAGATAGCCTGCGCCGTGGCATCGTCTTGACGGTGCGAAAACTCCAACGCAACACCCGCAATCGGCTTCCCAACGAGCCACTGAGCGCAGGCATGGATGCCGGAAAACACCGACTCGACCAGCGCATCCGCCGCCGGATGGCTACCCCAGCCGTTGCACCAGACATATTCCACCGTGTCGCCCTGCCACGTGAGGGTGGATCGCCCCAAGTCATGCACCAGCGACTCGAAACGCAGCACCTGGTCCAGCGCCTCGCCCAACGTGTGGCAGGCTAGCAGCAGGATGCCGTTGACGCCGTAGGTAGTGGGCTTGACACTCTGCCCAAGGCGCCAGGCGAAGCCCGGCCCCGCGTGGGCCAGAGCCTGCTGCAGCAGCGACAAATAGGCGGACACAGGCACGTCCGCCTCACCCGGAGCTTCTTGGCCCAGTGCCTGCTCCAGCGCAGCCTGTGTCATGCCTTCGGCGCACGCCGTATCCCACAGTGTGCGCGCGTAGGGCGCCACGACACGGGGCGGTGGCGTGTTTGGCGTGTTGGAACAATCAGTTGGCGGCATTTCGGAATGGCAAATCGGAAGCCCGCAGCTATAGTAGCCTGAAAACCATTCAGGAGTATCCAGTCATGCGGCGATGGAACGGCTGGGGCGACGAATCCACCTCGATGAACCTGGGCGAAGGTGCACGTGCCATGCTGGCCCAGCGCCTCGGACCAGGCCAACCAGGGCAGGACGCCAAGCGCGAAGACCTGCTGCCGCGCATTCCGGCTTCGCGCCTGCTGGAGCACCCGCTGATCCAGCACGATGCCTCTTCGCGCCTAGCCGTGGGGCTGGGCGAGAGCTACGCCGACTGGATCCGCAAGCGCTTCGGCCAGCTTCCCCCGGTGCCCGATGGTGTGGCGTTCCCGGAATCGGGCGAGCAGGTGCGCACGCTCCTGGACTTGGCGCACTCACAGCGCTGGATTGTGATCCCGTTCGCCGGCGGCACCAGCGTGTCGGGACACCTCGACTGTCCCCTGAGCGAGCGGCCCATCCTCTCGGTCAACCTGACACGCATGAACCGCCTGTTGCACCTGGACAAGACCAGCCTGCTCGCCACTTTCGGCGCAGGCACTCCAGGGCAGCAAGTAGAAGCCCAACTGCGCGCCCAAGGCTACACGTTGGGTCATTTTCCGCAGTCGTTTGAATATTCCACTGTGGGCGGCTGGGTGGTCACGCGCTCCAGCGGCCAGCAGTCGCTGCGCTATGGGCGCATCGAGCAGCTCTTCGCGGGCGGACGCATGGAGACGCCCGTGGGCCCGCTGGTGCTTCCCACCCTGCCCGCTGCCAGCGCCGGCCCAGATCTGCGCGAAATCGTGTTGGGTTCCGAGGGGCGCTTCGGTATCCTGACCGAGGTCACGGTGCGCATCTCGCCCCTGCCCGAGCACGAAAGTTTCCACGCCCTTTTCCTACCAGACTGGGACAGCGCCGAGGCCGCCGTGCGCGCACTGGCGCAGCGGCGGCTGCCACTGTCGATGCTGCGATTGTCCAACCGCATCGAGACCGAAACCAACCTCACGCTGGCTGGCCACGAGCGCCTGATCGGGCTGCTGCAGCGCTACTTGGCTTGGCGCGGCTGCGGTGCAAACAAATGCCTGTTGATGCTGGGCGTGACCGCCGACTCGGCCACCGCGCGCCATGCACTGGGCGAGGCCCGGCGAGAGCTGCGCCGCCACGGCGCGGTCTACATCGGCCCAGCCATGGGGAGCAAGTGGGCGGTCAATCGGTTCAAGGGACCCTACCTGCGCAACACGCTGTGGGACCAAGGCTACAGCGTCGACACCATCGAGACGGCGGTGGATTGGCCCCAAGTGAAGTCCTTGATGCACGCCATGGAGCAGGCAGGGCGCGAGGCGTTCGCTCGCTTTGGGACGCCGGTGCATGCCTTTACCCACCTTTCGCACGTATACCCGCAGGGCAGCAGCATCTATTCGCAGTACGTCTGGCCCACCGCACCCGGCGGCTTCGCGCCCAATTTCGAGCGCTGGCAGACGCTCAAACGCGCCGTCGCCGAGCAGATTGCCGCGCACGGCGGCACCGTGAGCCACCAGCACGGCGTGGGGCGCGACCACGCCACACACCTGGTCGACGAGAAAGGCCCGCTGGGCATGGCGACACTGGCCGGGCTGTGCCGCCATTTCGACCCGCACGGGATCATGAACCCCGGCAAGCTGCTGCAGGACGGTGGGCCATGGGCGGACTGATGCTCCCGCGCGCCGAGGCATTGGCGCAGATCGAAGCCCAAGAGTGGGATATCGTCGTCATTGGCGGCGGCATCACCGGCGCGGGCGTGGCGCAGCAGGCGGCACGAAGGGGCTGGAGCGTGCTGCTGGTGGAGCAGCGCGACTTCGCTTGGGGCGCGTCCAGCCGTTCGTCCAAATTGGTGCATGGTGGACTGCGCTACCTGAAAGAAGGTGACCTCAAAACCACGCTGCATTCAGTGCGCGAACGCGAGCGCCTGCTACAGGAAGCCCCGGGCTTGGTGGAGCTGCAAAGCTTTTTATTTGCCGATTGCCCCGACCGCAAGCCTGGGCGCTGGCTGATGCAGACCGGGCTGTCGGTGTACGACCTCATGGCCGGACAGCGCAGCCATTTTCATGCCGACCTCGCCACCACACAGGCGTTGGCGCCCGGCTTGGCGCCTCCTGGACTGCGCGGAGCGCTGGTGTTTCAAGACGCCAAAACCGACGACGCCCGGCTGGTACTGCGGGTGCTGCAAGAGGCGCGGCTGCTGGGTGCCACCACCCTCAACTACCTGGCCGCACGCGCCTTGCGGCTGGAGGGCGGCCGCATCACCGGCCTCGACCTGCAGGATGCGCTGGGCGGGCGCAGCCATGTGGTGCGGGCCCGCTCTGTGGTCAACGCCACCGGCGCCTGGGCCGACCGGCTACGCGCCGGGTTGGGCAGCAGGCCCATCCTGCGCCCGCTGCGCGGCAGCCACCTCCTCGTGCCGTTCTGGCGCCTGCCGGTGGCGCAGAGCATCAGCCTCATGCACCCACGCGATGGCCGCCCGGTTTTCCTCTACTGCTGGGAGGGTGCCACGCTGATCGGCACCACCGACCTGGACCACGATGAGTCACTCGACACCGAGGCCAGCATCACACCGGCAGAGGTGATCTATCTGATCGAGGCCGTGAACGACCAGTTTCCGGGTGCCCGCCTTACCCCGGCGGACGTCAGCGCCTGCTACGCCGGCGTGCGCCCAGTCATCGACGGCGGTCAAAAAGATGCCTCCAAAGCCTCGCGCGACCATGTGGTGCGCGACGAGTCTGGCCTTGTCACGCTGACCGGCGGCAAGCTCACCACCTTCCGCCTCATGGCGCAGGATGCACTGGCCTTGGCCGCGCCGCACGTGGGAAAACCGTTCACGCGCACCGATGCGCCCGTGTTCACCCCAGCCAGCCCATTGAACCCGCGTTGGTGTGCAAGTGTGCGCCAGCGCCTGCAGGGGCGCTACGGCAGCTTGGCCGCGTCCCTGTGCGCCGATGCTCACCAAGAAAACCTGCATGGCATCCCCGGCACCTCCACCTTGTGGCTGGAGCTGGCCGTGGCCGCCCGCTACGAGGCCGTGGAGCACTTGGACGACCTGCTGCTGCGCCGAACGCGGCTGGGCATTTTGCTGCCCCACGGCGCGCTGGCGCTGCTGCCACGCATCCGGCGGCTCTGCGCACCGGACTTGGCTTGGAGCGATGCGCGCTGGCAAGAGGAAACCGTCCGCTACCGCGCTCTCATCACCGCGCACTACCAGCTGCCGGGCACCATGCTGCCAGAATTTGAATAAAAAAATAGCCGCAAACGCTCATCCGTCAAGCGCCCGCAGCTACAAAAATCGAGGAGGCCCCATGACCAAACCCTACCTGCTGGTCATCGACAACGGCACGCAGAGCGTGCGCGCCCTGCTGCTGGATCTGCACGGCAACTTGGTGGACAAGGCGCAAGTGGCCATCACCACCTACCGTTCTCCCGAGCCCGGCTGGATGGAGAACGACCCCGAAGCCTTCTGGCAAACCCTGTGCCAGGCCTGCCAGCGCCTGTGGGCCAACACCGCCGTGCCGAAAAATTCCATCGCCGGGGTCGTGGTCACCACACAGCGCGGCACCACCGTGTCGCTCGGTACCGATGGACAGCCACTGCGTCCCTCAATGATCTGGCTCGACCAGCGCCGCGCTCAGCACGCCCCGCGCCTGCCATGGTGGTGGGAGGCAGCCTTCGCCGCCATCGGCATGCGCGACACCGTGCGCCACTTCCAGCGCGAGGCCGAGGCGAACTGGATCGTGCAGCACCAGCCAGATCTTTGGGCACGCACCGACAAATTTCTGCTGCTCTCGGGCTACCTGAACCACCAGCTCACGGGGCGTTTTGTTGATTCGGTGGCCTCGCAAGTAGGCTATGTACCGTTCGACTACAAAAAAGGCCGCTGGGCGCCGTCGTACGACTGGAAGTGGCACGCCCTGCCCATCCGCCCAAGCATGCTGCCCGAGCTGGTGGATGCGGGCACCGTCATCGGCCAAGTCACCCCGCAGGCCGCGAGCGCGACCGGCATCCCCTTCGGCCTGCCCGTGGTGGCGGGTGCGGCCGACAAGGCCTGCGAGGTGATCGGCGCGGGCTGCCTCACGCCCGAGATCGCCTGCCTCTCCTACGGCACGGCCGCCACCATCAACATCACCATGCGGCGCTATTTGGAGGCCACACCCTTCATCCCGCCCTACCAAGCGGCCGTGCCGGGGCACTACAACACCGAAGTGCAAATCACGCGGGGTTTTTGGATGGTGAGCTGGTTCAAGGAACAATTCGGCCAGCACGAGCAACTGCTTGCGCAAGAGCGCGGCGTTTCCCCCGAGAGCCTGTTTGATGAATTGGTCAACGCCGTGCCACCCGGTGCGCAGGGCCTGATGCTGCAGCCATTTTGGAACCCTGGCATCAAGGTGCCGGGCCCCGAGGCCAAGGGCGCCGTGATCGGCTTTGGCGATATACACACCAGAGCCCACCTGTACCGCGCCATCCTTGAAGGCTTGGCCTACGCGCTGCGCGAAGCCAAGGAGCGCATCGAAAAACGCGGTGGCCAACGCATTGAACGCGTGCGCGTCTCAGGCGGCGGCTCACAGAGCGATGCGGCCATGCAGATCACCGCCGACATCTTCAACCTGCCCTGTGAGAGACCGCACCTGTATGAGACCAGCGGCTTGGGTGCGGCCATCTTGGCCAGCGTAGGCCTGGGGCTGCACCCCGACTTCGCCACCGCCGTGCGCACCATGACGCGCATTGGCCAGACCTTTGCCCCCGCGCCCGAACACGCCCACACCTACGAGCAGCTCTACCAGCGCGTGTACTGTCGCATGTACGATCGTCTACAGCCTCTATACCGCGAGATCCGCACCATCACCGGCTACCCCTCACACGATTGAAAAAAGGAGACGTCGGGGTAGGTGGCGCTGCTCATGGCTTAGATCGCAAGGCACGGCTGCGATGCTGTGGGGGCGTGGGTGGGCTGCAAGGCTTGCTGGGCCAAACGCCAGACGTGGCGTGGCGGCAGGTCTTTGAGCCGGTGGTCGCTCCAGACCTGGCGCCAGCGCCGGGCCCCGCTCTGGCCGTGGCGCAGGCCCAGCAGATGCCGCGCCACCGCGTACCAGTGCGTGCCTTCCTGCAAGGCTTCGCGCTCCATATAGTCCACCATGGCTGCTTCCACCGCGTCGCGGTTTGAATCGAAGGGCGCGGCGGCGTAAAAGATTTCATCCCAGCGGCTCAAATCCCAAGGCTGGTGGTAGGCGCTGCGCCCAATCATCACGCCATCGAGGTGTTGCAACTGCTCGGCCATCTGCTGCGCGGTCTGCAAGCCGCCGTTGAGCACCAGCGTGAGAGCCGGAAAATCGCGCTTGAGCTGCTGCACCACCTCGTAGCGCAGCGGCGGCAGCGCGCGGTTTTCTTTGGGGCTCAGGCCCTGCAGCCAGGCGCTGCGCGCATGCACGATGAAAACCGTGCAACCCGCTTCGGCCACGGTGCCCACGAAATCGCGCACAAAGCCGTAGCTTTGCTCTTGGTCGAGACCGATGCGGTGCTTGACCGTGACCGGGATGTCCACCGCCGCCCGCATGGCGCGCACGCAATCGGCGACGCGCTGCGGCTCGGCCATCAGGCAAGCCCCAAAGGCGCCGCGCTGCACCCGCGGGCTCGGGCAACCGCAGTTGAGGTTGATTTCGTCGTAGCCCCACTGCTGCCCCAGGCGCGCGCACTGGGCCAGTTCGGCCGGCTCGCTGCCGCCCAGTTGCAAGGCCAGCGGGTGCTCGGCAGCATCGAAGACCAAATGGCGGCGCACGTCGCCATGCAGCAAGGCGCCGGTGGTGACCATCTCGGTGTAGAGGCGGGCGCGCCGGGTGAGCAGGCGGTGCAGGAAGCGGCAGTGCCGGTCGCTCCAGTCCAGCATCGGGGCCACGCAGGCGCGCCAGTCGGGTGCGCGCGACGAGGCGGCGGTGGACGGGTAAGCAGGACCAGACATAGAAGCAAAGCGTGAAGATCTATCAAGTCCAATTACAGCACGCGCAACGGATAGACGCAGCACCCAAGACACAAGGGTCCGCCCAGCCGGTGGTATGCTTGCCCCGAATAGGTAAATACCATTATGGACAACGGAACTCTTTTGGCGTCGGTGGACATGGGCTCAAACAGCTTTAGGCTGGAGATCGGTCGCTACCACTCGGGCCACGTGGAACGGGTCGAGTACCTCAAGGAGCCGGTGCGACTGGGGACCGGGCTCGATGAGTACAAAAACCTGAGCCCAACGGCGATGGAGCGCGGCTGGGAATGCCTGGCGCGTTTTGGTGAACGCTTGCAGGGCTTCAAGAAAACCCAGGTGCGCGCCGTGGCCACCCAGACCCTGCGCGAAGCGCGCAACCGCGACGATTTTTTGCGCAAGGCACAGGCGGTGCTGGGTTTTCCCATCGATGTGATCTCGGGCCACGAAGAGGCGCGCCTGATCTACCAAGGGGCCTCGCACCTGCTGCCGCAGTCGGACGAGTGCCGACTGGTGATCGACATCGGCGGGCGCTCAACCGAGATCATCCTTGGCCAAGGCCACGAGCCCTTGCGCATGGAATCCTACCGGCTGGGTTCAGTTTCGTGGACGCAGCGCTACTTTGCGCGCGGCCAGTACACCGCACCCATGCTGCGCACCGCCGTCATCGCCGCCAAGGCGGTGCTGGACGAAGCGCTGGAGACCTTTCCCGCCGCCGAATGGCAAGTGGCTTACGGCTCCTCGGGCAGCGCCGGGGCGGTGTGCGAAATGTTGGCCCTCAACGGCTTCGAGTCCGATGTCATCAGCCGCGCCGGGCTGGATTGGCTCAGCGAGCGCCTGCTGCGCGCTGGCAACGTCAACGAGTTGCGACTGGAGGGCTTGCGCGACGACCGCCGCCCGGTGCTGTGTGGCGGCTTGAGCGTGCTGCACGCGCTGTTTGAGTTGTTCGACCTGCAGACGCTGCATCGTTCCTACGGCGCGCTGCGCCAGGGTGCGCTGTTCGACCTGATCGACCGCGAGAGCGGCCAGACCGACATCCGCGAGCGCACGGTGCGCTGGCTGGGTGAGCGCTACGCCACCGACCAGGCGCAGGCCAAACGCGTGGCGGCGCTGGCGGTGCGGCTGTTTGCGCAAGTGGCCGACGAAGACCCGCTCAACGGCCGCTACTCGCGCAAGCTCGACTGGGCGGCGCGCCTGCACGAGATCGGCACCCACATTTCGCACAGCGGCGCCTACCGCCACGGGGCCTACATCCTCGACCATGTGGATGCGCCGGGCTTTTCGATGCCCGAGTTGCACCGCATGAGCCGCTTGGTGCTGGGCCAACGCGGCAAGCTGCGCAAGCTCGAGGCCGAACTGCAAGAAGAGCTGTTTGCCAAGCAACTGATGTGCCTGCGGCTGGCGGTGTTGCTCTGCCACGCCCGCACCGACCCCGACACCGCCGCTTTGCGGCTGGGCTACAAGGCGGGCTGCTTCAAATTCAGCGCGGTGCCGGGCTGGGCGAAGCTGCACCCGCAATCGGCTTGGTTGCTGGAAGAAGAGGCCCTGATGTGGCAGAAAACGCACTGGGCGTTGGAGCTGGACCTGCGCTGATCAAAGCAGCTCTGGCGTCTGCACCGTCACGATGACGGTTTGCAGTTGGCCATCGCGCTCGCGCTGGCGCAACCACCACACCGCACCCTTGCGGATCGAGCAGTCTTCTTCGCGCCAATCGAGCAGACGCGCCACCGTGCGGCCCAGCGTGGGCTGGTGCCCGACGATCAAGGCGGGTTGGCGCGCTTCGGGCCATTGCACCAGTTGCAGCAGCTCATCGACGCTGCCATCGGGGCGCAGTTCCTCGCGCGCCTTGTATTTGCGCCCCAACGCGATCACGGTTTGTTCGGTGCGCACCGCCGGGCTGCAAAAAACACGCACCCCTTCGGGTAGTTGCCGATCCAGCCAGGCCGCCATGCGCAGCGCCTGGCGCTCGCCCTTGGGCGTGAGGCGGCGCGACAGGTCGGCCCCGCACAACTCCTCGGTTTCCTCCAGGTCTTCAGCTTCGGCGTGGCGCCAGAGTATCAAGTCCATGCTTATCCTTTGCTCCCGTGACGGGACATGAGGGCCGTTTGGGCCGAATGCAGCGGGTTGCGGCCGCGCCCCTGATGCACCCCGGCGCGCGAGTAGCTTCCATCGGGTTCTAGCAGCCAGGCATCGCGGCTGTCGTGCAGGTACTGGTGGATGCCCTCTTCCATCACGCGCTGGCGCAGCGCCGGGTCGGTTACGGGCCACGCCAACTCGATGCGGCGCAGCATGTTGCGGTTCATCCAGTCGGCGCTGGACAGCCACAGCTCTTCTTGCTCGCCATAGCGAAAGTAAAACACCCGCGAGTGCTCCAGCAAGCGCCCAATGACCGAGCGGATGCGCACGTTCTCGGTGTAGCCCGGTACCCCAGCCGGCAGAATGCAGGCCCCGCGCACGATGGCGTCGATCTGCACCCCGGCCTGCGAGGCGTGCGCCAGCGCACGCGCCAGCGGCTCGTCGGTGAGGGCGTTGGTCTTGAGGATGATGCGCGCCTCTTGCCCCAGTTTGGCCGCTGCGACGCAGGCCTCGATGCGCTCGAGCATGCCCTTGTGCAGGTAAAACGGGGCTGCCAGCACTTTGTGTAGCCGGGGCAGGCGGCTCTGGCTGGCCAAGTGCAAAAACACCTGATCGAGGTCGCTGGTGAGCGCTTCATCGGCCGTGAGGTAGCTGAAATCGGTGTAGAGCTTGGCGGTGCCTGGGTTGTAGTTGCCGGTCGAGAGGTGGGCGTAGCGCACCAGCCGCCCTTCTTCGCGGCGCGTGATGAGCAGCATCTTGGCGTGGGTTTTGAGCCCGACGATGCCATACACCACCTGCGCCCCGACCGACTCCAGCCGCTCGGCGTGGTTGATGTTGGCCTCTTCGTCGAAGCGCGCCTTGAGCTCGACCACCGCCGTGACTTCCTTGCCGCGGCGCACCGCCTCGCGCAACAAGTCGGCCATCTCGCCCTTGCTGCCGGTGCGGTAAATGGTTTGCTTGATCGCCAGCACCTGCGGGTCTTCCACCGCCTCGCGCAAGAAGGCCAGCACGGCGTCGAAGCTCTCGTAGGGCTGGTGGATCAGCACATCGCCTTTTTTGAGGCGCTCGAAGAAGGACTGCCCCGGCACCAGTTGCGACGGCCAACCGGGCAGATAGGGCTCGAAGCGCAAGGCGGGCAATTCAAGCAGATCGATCAGTTGCGTCATGCGCACCAGATTGACTGGCCCAGAGACCCGGAACAGGCACTCGGGCGGTAGGTTGAACTGCAGCTGCAAAAAATCGGACAAAAATTCGGAGCACCCGGCCGAGACCTCGAGCCGCAGCGCCTGGCCGTAGTGGCGCCGCGTCAGGCCCAGGCGCATCGCCGTGCGCAGGTTTTTCACCTCTTCTTCATCGACCGCCAGATCGGAGTGGCGCGTGACGCGAAACTGCGAAAACTCGGTCACGCTGCGGCCCGGAAACAAATCGCCCAGGTGCGAGCGGATCAGGCTCGAAATCGAAATGAAGCAGGCGTTCTTGCTGTTGCGCGCACCCGGCATGCGCAAGTAACGCGGCAGCGAGCGCGGAACTTTGACGATGGCCACTTCGTTTTCGCGCCCAAAGGCATCGCGACCGGCCAAGCGCACGATGAAGTTGAGCGACTTGTTGGCCACCTGCGGAAAGGGGTGCGAGGGGTCGAGCCCGATCGGTAGCAGCAGCGGCTGCACCTCGGTGGCGAAGTATTCCTTGACCCAGCGCCGCTGGGCTGGGGTGCGCTCGCTGTGCGCGACGATTTTGATGCCGCGCTTTTCGAGTATGGGCAGCAGCTCCTCGTTGAGAATCATGTATTGCAGATCGACCAAAGCATGGACTTTGGCCGCGACCTCGCGGAAGGTCTGTGCGGTGATGGCCCCGCGCTGCTCGTTGCTCACAAAGGCCGCCAGTTGCGGCGCAAAACGCACCTCGAAAAACTCGTCCAGATTGGATGACACGATGGTCAGGTAGCGCAGCCGCTCCAGCAAGGGCACGGCAGGGCGACGGGCCCAGTCCAGCACGCGCTCATTGAAGGCCAGAATGCTTTGGTCGCGGTCGAGAAATCCGTGTTTGGGGGTCGGGGTGGAGGTACTCATGTGTCTGCGCTTCGATTCCCTGAAAATCATATCGTTCGATTATGGAACGGCGCGCACATGAAAATGTGACAACTACGCGTAAACCCGAGTACCAAGCTTTGCACGCCCGTTCGATCAGGCGCCAGCGCGCTACTCGCTCAGGCTGGCCACCAGCCGCTCGGCCCAACTCTGCGCCAGCGCGGTCTCGCGCGCCTCCACCATCACGCGCAGCAGCGGCTCGGTGCCGCTGGCGCGGATCAGCACCCGCCCTTGGCCCTGCAACGCGGCCTCGGCCTGCTCCAGGGTGCGCGCCAGCGCGGCGTGGGTTTTCCAATCCTGCCCCGCTTGCAGCCGCACATTGAGCAGGGTTTGCGGAAACAATGTCAGCCCTTGCAGCAACTGCGCCAGCGACTGGCCGCTGCGCACACACACCTGCAGCACTTGCAGGGCGGCCACGATGCCGTCGCCGGTGGTCTGTTTATCGAGAATCAGCAAATGGCCCGAGCCCTCGCCGCCCAGCGGCCAGCGCTGGCGTTGCAGCTCTTCGAGCACGTAGCGGTCGCCCACCTGGGCGCGCCGCAGCGGCACCCCTTTGGCCTGCAAGGCCAGCTCAACCGCCATATTGGTCATCAGCGTGCCGACCACACCGGGCACCACCTCGTCGCGCCCGAGCCGGTCGTCGGCCAGCAGATACAGCAACTCGTCGCCGTTGTAGAGCCGGCCCTTGGCATCGACCAGCAGCAGGCGGTCGGCGTCGCCATCGAGGGCGATGCCGAGGTCGGCGCGGTGCTGGCCCACCGCCGCCACCAGCGCCTGCGGGTGCGTGGCCCCCACCTCGTGGTTGATGTTGTAGCCGTCGGGTTGGCAGCCGATCTCGATCACCTCGGCCCCGAGCTCGTGGAACACCTTGGGCGCAATGTGGTAGGCCGCCCCATGCGCCGCATCGACGACGATTTTGAGCCCGCTCAAGCTCAACTCGGTGCCAAAGGTGCTTTTGCAAAACTCGATGTAGCGCCCGGCGGCGTCATCCAGGCGCCGCGTTTTGCCCAGTTGCGCCGACGGGGCCCACTGCGGCTCCTGGCGCAGCGCGGCTTCGACGTCCAGCTCCCACTCGTCGCTCAACTTGGCCCCCTGGGCGCTGAAAAACTTGATGCCGTTGTCGGCAAAGGGGTTGTGGCTGGCCGAGATCACCACCCCGAGGCTGGCGCGCTGGGCCCGCGTCAGGTAGGCCACCGCCGGCGTGGGCAGCGGACCCAGCAACACCACATCGACCCCGGCCGAGTTAAAGCCCGACTCCAGCGCCGACTCCAGCATATAGCCCGAGATGCGCGTGTCTTTGCCGATCAGCACCTTGGGGTGCGACTGGCTGCGCTTGAGCACGCGCCCAACCGCATGGGCCAGGCGCAACACGAAGTCGGGGGTGATGGGCGGCTGGCCAACCGTGCCGCGGATGCCGTCGGTGCCAAAGTATTGTCTGCTCATAAAACGGGCTGCTCCCAAGCTTGCAAAAGCACGGATTATCCAGCCTGCTGGCGCATCGCCTGCCACACCTTGAGCGCCTGCACCGTGGGTGCCACATCGTGGACGCGCAGAACGCTGGCCCCGCGCTCGAGCGCCAGCAGCGCAGCGGCCACGCTGGCGGGCAGGCGCTCGGCTGCTTGCTCACAGCCCGTGACCGCGCCCAGCGACGATTTGCGCGACCACCCCAGCAGCAGCGGGTAGCCCAGCGCCAGCAGCTCGCGCTGGCGCGCCAGCAAGGCAAAGTTTTGCGCCACCGTTTTGCCAAAGCCGATGCCGGGGTCGAGCACGATCCGCGCGCGCGCCACCCCGCGCGCTTGCAGCGCTTGGGCGCGCCCCAGCAAAAAGTCGCGCACCTGAGGCAGCACGTCGCCACTCATGGGTGCGCTCTGCATAGTTTGCGGTTCGCGGTGCATGTGCATCAGGCACACGCCGCAGTTGGGGTGCTGCGCCAGCACCGCCTCAGCGCTGGGGCCGTGCTGTGCCGGGTGGCGCAGCGCCCAGACGTCGTTGATGATGTCGGCCCCCAAGTCGAGGCAGGCTTGCATCGCCTCGGGCTTGTAGGTGTCGATCGAAAGCGGCACCTGCCAGCGCTGCAACTCGCGCAGCAGCGGCAGCAGGCGCTGCAATTCGTCGGCCAGCGGCAGCGGGGTGGCACCGGGCCGGGTGGACTCGGCCCCCAGATCGAGCACATCGGCCCCTTCGGCCAGCAGGCGCTCGGCTTGGCGCAAGGCGGCCTCGGGCCGCAGGTACTGGCCGCCGTCGGAGAAGGAATCGGGTGTGAGGTTGAGTATCCCCATCACCAGCGGGCGCTCCAGCGAGAGCGCAAAGCGGCTGGTCTGCCAGATGGCTGGCGCGCCACCCGTTGCGGCTGCGCCTGCTGCCCCCACCACCACTGCGCCGCTATTCAGGCCGCCGTTGGGGCCGGCTCGGGCTTGGCTGCGGCCGAACCACCGCCACCGCTACCGTCCACGCTGGGGTTGCGTGGCGTCCAGTCTTTGGGTGCGCGCGGCGGCTTGCCCGCCATGATGTCGTCGATCTGCTCGCTGTCGATGGTTTCCCAATCCAGCAGCGCCTTGGCCATGGCGTGCATCTTGTCGGCGTTGTCTTCGATCAGCTTGCGCGCCTGCGCGTACTGCTCGTCGATGATGCGGCGCACCTCGGCATCGACGCGGCGCATGGTCTCTTCGCTGATGTTGGTGGTCTTGGTGATCGAGCGGCCCAAGAACACCTCGCCCTCATTTTCGGCATAGACCATGGGGCCGAGCGCGTCGCTCATGCCGTAGCGCATCACCATGTCGCGCGCGATGTGGGTGGCGCGCTCGAAGTCGTTGGAAGCACCCGTGGTCATCTGGTTCATGAACACCTCTTCGGCGATGCGGCCGCCAAACAACATGCTGATCTGGTTCAGCATGTAGTGCTTGTCGAAGCTGTAGCGGTCTTTTTCGGGCAGGCTCATGGTCACGCCCAAGGCACGGCCGCGCGGGATGATGGTCACTTTGTGCACCGGGTCGCACTTGGGCAGCAGTTTGCCGATCAGGGCGTGGCCGGACTCGTGGTAGGCGGTGTTGCGCCGCTCTTCTTCGGGCATGACCATGCTCTTGCGCTCGGGGCCCATGAGGATTTTGTCCTTGGCCTTCTCGAAGTCCTGCATATCGACCAGGCGTGCGTTGCGGCGCGCCGCCATCAGCGCGGCTTCGTTGCACAGGTTGGCCAGATCTGCCCCGCTCATGCCGGGGGTGCCGCGCGCGATCACGCTGGCGCTCACATCGGCACCCAGCGGTACTTTGCGCATGTGCACGTTGAGGATTTGCTCGCGGCCGCGGATGTCGGGCAGCGTGACATAGACCTGGCGGTCGAAGCGCCCTGGGCGCAGCAGCGCGGCATCGAGAATATCGGGCCGGTTGGTGGCGGCGATCACGATCACGCCCAAGTTGGTCTCGAAGCCGTCCATCTCGACCAGCATCTGGTTGAGGGTCTGCTCGCGCTCGTCGTTGCCGCCGCCCAGGCCGGCGCCGCGCTGGCGCCCCACGGCGTCGATCTCGTCGATGAAGATGATGCAGGGCGAGTTTTTCTTGGCCTGCTCAAACATATCGCGCACCCTTGAGGCCCCGACGCCGACGAACATCTCGACAAAGTCGGAACCCGAGATGCTGAAAAACGGCACCTTGGCCTCGCCCGCGATGGCCTTGGCCAGCAGGGTTTTGCCGGTGCCCGGCGGCCCGACCAACAGCAGCCCGCGTGGGATGCGCCCGCCCAGCTTTTGGAAGCGGGCCGGGTCTTTGAGGAAGTCAACCACCTCCTTGACCTCCTCTTTGGCTTCGTCGCAGCCGGCCACATCGGCAAAGGAGACGGTGTTGGCGCTCTCGTCGAGCATGCGCGCCTTGCTCTTGCCAAAGCTGAAGGCACCGCCCTTGCCACCGCCCTGCATTTGGCGCATGAAATAAATCCAGACCCCGATCAGCAGCAGCATCGGGCCCCAGCTCACCAGAATCGTCATCAGCAGCGAGGCCTCTTGGCGCGGCTGCACGTCGAAGCGCACGTTGTGGGCGACCAAGTCGCCGATCAGGCCCCGATCCAGAAAAGTGGCTTGGGTGCGCACCCGCTGCCCGTCGGTGGTGACGGCGGTGATCTCGGTGCCATTGGGGCCTTCTTGGATGGTCGCGCTCTGGATGCGGCTGGTGCGCACCTTGTCGAGAAAATCGGAGTAGGCGAGCGCAGTGGCCCCGGCCGTGGGCGCCCCTTGAAATTGGTTGAAGACGGTGAACAGCACCATGGCCACCACCATCCACACCGCCACTTTGGCAAACCACTGGTTGTTCAAGGCAAACTCCTGCTAGAAATATGTGCGCCCCACATGCGGGGCCATTTTAGGTCTTTCAAGGCCGTGCCCCGCTTTCGGGTGCACAAATCCATCTGCATGAAGAGGATAGAAAACGACAACGATGCGCCACTCATGCTTTCAGACCGAGGCCGATCAAAAAGGTTTCAGAAGATTTGTCGCGCGAGGCCTTGGGCTTGATCGCCTTGACCTGCCTAAACGCAGCCCGAAACGCCTGCACCTGCTCCTGGTAGCCGCTGCCATGAAAGACCTTGGCCACCAGCGCCCCCTCGGGCTTGAGTTGGCTGCGGGCAAAATCGAGCGCCAACTCCACCAGGTGCGTGATGCGCGCCGCATCCACCCCCTCGATGCCCGACAGGTTGGGCGCCATGTCGGACAGCACCAGATCGACCGGGCGCAGCGCGGCTTCAGCTGCGCGGGTGGGCGCAGCCTCAGCCGACTCGGCGCCACCCACGGCGGGCATCGGCTGGGCCAGCGCCTGCTGCAACTGCGCCAGCAGCTGCGCGTCGCCAAAATCGCCCTGAATGAACTGCACCCCCTCGATGGGCTCCATGGGCAGCAGGTCGATGCCAATGATGCGGCCCTTGAGCGCCCCCGCCGCCGCCCCGTCTGGGGCCAGCCGGCGACGCAGATACTGGCACCAGGCCCCCGGCGCGCAACCCAGATCGACGATGCACTGGCCGGGACGCACCAGGTGCAGAGTCTGATCAATTTCCTGTAGTTTGAAGGCGGCGCGCGCGCGGTAGCCTTCCTTTTGGGCCAGTTTGACCCACGGATCGTTGGCGTGCTGGTTCAGCCACGCCTTATTGACCTTCTTGCTTTGTGTTTTGACCTTCATGCGGGGATAATTGTCCCATGCCTCAAATCGAACTCACCCCCGCCGCCCGAAAAATACACCGCGCCGACGCGCACCACCTCGAACCGGTGGTGCAAATCGGCCACGAGGGCCTCACCCCGGCCGTCACGCTAGAAGTCGAGGCCGCCCTGAAAGCGCACGGCCTGATCAAGGTGCGCGTGTTCAACGACGACCGCCACCAGCGCGATGCCTACCTGCACACGCTGGCGGCCGAGCTCAACGCCGCCCCGATCCAGCACATCGGCAAGCTGCTGGTGCTCTGGCGCCCGCTGCCGCCCAAAGAAAAAGCCGCCGCCCCGGACGAAGAGCGCAAACCCGGCCCACGCGACTACAAGGTGCTCAAATACAGCAAAAAAGGCGGCCAGCGCCCGGAAGTGAAAACCGTGCGCGTGCTGGGCAACCAGCGCCTCACGCCGGGCGGCTTGGTCAAGCGCTCGCGCCCAACCGGGCCCGTGAGCGTGAAAAAAGCCAGCCAGGCGCGCTGAGGTGCCCATGCCTGCCAGCCCCTGCACCACCCCGACCACGCCCACAACCGCCCCCGACGCGGCCACCAACCCGCTGCTGGACGG
Source organism: Serpentinimonas raichei (assembly GCF_000828895.1). Taxonomy (NCBI): domain Bacteria; kingdom Pseudomonadati; phylum Pseudomonadota; class Betaproteobacteria; order Burkholderiales; family Comamonadaceae; genus Serpentinimonas; species Serpentinimonas raichei. The sequence continues at coordinate 718,874 of NZ_AP014568.1, read as the reverse complement.
CAGCGCGCTGCCGCGCTTCGATGCCATCCGGCCCGAGCACGTGCAGCCGGCGATCGAGCAGTTGCTGCAACAGGCCCAGGCCGCGCTGGAGCAAGTCACGGCGCCCGGCTTTGTAGCCGACTGGCAGGGCATAGCCGCCGTGCTCGACGTGGCCACCGAGCGCTTGGGCCGCGCCTGGAGCGCCGTGAGCCACCTCAACGCCGTGGCCGACACGCCCGAGCTGCGCGCCGCCTACAACGCCATGCTGGCCCCCGTGACCGCTTTCTGGACCGGCTTGGGCAGCGACGAGCGCCTGTACGCGCTCTACAAAGCGCTCGACCCCGCCCGCCTGACGCCCGAGCAGGCCCAAGCGCGCCAGCACGCCCTGCGTGACTTCGTGCTCGGCGGAGCCGAACTGCAAGGCGCGGACAAGGCGCGTTTTGCCGCCATCCAAGAACAACTGGCCGAGTTGCAGCAAAAGTTCAGCGAAAACCTGCTCGACGCCACCGACACCTGGCAGTACCTGGCCAGCGCCGAGGAGCTCGACGGCGTACCGCCCGATGTGCTGGCCGCCACCCGCGCCGCTGCCGAGGCCGCAGGCCACACCGAGCGCCACCTGCTCACGCTCAAACTGCCCTGCTACCTGCCGCTGATGCAGTTTGCGCGCCAGCGCGAGCTGCGCCAGCGCCTCTACCGCGCCTACGCCACCCGCGCCAGCGAGCTGGGCGACTCTGGCGAGGCCCCCGACGCCGCCGCCCACCCGGCGCGCTTCGACAACAGCGCCCTGATCAGCCAGATTCTTGCGCTGCGCCACGAGGAAGCGCAACTGCTGGGCTACCCGCACTACGCCGCCGTCTCGCTGGCGCCCAAAATGGCCGACAGCGCCGAGCAAGTGATCGCCTTCTTGCGCCAACTGGCGGCGCGCGCCCGCCCTTGGGGCCAGCGCGACCTGGCCGACCTGCGCGCCTTTGCCGCCGAGCAGCTCGATCTGCCCGACCCCCAAGCCTGGGACTGGACCTACATCGGCGAACAACTGCGCCAGGCGCGCTACGCCTACAGCGAGCAGGAAGTCAAACCCTATTTCACCGCGCCCAAGGTGCTCGAAGGGCTGTTTGGCCTGATCGAAACCCTGTTCGAGGTGCGCATACTGCCCGACCGGGCCCCCACCTGGCACCCCGGGGTGCAGTTCTTTCGCATCGAACGCCCGGCGGCCGCCAGCGCCGCCCCCACCCTGATCGGCCAGTTCTACCTCGACCCCGGCGCACGCAGCGGCAAGCGCGGCGGCGCTTGGATGGACGACGCCCGCGCGCGCTGGCGCCGCCCCGATGGCACCGGCCTGCAAACCCCGCTGGCGCACCTGGTGTGCAACTTCGCCGAAGGCGTCAACGGCCAGCCGCCGCTGCTCACGCACGACGATGCGATCACCCTGTTCCACGAATTCGGCCACGGCCTGCACCACCTGCTGACCCAAGTCGAAGAGCGCGACGTGGCCGGCATCAGCGGCGTCGAATGGGACGCCGTCGAGCTGCCGAGCCAGTTCATGGAAAACTTCTGCTGGGAGTGGGAGGTGCTGCGCCACTTGAGCGCGCATGTCGATACCGGTGCGGCGTTGCCGCGCGAGCTGTTCGACAAGATGCTGGCCGCCAAAAACTTCCAGAGCGGCCTGCAAACGCTGCGCCAAGTCGAGTTCGCCCTGTTCGACCTGCTGCTGCACAGCGGCGGCGCGCCCAAAAATGCCGACGGCAGCGACGACTACATGGCCTTGCTGGCGCAGGTGCGCGCCGAAGTCGCCGTGCTCGAACCCCCGCCCTACCACCGCATGCCGCACAGCTTCAGCCACGTGTTTGCGGGCGGCTACGCAGCCGGCTACTACAGCTACAAGTGGGCCGAGGTGCTCAGCGCCGACGCCTACGCTGCCTTCGAAGAAGCCGCTGCCAGCCAAAACGGCCAGCACGGCCAGAGCGGCAACGTGCTTGACCGCGCCACCGGCCGCCGCCTGCGCCAGACCATTCTCGAAGTGGGCGGCAGCCGCCCGGCGCTGGAGTCCTTCAAGGCCTTCAGGGGCCGCGAGCCGCGCCTCGACGCGCTGCTGCGCCACCAAGGCATGGCGGATGCGGATGCGCTCACAGACACGGCTGCGCCAGCTTCAGCCTGAACTTGCGACCATGAACACACCCGTTTCAGCTGCCCCTTTGCCCTCCCTTGGCCGCAAATTGGTTTTCATCATCGTGGTTTTGTTTTCCACGTTGGCGCTCACCTCTGTGGCCAGTTGGGTCACCTTGAGCCACCTCGGCAACCATTCCGAGCGCTTGGCGCAGCGCCACATGCCCCAGGTGCAGCGGATTGCCGACGCCCAGGTGCTGATGTTTCGCATCTCACTCGAAGCACGCCAAGCCCTGCTGGTCAGCGATGCCGCCGCCAAGCAACAAGCGCTGGATCGCATCGCGGTGTTCAGGGACGAAAAACTCGCACTGCTGCAGCAGTTTGAAGCCGCCATCGACACCGAGCGCGAGCGCGAGATTTTTGCCCAAATCCGCTCTGCGGATGATGATTTTTGGCGGCTGGCGCAGCAGGTGACAGCCAACATCCGGGCCGGCGACAATGCCGGCGCTCTGGCGCTGCTGCAGTCCGATCTGGTGCCGGCGCGCGACCGGATGCTGCAAAGCATGGCCCAGCAGCGCCAGTTGCAGCAGGAAAAGGTTGATGGCGCCATGCTAAGCACCGAGCGCATCACGTTCAACACCAAGTTGGCCTTGGCCATCCTCACCGCGCTGGTGTTCCTGATTGCCGCCCACCATGCGCGCTCCTTCATGCAGACCATGCGCTCCTCTTTTGCCCGCGCGCAGCGGGTCGCACACCGCATCGCCAACGCCCGCTCCACCGAAACCGATCCCCCCAACCGGGGCGACGAATTTGCCTCGCTGTTTGCCACCATTGCAGACATGGAGCGGCGCCTCAACGAAGTCGTCTCCAGAGTGCGCCAAGCCTCCAACCAGGTGCTGAGCGCAGCGGCGGCGCTGGACCAATCCAGCGCCGATCTGCGCACCGTCACCGACCAGCAAGCCGGCGCTATCGAGTCCAGCGCCGAGCACGCGCGCAGCATGACCGGCGCCATCGAATCGAGCGCCCGCAACGCCGACAACGTCAGCCGCCTGGCCGGCAAGGCCTCCGAGATCGCCTCGCAAGGCGGGCAAGCCGTGACCGAGGTGGTGCAAGAAATGCAGCGCATCGACGAGGCTTCGCGCCGCATTTCCGAGATCGTCAGCGTGATCGACGGCATCGCCTTCCAGACCAACATCCTAGCCCTCAACGCCGCCGTGGAAGCGGCCCGTGCCGGGGAGGCCGGGCGCGGCTTTGCCGTGGTGGCCGGCGAGGTGCGCTCGCTGGCGCAGCGCAGCACGCAGGCGGCGCGCGAAGTCAAGCAACTCATCGAAACCTCGACCCAGCGCGTGCAAACCGGATCAACAGCCGCACAAAACGCCGGCCAGACCATGCAGCGGGTGGTGGAGTCGGTCGATGAGCTCTCGCGCCTGATGGGCTCCATTGCCCAAGCCACGGTGCAGCAGCGCGCCAGCGCACAGGAACTGGACCGCGCTGTGGGTTCGCTGCACGAATCGGCGCGCAGCAGCGCCACCGTGGTGCAGCACTCACAAGAAACGGCTGCCCGGCTGCGCGATCAGGCGCATGATTTGGATGAGACCATGGGGGCCTTTCACACCGAGGGCGCTGCGGACTTGCGGCGCGTGTAAGCACCCGGGCCGCGCGCGGGCGGCCGCCCCATCAAAACCGCAGCGTCCGAACCCCCTCGGCCGTGCCCAGCAGGCAGACGCTGGCCTTTTGGTGCGCGAACACGCCCACGCAGACCACGCCCGGCCAGTTGTTGACCTCGCTCTCGAAGGCCAGCGGCTCGTCGATGCACAGCCCGGTCACGTCCAAGATGTGCTGGCCGTTGTCGGTGCGCAAGGGCTGGCCGCCTTGCAGCCGCAGCGTGGCCACGCCGCCGTGTGCGGCAAAGCGACGCGCGATCTGCTGCGCCGCCATCGGGATCACCTCCACCGGCAGCGCAAAGCGGCCCAGCACCGGCACGTACTTGCTCTCGTCGGCGATGCAGATGAAGCGCTCGGCCAGCGCGGCCACGATCTTTTCGCGCGTCAGCGCCGCGCCGCCGCCCTTGATCATGCAGCCGTGCGGATCGATCTCATCGGCCCCATCCACATAAAGCGCCAGCGACTCAACCGCGTTTGCGTCCAGCACCGCGATGCCGTGCGCACGCAGGCGCTCCGATGAGGCCTCGGAGCTGGAGACGGCCCCCCGTATGCGCTGCTTCACCGTGGCCAGCGCGTCGATGAACTTATTCACCGTCGAGCCGGTGCCCACGCCGACGATCTGGCCCGGCTCGATGTATTGCAGCGCCGCCTGAGCGACGAGGGTTTTGAGTTGATCCTGGTTCATGCTGTATCGGTGAGAGGTGCGTTTAGGGGCTTGTGGCAGGCGTGCGTGGCAAGCGCAGCCGCCGATTTGGGACAATCGGGCCCACGGCTGCACCCTGCATCCCATCCAAAACCGCATTATCCCCATGTCCTTGCTGCCCTACGCGCTGCTGCGCCCCTTTTTGTTCCGCCTCGACGCCGAAGCCGCGCACGAGCTCACGCTGGCGCAGTTGGAGCGCATCCAGCACACGCCGCTGCTGGCGCTGGCGGCGCAGCCGCGCATCGACGACCCGCTCACGCTGGCCGGGCTGCGCTTTCCCAACCGCGTCGGGCTGGCGGCCGGGCTGGACAAAAACGCGCGCTGCATCGACGCCTGGGGCGCGCTCGGTTTTGGCTTCGTCGAAGTCGGCACCGTGACCCCGCTGGCGCAAGCCGGCAACCCCAAGCCGCGCATCTTTCGCCTGCCCCAGAGCCGGGCGCTGATCAACCGGCTCGGCTTCAACAACGAGGGGCTGGCGGCCTTCGTGGCCAACGTGCGGCGCAGCCGCCTGCGCGCCCAGCGCCCCACCACCCCCGACAGCGCAGCGCCCGCGCTGGTGCTGGGCCTAAACATCGGCAAAAACGCCGCCACCCCGATCGAGCGCGCCAGCGACGACTACCTCGCGGCGTTGGAGGCCGTTTACCCCCATGCCGACTACGTGGCGGTGAATATCTCCAGCCCCAACACGCAAAACCTGCGCGCCCTGCAAAGCGACGCCGCGCTGGAGCAGTTGCTGGCCGCGCTGGCCGAGCGCCGCGCCGAACTGAGCGCCGCCAGCGGCGTGTACCGGCCGCTGTTCATCAAGATCGCGCCCGACCTGGAGGCCGAGCAAATCGAGGCCATCGCCGCCGCCTTGCTGCGCCACGGCATGGACGGCGTGATCGCCACCAACACCACCCTGGGCCGCAGCGCCGTGCAAGGCCAGCCACACGCCGACGAGGCCGGCGGGCTATCGGGCGCGCCGCTGCTGCAAGCCAGCAACGCCGTGGTGCGCGCGCTGCGCCAGCGCCTGGGGCCAGATTTCCCGATCATCGGCGTGGGCGGCGTGCAAAGCGGGGCCGACGCGCAGAGCAAGCTCCAAGCCGGGGCCGACTTGGTGCAACTCTACACCGGCCTGATCTACCGCGGCCCGGCGCTGGTGCCCGAAGTGGCGCGCGCCTTGGCCAGCCTGCAACGCCCGGCGCCGGCTCGCTGACCGCCTGCCTTAACCGCGCTGACGCCGCGCCTCGAACAGGCAGACCGCGCTGGCCACCGACACGTTGAGGCTTTCCACCGCGCCGTGCATCGGGATGCGCACCAGTTCGTCGCAGCTTTTGCTGGTGAGCTGGCGCAAGCCCTGGCCTTCGGCCCCCAGCACCAGGGCCAGCGGGCCGCGCAAATCGGCTTGGTAGATCGTTTTGGGGGCCTGGTCGCTGGTGCCCACGACCCAAATGTTGCGCTCCTTGAGCTCGCCCAAGGTGCGCGCCAGATTGGTGACCATGAAATAGGGCACGGTGTCGGCCGCTCCACTGGCCACCTTGGCCACGGTGGCGTTGATGCCGGCGGCGTGGTCTTTGGGTGCGATCACGGCGTGCACCCCGGCCCCGTCGGCCACCCTCAGGCAGGCCCCGAGGTTGTGCGGGTCGGTCACGCCGTCGAGCACCAGCAGCAGCGGCTGGGTGGGGGGGCTGTCGGGGCTGGCCGCCGCTTCCAGGCGCTCGAGCAACTCGTCGAGCGAGCGCGCGCTGGGCACGGCGAGCACCCGCGCCGCCACGCCCTGGTGGCCGTGGCTGCCGGCCAGTTTGGCGATGCGCAGGGCGTCGGCCTCGATCAGGCGCACCTGGGCCTCGCGGGCGCGCTCCAGAAAGCCCTTCATGCGCGCATCGCGGCGGGTGGGGTCGAACAAGACCTCGATCACCGAGGCAGGTGCGATTTTCAGGCGCACCCCGACGGCATGGAAGCCGAACAGCACTTTATTTTCAGACATGGGGACCGATTATCCGCCACCCATCCTGCACCCTAGGTCGTGCACCCTAGGCCGGTGCCTCGGCCACCTCGAGCGCCCGACCGGCCTCGACCGTGATCAGGCGCTGGCAGCGCTGCGCAATGGCGCGGTCGTGCGTGACCAGCACCAGCGTGGTGCCCTGCTCGCGGTTGAGCTCGAACATCAGCTCCATCACGCGCGCGCCGGTGGCAAAGTCGAGGCTGCCGGTGGGCTCGTCGGCCAGCAGCAGCGCCGGCTGCACCACGAAGGCGCGTGCCAGCGCCACCCGTTGCTGCTCGCCGCCCGAGAGCAGCTTGGGGTAGTGCCCCAGACGCTGCCCTAGGCCCACGCGCTGCAACAATTGTGTGGCGGCCGCGCGGGCGTCGCGCCGTCCGGCCAGCTCCAGCGGCAGCATCACGTTTTCCAGCGCCGTCAGGTTGCCGAGCAACTGAAAGCTCTGAAACACGAAACCCACCTTGTGCGCGCGCAGCGCCGCACGCTGGTCTTCATTGAGTGCGAAAATATCGGTTCCGTCGATGCGAACCGTGCCCCGGGTGGGCGTATCCAACCCAGCCATGAGCGCCAACAAGGTGCTCTTGCCCGACCCCGAGGCCCCAACGATGGCCACCGTCTGCCCGCGTTGCAACTCAAAATCAATGTCGCACAAAATGTCGAGCACGCCGCCGGAGTCCGTCACCGATTTGCTCAAGCCCTGTACCGCTACCACTGCATCTGCCATGAAACCGCCTTTAGTTTGGAACCGCCGCCACTTTAACGCCTGCGCCGCCGCGGCCGCTGCCTTGGGGCTATCGCTGGCACCGATTGTGGCGCACGCCAACCCGGCTGCGGCCGCCAACGCCCCCGCCGCACCCAAGCTGCTGGTGCTGGGCGATTCGCTCAGCGCCGAGTTCGGGCTGCGCCGGGGCAGCGGCTGGGTCGCGCTGCTGCAGCAGCGGCTGGCCAGCGAGGGCCGCTCCATGCAGGTGTTCAACGCCAGCATCGGCGGCGAGACCACGGCCGGCGGGCGCTCGCGCCTGCCGGCATTGCTGCGCACGCACCAGCCGGCGGTGGTGGTGATCGCCCTGGGGGCCAACGACGCCCTGCGCGGTCTGCCGCTGACGCAAACCAGCGACAACCTGCGCGCCATCGCACGCGAAAGCCGCGCCGCCGGAGCCCGGGTGCTGCTGCTGGGCATCGACGTGCCGCCCAACTTTGGCGAGCGCTTCCGGCAGGATTTTCGGCGGCTGTTCACCGACATCGCGCAAGCCGAACAGGCCGCGCTGATGCTGTTCATGCTCGAGGGCGTGGCCGACCGGGCCGACCCGACCGAGCTGTTTCAGAGCGACGGCATCCACCCCAATGAGGCGGCGCAACCTATCATTCTGGAGCAGGTCTGGCCGCACTTGCGCCCGCTGCTTTAGTCGTCCAGCGCCGCCAGCGCCTGCGCCAGATCGGCTTGCAAGTCGGGCTGCGCCTCTAGGCCCACCGCCAGCCGCACCAGGCGCGGGCCGTAGGCCGCTTGTGGGGTTTGCGGCCAAGGGCTGTTGCGCATGGCCGGCATGTCGTAGGGCATGCACAGGCTGATGGGGCCGCCCCAGCTGTAGCCAATCCGAAATAGGCGCAGCCGGTCGCAAAAGGCGTCGATCTGCTCGGGCCGGATGTGCGGCTGCCACAGCACCGTGAACAGGCAGGCGGCGGCACGGGCGTCGCGCTGCCAGTGCGCGTGACCGGGCGAGCCGGGCAGCGCCGGGTGCCAAACCTGGGCCACCCCGCGCTGCTGCTGCATCCAGTGCGCCAGCGCGCGCGTGCTGGCGTCTTGGGCGTGGTAGCGCAGGTGCAAGGTGTGCAGGCCGCGCAGCACCAGTTCGGCGTCGTTGGCCCCCACCCCCAGCCCCAGGCGCATGTGGGTGTGCAGCAGGCGCTGGTGCAGCGCGGCGTCGCGCGTGACCACCGAGCCCATCAGCACGTCGGCGCCGCCGCTGGGGTATTTGGTGAGCGCTTGCAGCACCACATCGACGCCAAAATCGAAGCCGCAAAAGGCGATGCCTGCGCCCCAGGTGTGGTCGAGCGCGCTCACAATCGGGCGCGACCGGCCCACGTTGGCGGCTTGCAGCACCCGCATCAGGGCTGGCAGGTCGGGGTATTCGAGCGTGACCGACCCCGGCACTTCGAGCCAGACCAGGCGCGTAGCGGGGCCGATCTGCGCCTCCAGATCGGTCGGTTGCATCGGGTCGTAAATGCGGTGCGCGATGCCCCAGGACTGCAACTCGGCGCGCACCAGCTCTTTGCTGGGGCCGTAGGCGTTGTCGGGCAGCAGCACCTCGTCGCCGGCTTGCAAGCAAGCCAGGTTCACCAGCGCCAGCGCCGCCAGCCCGCTCGGGCACAGCAGGCAGTGCGCGCCGCCCTCCAGACTGGCGATGCGCTCCTCCAGCGTGAAGGTGGTGGGGGTGCCGTGCAGGCCGTAGGTGTAGCCCGATTTGTCTTTCCACTGGCGCGCACGCAGCGCCGCCACGTTGGGGAAAAACACCGTCGAGGCCTTGAACACCCCCGGCGGTAGGACATCAAAGCCCGGCGGCGGCTGGTAGGGGTGGTGGATGAGCGCGCTGGCCGGTTGCAGGGCACTGGCACCAGACTGATCCGGCTCCTCAGGCCGGGGCTGCACCATGCTCACACCGCCGCGCCGTGGTAGGGGTGGTGCAGCAAGATGGTGTGGTCGCGGTCCGGGCTGGTGGAGACGACGTGGATCGGCACCCCGGTCACGGCCTCGATGCGGTTCAGGTAGTGCTGCGCGTTGGGCGGCAGGTCTTCGTAGCGCGTCACGCCCGCCGAAGGCTGGCTCCAGCCCGGCAGCGTTTCGTAGATCGGCTCGCAGCGCGCGATTTCGTCGGCCCCCAAGGGCAGCAGGTCGATCAGCTCGCCGTCGAGCCGATAGCCCACGCACAGTTGCAGCTCGGGCAGGCCGTCGAGCACGTCGAGCTTGGTGATGCACAGTCCGCTCAGGCCATTGACCTGCGCCGAGCGCTTGAGCAAGGCGGCGTCGAACCAGCCGCAGCGGCGCGAGCGCCCGGTGGTGGTGCCTTTTTCGGCCCCCACGGTGGCCATGTGCCAGCCCGGCGTGCCTTCGGTCTGCCAGTCGAGCTCGGTCGGGAACGGGCCGCCGCCGACGCGGGTGCAGTAGGCCTTGGTGATGCCCAGCACGTAGTGCAGCAGCCCCGGCCCGACGCCCGCGCCCGCAGCCGCGTTGCCCGCCACGCAACTGCTGGAGGTGACGAAGGGGTAGGTGCCGTGGTCCACGTCGAGCAAGGTGCCTTGGGCGCCCTCAAACAGCAGATTCACGCCGCGCCGGTGCGCCTCGTTGAGCTCGCGCGAGACGTCGGCCACCATCGGCGCCAGCAGCGTGGCGTGTTGCAGCGCCTGCGCCAGCACCGGCTCGAACTGCATCTGCCCGCCCTGCATGAAGGCGGCCAGTGGCTGATCCTGCAACCAGCCGCAAGCCGCCCAATCGACTTCGGCGCTGCCCAACACCGCCAGTTGCTGGTTGTAGTAGCCCATCAGCTCGCGCAGCTTGGCAGCAAAGCGCTCGGGCTGGCGCAGGTCTTGCACGCGCAGCGCGCGCCGCCCCACTTTGTCTTCGTAAGCCGGGCCAATGCCGCGCCCGGTGGTGCCGATCTTGGCGGTGCCGGCGCGCTCTTTGGCCTGTTCGCGCGCCACATCCAGCGCGGCGTGAAAAGGCAGGATCAAGGGGCAGATTTCGCTTACGCGCAGGCGCGAACGCACCTCGACCCCGGCGCGCTCCAAGCCAGTGATCTCTTCCAGCAGCTTGCCCGCCGACAGCACCACGCCGTTGCCCACGTAGCACACCACACCGGCGCGCATGATGCCGCTGGGGATGAGGTGCAGCGCCGTTTTCACGCCGTTGATGACCAGCGTGTGACCGGCGTTGTGGCCGCCCTGGAAACGCACCACGCCGCGCGCGGTTTCGGTCAGCCAGTCGACCAGTTTGCCCTTGCCCTCGTCGCCCCACTGGGTGCCGACGACGACCACGTTGCGCCCTGGACGGGCCTGAAAAGGGGATGCGCTCATAGGGTTCGGTTCCAAGCCTGGCAGGCGGTCGGGTTCATGGGGAGGGAGGCAGGGCTTGCAGCACCCAGGCCCCGGCGTGGGGCACGAGGGCGCGGTCGCAGTCGAATTCTTCCACTTCGTGTTCGTGGCCGGGCAGCACGCGCAGCACCACGTGGCCTTGGGCACGCAAGGCGGCAATGGCTTGGCGCAGCGCGGCGTCTTCGCCCCAGGGGGCGCGTATGGCTTTTTGTGCCGCCGGGCGTGGCAGCAGCGCAACCAGCTCTTTCAGGTCCAAGCTAAAGCCGGCCGCCGGGCGGCAGCGGCCAAACACCGCCCCCACTTCGTCGTAGCGGCCGCCGCGCACCAGTTCCTGCGGCATCTGCCCAGGCAGGGCGGCGGCAAAGATCGAAAAGCGCAAGCCGGTGTAGTAGGCGTAGCCGCGCAGGTCGGCCAAGTCAAAATTGATTTCGATGTCGTTCGCGGCGCAAGTGTGCGCGGAGCCGGCGGCGGCCAGCGCCAGCGGCAAGGACTGCGCCAGCGAGCGCAGATCGGCCAAGGCGCGCTGCAGCGCCGCCGAGGGCGGCAACACGCGCTCGGCCTGCTCCAGCACCGCCGCGTCGCCGTGCAGCTCGGTCAGGGCCAGCAAGGCGCTCTGTGTGGCCGTGGGCAGATCAGCAGCCACCTGGCCCAGCGTCGCCACGTCTTTGGCCGCCAAGGCGGCGTGCAACTGCTGCACCCGCAGCGCGGGCAAGTTCAGACCATCGAGCAGGGCATCGACGATGCGCACATCGCCGCAGTCGAGCACGATGCGGCCTAGGCCGGCGGCGCGCAGGCAAGCCAGCGCCAGCTCCAGCACCTCGAGGTCGGCCTCGGGGCCGGCGTGGCCGTAGAGCTCGGCCCCGAACTGTAAGGGCTCGCGGCTGGCCAGCGGCCGCTGCGGGCGCGTGTGCAGCACCGGGCCGCAGTAGCACAGGCGCGTTAAACCGCTGCGGTTGAGCAGGTGCGCATCGATGCGCGCCACCTGCGCCGTGGTGTCGGCGCGCAGGCCCAGCGTGCGCCCCGAGAGCTGATCGACCAGCTTGAAGGTTTGCAAATCCAGCGCCTCGCCGGTGCCGGTGAGCAAGGAGTCGAGGTGCTCGAGCAAGGGCGGCATGACCAGCTCGTAGCCATGCACACGCGCCGCGTCGAGCAGGGCCCGGCGCAGTTCTTCGATGTGCCGGGCCTCGGAGGGCAAAACGTCGGCAATGTGATCCGGCAGCAGCCAGGCAGACATGGGATGGGAACTCGGACAGTCAAAAGGGTGATTTTACTGGCAAGGCCAAACGAGGGCCCGATTTCAAGGGCGCCCCCACCAACATGCCGCTTGCGCCGCCGCCCTTGCCTGCTTGCTTGTTGGCCTGCTCGAGCCGGGCCATAATGCCGCTGACTGCATCCACCCCCACCCCCACCCCCACCCGCGCCTGCGCTGGCCGGGTGCACCCACAGGAGTCCTAGCATGATCGTCACCACCACCCCGAACATCGAAGGCCAACGCATCACCCGCTACTGCGGCGTGGTGACGGGGGAAGCGATTCTGGGCGCCAACGTGTTCAAAGACCTGTTTGCCGGCATCCGCGATCTGGTGGGTGGCCGCTCCGCCACCTATGAGCGGGAGCTGCAAAAAGCGCGCGACATCGCCTTGACCGAACTGCAGCAACGCGCCCAAGAACTGGGTGCCAACGCCGTCGTCGGGGTCGATCTGGACTACGAGGTCATGGGTCAGGGCAATGGCATGCTGATGGTTTCGGCCAGCGGCACCGCCGTGGTGGTGGCGCCCGCCGCTTAAAGCCGCGCCCTACAATGGCTGCGTGACCCAAGCCGCCCCAGCCACCGCCCCCAGCCCACACCCCATGCAACCGCGGCGACCGATCCGCGAGTTGCCCGATGCGCTCATCAGCCAGATCGCCGCCGGCGAAGTGGTCGAGCGCCCGGCCTCGGTGGTGCGCGAACTGATCGACAACGCGCTCGACGCCGGGGCGCGCCAGCTCACGCTGCGCCTGAGCGCTGGCGGCGTGCGCCTGATCGCACTCGAAGACGACGGCTGCGGCGTAGCCCGCGAAGAACTCGCGCTGGCGCTCAAGCGCCACGCCACCAGCAAGGTGCGGGATCTGGCCGAGCTCGAAACCGTGGCCACCATGGGCTTTCGGGGCGAGGCGCTGGCGGCGATCGACTCGATTGCTGAACTCAGCCTGCTCTCGCGCAGCGCCGAGGCCCGCGAAGCGCACGGCTGGCTGCTGCACGGGCGCACCGGCGAGCTGCAACCGGCGGCGCGCAGCGTCGGCACCACGGTCGAGGTGCGCGAGCTGTTTTACGCCACCCCGGCGCGGCGCAAGTTCCTCAAGAGCGATGCCACCGAGCTGGCGCACTGCGTCGAGGCGGTGCGCCGCCACGCGCTGGCGCGGCCCGACGTGGGCTTTGCCATCTGGCACGAGGGCAGGCTGGTCGAGCAGTGGCGGGCTGCGCCCTTGGCAGCGGCGGCTGTCCAGCCGGACCATGCGGCTGCGGCTGCCGATCCCTCTGTTGCGGCTGCTGCGGCCCACAGCAGCCCCATGAACGGCCCCGCGAGCGCCGCCTTGGCGCAGCGCATGGCCGATGTATTGGGCGAAGATTTTCTGGCGCACAGCCTGGCCTTCGATTGGCTGGGCGAGGGCTTGCGCGTCTGGGGCCGGGCCGGACTGGCGCAGCTGGCGCGCGCCCGCGCCGACCAGCAATACAGCTACGTCAACGGTCGCTTCGTGCGCGACAAGGTGATAGCCCACGCCGTGCGCAGCGCCTACGAAGATGTGCTGCACGGCCAGCGCCAGCCGGTCTACGTGCTGCTGCTGGAGCTGGACCCGGCGCGCGTCGATGTGAACGTGCACCCGAGCAAGATCGAGGTGCGCTTTCGCGACGGCCGTGCGGTGCACCAGGCGGTGCGCCGGGCGCTGGAGCAAGTGCTGGCGGCTCCGCGCGCGGGGCTCTTGAACGCAGCACCCGTGCAGCCGTCCGCCTCTGCGGGTGCCAGCCTAGCGGATTCGTTTCAAGGCAGCACCCCGGAAACTCCGGCGCACAGCACACAAATGCGCCTCGGGCTGGCCACGCAGGCTGCGCCTTGGGGGTACGGGGCATCGCCCCAGGCGGCACCCAGCAGCAGAATGGGCGCGTCGGGCGCGGGTCGGCACGCCAGCGATGTGGCCGCGCTGTGGCCCGGCCCAGCCGCGCCTGCACACCAGCCGCAGCCGCCAATCGTGGAGCTGCGCGTGCACCCCTACGCCACTTCACCCCCTCACTTGGAACCCGACGCCGACACCGACTGGCCCCTGGGCCAGGCACTGGCCCAGTTGCACGGGGTTTACATCCTAGCGCAAAACCGCCACGGCCTGGTGCTGGTGGACATGCACGCGGCGCACGAGCGCATCGTCTATGAGCGCCTGAAAGGCCAGTGGGACAGCGCCGCGGCCACCCTGCCCAGCCAGCCTTTGCTGATTCCGGCCACCTTTGCCGCCACCGCACTGGAACTGGCCACCGCCGAGGCGCAGCAAGAGGCGCTGCAGCGGCTCGGGCTCGAAATCACAGCCTTTTCGCGCCAGACCTTGGCAGTGCGCGCCGTGCCTGCTGCGCTGGCGCAGGGCGACGCGGTGGCGCTGGCGCGCGGCGTGTTGGCCGAGCTGGAGCAGCACGGCGGCGCGCGCCTGCTGCAGCGCGCCCGCGACGATCTGCTCGCCACCCTGGCCTGCCACGGTGCGGTGCGCGCCAACCGGCGCCTGAGCGCAATCGAGATGAACGCCCTGCTGCGCCAGATGGAAGCCACCGAGCGCAGCGACCAGTGCAACCACGGCCGCCCGACTTGGCGCCAGTTGAGCCTCAAAGAGCTCGACGCCCTGTTTTTGCGCGGGCGCTGAAACGGCCGGAGGGCGGCGCCCTTTTTTTAGGCTAACTTGCGCCAAATCAAAGCCAATCCGGCCTCTGGGCCCCTGTTCTGCGCCAAATCGGTGCAAAACGCCCCCCGGTTTGGTGCAAAATAAGTGCCCTTTGCCTGCCACCTTTTCCGCCACCCTCCACCCCCTCGATCCCGTCATGAAATACGCTTCCCTGCACGATTTTCTGGCCCAAGTCAGCCAGCGCAACCCGGGTCAGCCCGAATTTTTGCAAGCCGTGACCGAGGTGGTCGAGAGCCTGTGGCCCTTCATCCAAAAGCACCCCAAATACGCCGAGCAAGGCTTGCTCGATCGCTTGGTCGAGCCCGAGCGCGTGCTGATGTTTCGCGTCTGCTGGGTCAACGACCACGGCGATGTGCAGGTCAACCGCGGCTACCGCATCCAGCACAGCTCGGCCATCGGCCCCTACAAGGGCGGGATGCGCTTTCACCCCTCGGTCAACCTGTCGATCCTCAAATTTCTGGCCTTCGAGCAGACCTTCAAAAACGCCCTCACCACCCTGCCCATGGGCGGCGGCAAAGGCGGCTCGGATTTCGACCCCAAAGGCAAGAGCCCGGGCGAGGTGATGCGCTTTTGCCAGGCGCTGATGAGCGAGCTGTTTCGCCACATCGGCTCCGACACCGACGTGCCCGCCGGTGACATCGGCGTGGGCGGACGCGAAGTTGGGTTCATGGCCGGCATGATGAAAAAGCTCTCCAACCGCGCCGACTGCGTCTTCACCGGCAAGGGGCTGGCCTTTGGCGGCTCGCTCATCCGCCCCGAGGCCACCGGCTACGGCACGGTGTATTTCGCCGAAGAAATGCTCAAGCGCCGCGGCCTGAGCTTCGACGGCTTGCGCGTGAGCGTCTCGGGTTCGGGCAATGTGGCGCAGTACGCGGTCGAAAAAGCGCTGGCGCTCGGGGCCAAGGTCGTCACCGTTTCGGACTCCAGCGGCACCGTGATCGACGAAGACGGCTTCACCAGCGCCAAACTGGCCGAGCTGATGGAAGTCAAAAACCACCTCTACGGCCGCGTGAGTGACTACGCAAAACGCACCGGCACCCGCTTCGAAGCCGGGCGCAACCCGTGGTCGGTGCCGGTTGACATCGCCTTGCCCTGCGCGACCCAAAACGAGCTCGACGCCGACGACGCCCGGTTGCTGCTGCAAAACGGGGTCAAGTGCGTGGCCGAAGGCGCCAACATGCCCACCACCATGGAAGCGGTCAAGCTGTTTGAGCAGCAAGGCGTGCTGTACGCGCCGGGCAAGGCCAGCAACGCCGGCGGCGTCGCCACCTCGGGGCTGGAGATGAGCCAAAACGCCATGCGCCTGAGCTGGCCGTGCGAGGAAGTCGATGCGCGCCTGCACGGCATCATGGTCGGCATCCACGAAGCCTGCGTGCGCCATGGCCAGCGCGCCGACGGCTCGGTGAGCTACGTCGATGGGGCCAACGTGGCCGGCTTCGTCAAGGTGGCTGATGCCATGCTGGCCCAGGGCGTGATCTGAGGCGGCTCGCGGCCTCGGCCTGAGGCCGCGCCGTTCCCCAGCCGCTTGGGCTAGCTGGTGCCGCTTGGCCTAGCCCAATATCGACTACACGCTGCACGGTTCGGCCACGCCGGTGCAAGACAGCTACCGGCTGGCGACCAACATCATCGATCGGCAGGCAGCACCCGCCTTGGAGTTGGCCGCGCTGTACCACGAGCGCTGGGAGATCGAGGGTGTCTTCGACGAATTCAAGACGCACCTGCGCGCCAACAGCACGGTGCTGCGCAGCAAGACGCCGGAGTTGATTCAGCAAGAACTGTGGGGCCTGTTGTTGGCGCACTTTGCCATCCGACAGCTAATGGTCCAAGCAGCTTGGCCGCGCGGACTCGATCCGGATCGGCTGAGCTTCACCCATGACGTGCGCGTGATCAAGCGCAAGATGCCGCAAGCTGCGGCCATCCCCCCCTGAGCGTCTGGCTGCTTGGCGTGACGCGCTGCTGGCCGAGATCGCGCGCGGGCACTGCGTCAGCAGTCGCGGGCGTCTCAACCCGCGCGGCGTAAAGCGTAAGATGAGCAGCTTCAACGTTCGCCATCGCGGCGCTGTGCTTCACCAGAAACACGAACCAAGGCCGGTGTTATGTATCTGAACAGTATTGGGCTTAAGCAGGCCGCGAGACCTGAACCAACTCGCCAAGTTCATCGTTGACCAAGCCTCGGGAGGGGTGCCCAAGGAAGTACCGCCGCCGGCGAAGAAGGCGGCGGCGGTTGCATTGGGCATGCTAGGCGGCAAGAAGGGTGGCGCTGCGTGCGCCGCAAGCCTTACGCCCGAGCAACGCCCGGAAATCGCCAAGAAGGCTGCGGCTGGGCGCGGGAAGAAGGCTTAGAGCATGCTGGCTAGGTAGGCCAGTTCCTTCTGATAGCGCTCGGCTGAGGCATTGACCTGCAATCGCTTCCCCTCAACAGAGTGGAAGCTGCCGATCTTCAGGCGAGCAATTGGGATGCTTTTTGCACCGCTCACTCGGCCCGTGGACATGAAGTCATCGGTGATGACGAATGCGTCGCTTGGGTCTTGATGGTCGAACAGTTGGCTGTGCTTTTCCGCCAGTGACAACGCGCGTTCGATATACATGCGCGACGCGCTGTCAGGGGTGAACTTCTTCTGACTCTTTGCCCCGGCCATTGTCATCACGATGGCCGCGACCTTGGGGGTAGGCCTGCCACCGGCTCGCTGATTCCAAATCAGGAAGTCCTTGGCAGGGTTGGACAGCAACCCCAGCGTCAGTGCAAGTGACTCAATCGAGTGCTCATCTACGCGCACGGGGATGACGACGGCATCGGACGCGCACCACGCAAGGTGAGTGCCACCCGCATAGAAGGGGCTGGTATCCATGAGGATTTTCTCGGCGCCCTTGTCCTTCGCCTCCTTATCGAGAATCTGCTTCAAGATTTCTAACAGCTTTCCGATGGCCGAGACATTCTGCTGCGCGTTGGCGATCTGAAGCTGCTGGTACAGGGTCGAAGGGAAGGCGAACATTTCTGCGCTGCCGGGGATGAAGCTCGCCACCTTGCCGCCCTTGAAAGAGTCGCAGTAGTTGCTGACGCGGAAGGAGATGTCGTCAGGGACATCGCCAAACGCGGCGCCCAAGAGTGCCGGCTGGAGCGCATCCAAAATGGTCACGTCTTGCTGAGCGCCGCGCATCAGGTTCTCGGTCAAGTTCCGCTGCGCGCAGAGGTCCGCGATCAGCAATGGATGCTTCCGCGACATCTCATATGCGAGGTTGAACGTGAGCGTCGATTTCCCGACCCCGCCGCGTAGCGTCGTCACGGCATAGCTTCGGTACTTGAGATCGCCGGAGTGCGTGAACCCCTCATCAACGACTTTTGAGTGGTTGTCGAGAATCTTCTGGATGTTGGATGCCATAGCGTTTCCTTGCAGGTTGCGAAAAAGCCGCAGGTGCAGCAGGCGTCATGATAACACGCAGGACATGCAGGAGAAAAGAAAAATTGCAGGATATGCAGTAGTTCACCTGCGGCAAGCCCTAGCATCTGTTAATCTAGAGCGCGATGAAGCCTGCCCGCACGCGCCCGCCCATGCCGGCCACCCTCGTGGTGTTGTTGCTGTCGCTGCTGCTGGGGCTGCAGCCGCTCACCACCGACTTGTACCTGCCGGCGCTGCCCGCGCTCACCGGCTACTTCGATGCGCCCATGCACCAGGCGCAGCTCACGCTGTCGGCGCTGCTGCTGGCGTTTGGGGTTTCGCAACTGTTCTGGGGCCCGCTGTCGGACCGCTTTGGGCGCCGCCCCATTTTGCTCGCCGGGCTGGCGCTGTACGCGCTGGCCTCGCTGGGCAGCGTGTTTGCTGCCAGCATGGAGCAACTGCTGCTCTGGCGCGTGCTGCAAGGTGCCGCCATGGGGGCGGCGGTGATGTGCGCCCGCGCCATCGTGCGCGACCTCTACCACCCGGCCGAAGGCGCGCGCATGATGTCCAAGGGCCTCACCGGGCTGGGGGTGCTGGCCTGCATCAGCGCCCCGCTGGGCGCTTTGTTGTCGGACTGGATGGGTTGGCGCGCCGCCCTGGGCGTGCTGGCCTTGTTTGGGGCCGCCGCGCTGGCGCTGGTGCTGCTGCGCTTCCAGGAAAGCCTGGCGCACCCGAACCCGCAGGCGCTGCGCCCGCAGCAGATGGCGCGCACCTGGGCCTTGATTTTGCGCCACCCCACCTTCTGGGCCTACGCGCTGCTGGTGACCACCTCCTACGCCGGCCTGTTCACCTTTTTGGCCAGCTCGTCCTTTGTCTTCATCAACGCCTTGGGCCTGAGCAAAACCCAGTACGGATTGCTGATGTTCTCGATGTCGGCGGTTTATATCCTGGGAACTGTGCTGTGTCGGCGCTTGCTGCTGCGCTTCGGGGTGCGGCGCACGGTGGCCATCGCCGGGGCCCTGACGCTGCTGGGCGGCAACCTGGTCGGCCTGTTGGGCTGGCTGGGCTGGCACAGCGTGTGGGCCATCATGCTGCCCTACTACCTGTTCATTCTGGCGCACGGCATCCACCAGCCCTGCGGCCAGAGCGGCGCGGTGGCCCCGTTCCCGCAGGCGGCTGGCACCGCCTCGGCCCTGAGCGGATTTTTGATGATGAGCGTGGCCTTTGCCGTGGGCTGGTGGCTGGCGGCACAACTGCCGGTGGGCCTCGAAGGGGCCAGCGTGCTGCCCCTCACCCAAGGGCTGTGGTTCTGGAGCGTGCTGATCTGCGCTGTGGCTTGGACGCTGGTGCAGCGTTACGGGGAAGTGCATGGCGCCGCAGCCAAGCGGGCCAACCCGACTGATTCAATCGGCCACCCCAAACCATGAGCCCCGCCCCACCCGCCTGGATCGCCCTGGCCGGCCCCACCGCCAGCGGCAAAAGCGCGCTGGCGCTGGCGCTGGCGCAGCGCTGGCCGGTGGAGATCGTCAGCGTCGATTCGGCGCTGGTCTATCGCGGGCTCGACATCGGCAGCGCCAAACCCAGCCTGGCCGAACGCGCCGCCGTGCCGCACCACCTGATCGACATCCTGGAGCCGCAGCAGAGCTACAGCGCCGCCGCCTTCGTGGCCGACGCGCAGCGCCTGCTGCCCCAGATCGCCGCCCGCGGCCGCCTGCCGCTGCTGGTCGGCGGCACCCTGCTCTACTTCAAGGCCCTGTTCGAGGGGCTCGACGACATGCCCGCCGCGCACCCGGATCTGCGCCAGGCCATCGAGGCCGAAGCCGCGCAAAAGGGCTGGCCCGCGCTGCACGCGCAACTGGCGGCGGTGGATGCGCCGACGGCGGCGCGCTTGAGCCCCAAGGACGCGCAGCGCATCGGGCGTGCGCTCGAAGTCTGGCGCGCCAGCGGGCGGCCGCTGTCGTCGTTTCACACCCGCACCAAGACCAAACCGGCACAGCCCGCCGCGCAGCCAACCGCCCAGCCAGCCCTGCCGCCGCTGCAAATCAACGGCCAGACTGGCCTGCTGCTGGCGCTGGAACCGCTGGACCGCGCCTGGCTGCACCAGCGCATCGCGCAGCGCTTTGCCGCCATGCTGGAGCAAGGCTTCATCGACGAGGTGCGCGCCCTGCGCGAGCGGCCCGAGCTGCACCCCGGCCTGCCCGCCCTGCGCAGCGTGGGCTACCGCCAGCTGTGGGAAGCGCTGGATGCCCTAGCCGCCAGCGGGCGCAGCGACTTCAGCGCGCCCGAGCGCGCCGCCCTGACTGAGCGCGGCAGCAGCGCCACGCGCCAACTGGCCAAACGCCAACTCACCTGGCTGCGCAGCCTGCCGCAGCGCCAGCTGCTGGCGTGCGAACAACCCGACTTGCTGCAAGCCGCCTGCGCGCTGCTGGAGCGGGCGGGCTTGCAACGCGCGGCCTGAAAAACCTGCGCGCGGCTGGGTCGAGCGGCTCCTGAGCCAAGCCTGCGCTATGGGGCTGAGCCCGGCGCAACCCATGCCAAATTGCGCCGCCCCACCCCGAGCGCGACCCCGATCGAGAGCAGCAGCACCAGAGCGGCCCCGGCCAGCGTGGCGGCGTACCAGCCGCGGTCCATGAAAACGCCGAATATCAGCGGTGCGATGGCAAAACCCACGTCCAGGCCCGAATACACCGTGCCATAGACGCGCCCGGTGGCCCCCTTGGGCGTGGCCTGCTTGATCAGCAGGTCGCGGCTGGGCGCGGCTATGCCCACGGCAAAGCCCGTGGCCGCCAGCAGCAGCATGGTGCCCGTGCCACCCAGCCAGCCGCTGGCGGCCAGCAGCAGCAGCAGCGCACCCGCGCCCATCGATGCCCCCACCACCCAATCGGTGCGGCGCGCCTGCGTGGCCACGAAACCGCCCACCAGCATGCCCAGCGCCCCGCACACCATGTAGGCGCTCAGCGTGAGCGTGGCGGCCTCTAGGCTCACGCCGTGCAGCGCTTTGAGGATCGAGGCCGAGTAGTTTTGCACCACACCCAGCATGAGCGTGGTGAGCAAAAAGAAGGCAAAGCACCACCAGATCACCGAATGGCGCAAAAAAGCCAAGTCGTTGCCCGCTGGCGCACCCGCCGGGCGGCGCAGCACCTCCGACTTCAGGTGCTGGCGCTGCCACAGCAGGAGCAAAAACACCAGCAGATACAGCCCGGCGGCGGCGAGGTAGGCGCTGCGCCAGTCCAGCCACATCGACCAGCCGACCAGAAACACCGGGGCCAGCGCCCAGCCCAGGTTGCCGCTGATGCCATGCACGCTGTAGGCGTGGCCCAGCCTGGGGGACGAGATGCGCTGATTCAGGATCGAAAAATCGACCGGATGAAACGAGGCATTGCCCAAGCCAGCCAGCGCCGCCACCCACAGCAGCGTCGTGTAGCTGTTGGCTTGGGATGCCAGCAAGGCCGCACCCATGAACAGCAGCAGCGACGCAAACAACACCGGACGCGCCCCGAAACGGTCCACCACAAAGCCCGAGGCCGCCTGCCCCAGCCCCGAGACGGCGAAAAACAGCGTCATCAGCAGGCCCACTTCGGTGAAGGACAGGCCAAACTCGAGCATCAGCAGCGGGAACAACGGCGGCAGCAGCAGGTGCCCGAAATGCGAGCTGCCATGCGCCAACCCAACCAGCGCCATCACGCGCGCGTCGGTGCGCCACGGTACGGCGGCAGTCGGGTGGGCGGCGGCAGCTAGGCTGAGACTGGACATAGGCGGTCATATTAATGCCAAACGCGCGCCCGCGCCACGCTGCGCGCCCATTGCAACCGCCGCATCCGGGCACAATAGCCGCCATGAATATCGTGATTCTCGACGACTACCAGGATGCGGTGCGCAAGCTCGCCTGCGCCGCCAAGCTCGAAGCCTTTCCGGCCAAGGTGTTTACCAACAACATCAAGGGCGTGGGGCAGTTGTCGGTGCGCCTGCGCGACGCCCAGGCGCTGGTGCTGATTCGCGAGCGCACCCACATCACGCGCCAGTTGCTCGACAAACTGCCCAAGCTGCGCCTGATCGCCCAGACCGGGTCGGTGGGCCCGCACATCGACCTCGATGCCTGCACCGAACACGGAGTGGCAGTGGCCGAAGGCAAGGGCTCGCCGGTGGCCCCGGCCGAGCTCACCTGGGCGCTGATTCTGGCCGCCATGCGCCGCCTGCCGCACTACGTGGCGCATCTGAAACACGGGGTTTGGCAACAATCGGGCCTAAAAACCGCCGCCCTGCCGCCCAATTTTGGCCTTGGCATGGTGCTGCACGGCAAAACGCTGGGCCTGTGGAGCTATGGCCGCATTGGCAAACTGGTGGCTGGCTACGGGCGCGCTTTTGGCATGCGCGTGCTGGTCTGGGGCAGCGAGGCGACGCGCTTGCAGGCCGTGGCCGACGGCTTTGAAGTGGCTGCCTCCAAGGCCGAGCTGCTGGCGCAGTCCGACGTGCTCAGCCTGCACCTGCGCTTGGGGCCCAGTACCCAGGGCTGCCTGAGCTTTGAAGACTTGAGCCTGATGAAACCCAGCGCCGTGCTGGTCAACACCTCGCGCGCCGAACTGATCCAGCCCGATGCCTTGGTGGCGGCCCTCAACCGCGGCCGCCCCGGCATGGCGGCGGTGGATGTGTTCGAGTCCGAACCGATTTTGCAAGGGCACGCCCTGCTGCGTCTGGAAAACTGCATCTGCACCCCGCACATCGGCTTTGTCGAGCAAGAGAGCTACGAAAAGTATTTTTCGGCCGCCTTCGACAACATCCTCAACTTCATCAAAGGCACCCCCTCCCACATCGTCAACCCGGGGGCGCTGCATTACCAGCGCTAAGTGGAAGATCGCCTCCCTGCGCGGACTGCGCTTTTTAGCGGCTAGGGCTTTCCTGAGGGGGGGCGGGGGCCCGGCTCCCAGTCCAAACTCCCGAGGTCGAAGTCGATCGACAGGGGGTCGGGTTTGGGCGCCTCGACCGCTGCAACCGACACCGAATCGGCGCTCGGCCAAGTCTGCAAGGGAATCGATCCAGGCAAGGTGGGCGCAGACCCGCTGGATGCTGCAGGCGCGGGGGCAAGGCCCAAATCGAGCATGGGCAGCGGTGCATGCAGCAAGGCCTCCAGCACGCCACTCAGGGTCAGCAAGTCATCGAAAGCCGCCAGGGTGCGCACGGTCAGCTCGCTGCTGGGATCGCCGGGCTGAGAGGCCAAGGCGCGCTCGATCACCACGGCCGCCGTCGGCTGCGGCCACTGCGCCTGCAGGGTTTGCAAGAGCGCCGTGTCGTGCTCGAGGCCCAGCCCGGAATCGATAACCTCGGTGCGCGGCGCGATGCGCTGAAAGTGGTGCTCGTAAAACCGGGTGGCCTCGCCCAACGCGGTTGCGTCGCCGGCTTGCGCGGCCAAGGCCAACCACCGCAAATAGGGCGCCTCGCTGGCTCGCGCATGCCCGGTCACGTACAACTTGAGCACCTCCATGGCCTGGGTGCGCTGGGCGATCGACTCGAAAAACTCGACCTGCTGCCACACCTCGATCAAGGCACCCAGATCGAGCACCGAAATGGCCACCTCGCCAAACATCGAAGCCTGGCCTTCGGCCACCTCCAGCCCCATTACCCCATCGGCATCCAGCCATGCCGATGACCGAGCGGCTGCGGCAGATGGCTCGAAGGCTGCATCCGGGGGCATCGCAACGGGTGCGGCGGGTGCGGCGTCGGCACGGGTCTCGAGGCCATTCGGGGTCACGGACTGCACCGGCGCGAGGTCCGCTTTGGACTGGGTGGCCTCATCCCCGGGCAGGGTGGACGCCCACCACGGCGTTTGCGTCGCTGCAGCAGGTCGCGCGAGCAACAACCGTCCCGATCGGTAGGCATACAAGACCCCGCCCAGCAGCA
This sequence comes from Serpentinimonas raichei, assembly GCF_000828895.1. Lineage (NCBI taxonomy): Bacteria > Pseudomonadati > Pseudomonadota > Betaproteobacteria > Burkholderiales > Comamonadaceae > Serpentinimonas > Serpentinimonas raichei. The sequence goes on along the minus strand of NZ_AP014568.1, from coordinate 695,169 downwards.
ACAAGAGCAAGGAACCCAGCCCATAGAGCCACATCGCAGGCACACCGGCCTGGGCTGCAGCTTGCACTTGCAGCAATTGGGCCTGGGTGCTTTGCAGCGCCAGGCGCAGTTGCTCCTGCTCAGCGCGCAAACCCAGCAGCTCTTGCTCCTTGGCGGCCAGCGCGTTAGCGACGGCACCCACATCGGCCAAAGGCCCCTCTGGCGCTGCAGTGGCTGCGGCGCCCACTTGCTCGGGCGCAGCCGCAGCCGCCACCGGCGGAGCTTGCCCGGGCAAGGCAATCGGGTCGAGCTGCAAGCGGGCCCCTCCTGCCACCGGGACCGGGGCCAAGGTGGTTGCCGGGGGGGTGGTTGCAGGGGCGGCAGCCGCAGGCACCGGGACGACTCGAGGAGGCGCTTTGCTGCGCAGGCGCTCCAAGTTGGCTGGCCGGGCCGCCGGTGCGCTCAGACGAATCGGGGTTTGGGCTTGGGGCTGTGCCGCCGGTGCCGTGGCTGCTGCGCGTCCTGCAACCGCGGCACCGTTGGGCGCAACAACTGGCACAGGCACAGCCACCACTGCAACCCCCGTTGCCGGGGTGGCTGCAGGGAGGGTGGCGGCAACTGCCGGCGGTTGCGCCGGACTCCAATCGGCCAACAGGGTGTACGAGCGCCTAAAGACCGTTTGACAGCCCACCTGCAAGGCCAAGGTCACAATGGGCTCGTTGATGGGCTCGGTGCTGCGCACCCGCAGCAACGCCACCCCATCGGGTCCGACGCTTTGTACCGCCGTGCTGATGGTGCTGGCCGCCACGCCCGACTCGCCATACTGCAGCTGCACTTGCAGGCACAAGTCGGCTAGGCTTTGGTTGGGCTCGAGCCGGCTTTGCACCAGAATATCGAAGGGGCGACCGATAATGACATCGCCTTGAGTCGGACCCAAGGTTGCCGCCAGCGTTTGCGTGGCCGCCCACAGCAGCGCGCTTCCCACCGCCAACTTCAACATCTGCCAGTCCTTGCCTTAATCGTGTTCGTATTGTCAACTGCTCCACATTTTGACACACCAAACCCCCCACCCCAATTCATTGCCAAAGCGAGCCCCCCATGACCGCCTGCTTAAAAAGCCACAGCCACGATGCCACCTTGGTGTTGACCCTCAGCGACCCCGAGCGCCGCAACGCACTCGGACCCGAGGTCTACGCCGCCGCGGTCGAAGCGCTCAACGTCGCTGAGCGCAGCACCGAAGTGCGCTCGGTCATCATCACCGGTGAAGGGGCGCATTTTTGTGCCGGCGGCAACCTGCAGCGCCTGCTTAACAACCGCGAACAAGCCGTGCAGGTGCAGGCCGACAGCATCGAGGGCCTGCACATCTGGATCGAGGCCTTGCGCAGCTTCCCCAAGCCGGTGGTGGCGGCGGTCGAGGGGGCATGCGCCGGGGCTGGGTTTTCGCTCGCGCTGGCCTGCGATTTCCTGCTGGCGGCGCGCAACAGCGTGTTTGCCCTGTCCTACATCAACGTGGGCCTCTCGCCCGACGGCGGCGCCAGTTGGAGCCTAGCGCGCCGGCTGCCGCGTGCCGTTGCGCTGGAATTGCTGATGCGCGGTGAGCGCATCGAGCCGCAGCGCCTGCTGCAACTGGGGCTGATCAACCGCCTGTGCGAGCCCGGGCAGGCGCTGCACGAGGCGCTGCACTGGTGCGACAGCCTCAACGCCTTGGCCCCCAATGCGCTGGCCAGCATCAAAGAGCTGGTCAACGAGGCGCCCACCCACAGCCTGCACCAGCAACTGCGCCAAGAGCGCGAGCACTTCGTGCAAAACCTGCATCACACCAACGGCGGCGAAGGGATTCGGGCCTTTCTGGAAAAACGCCCGCCGCACTACCGCTGAAGCCATAGGTCGCCGAGGTCGCCCCAGCGACACCTAGACCGCCCCCAGTCACCCACAAGACAGCCCATGGACGAACCGATACTGACAATGCAGGAACGCGAGGCCATCAACGGCGGTCGCTGGTTCAACACCCTTTCACCCTCTTTGCGGCACGACATCCTTCGATGCGCTTACGTCAAACGCTTCCTCGATGGCGAGCTGATCGCCGCCCGCGGCGACCCGCCCAACGAATGGTCGGCGGTGGCCAAGGGCGCGGTGCGGGTGAGCTCGACCTCGCTGGCGGGCAAGCAGGTCACGCTCACCTACGTCGAGCCCGGGGTCTGGTTTGGCGAGATTGCCATGTTCGACGGCGAGCGCCGCACCCACGACGCCTACGCGCACGGGGCCACTTCGCTGCTGTGCGTGGCGCGCAAAGATTTTCAGAAAATCCTGGCCCAGCACGTCGAACTCTACGAGGCGCTGCTTCGCTTGCAGGCGCGGCGCATCCGCAATCTGTTCGGGCTGGTGGAAGACCTCAACACCCTGCCCTTGCGCGCGCGGCTGGCCAAGCAGTTGCTGCATCTGTCGCGCAGCTACGGCGTGCCTTGCCTGGCCAACGCCAGCGAGACCCGCATCGGCCTGCAACTGGCACAAGAAGAGCTGGCGCAGATGCTGGGGGCCTCGCGCCAGCGCGTCAACCAAGAGCTCAAATCGATGGAGCGCGAGCTGGCCATCCGCATCGAGCCCGGCGGGCTGGTGGTGTGCGACCGCAGCGCCCTGCTGCGCATTGCAGCCGCCGAAAACTAAAAACCCTTTCTGCACCCAGCGGCCATGTCTGAACCCTCCTGCCCCACCCCAGCCCCACGGCCTGCGGCCCTGCCCTTTGAAGCCGCCGCGCTGGAGCAGTGGCTGAGCGCGCACCTTGAGGGCTTTGAGGGCCCTTTGCAAATCGAGAAATTTCCCGGCGGCCAGTCCAACCCCACTTACCGCCTGCGCACCGCGCAGCGCGACTGGGTGCTGCGCAGCAAACCCGGGCCGGCGGCCAAGCTGCTGCCTTCGGCGCACGCGATCGAGCGCGAATTTCGCGTCATGCGCGCGCTGGCCGACACCGCGGTGCCGGTGCCGCGCATGGAGGCGCTGTGCGAAGACGAATCCGTGATCGGGCGCGCCTTTTACCTGATGCAATACGTGCCCGGGCGCATCCTGTGGGAGCAGTCGCTGCCGGGCTTGGATGCGGCGCAACGGCGCGCCCACTACCTGGAAATGAACCGGGTGCTGGCGGCGCTGCACCGGGTCGATGTGCAGGCCGTGGGCCTGGCCGACTACGGCAAACCCGGCAACTACTTCGAGCGCCAAATCGCGCGCTGGAGCAAGCAGTACCAGGCCTCGGTGACGCAACCCATCGCCGCAATGGAGCGCCTGATCGACTGGCTGCCCACCCACATCCCGGCGCTGGCGCGCGACGACAGCCGCCTGTGCGTGGTGCACGGCGACTTTCGGCTCGACAACCTGGTGTTCCACCCCGAGCAAGCGCAGGTGCTGGCGGTGCTGGACTGGGAGCTTTCCACCCTCGGGCACCCGCTGGCCGATTTCAGCTACCACTGCATGGCCTGGCACATCGAGCCGGGGCTGTTTCGCGGCATTGCCGGGCTGGATCTGCCCGCTTTGGGGATTCCCAGCGAGCGCGAATACATCGAGCGCTATTGCGCCCACACCGGTTTTTTCGACCCCGAGGCGCTGCAGCAGGACTGGAATTTCTTCCTCGCCTACAACCTGTTTAGGCTGGCGGCGATTTTGCAAGGCATCGCCAAGCGGGTCGAGGCCGGCACCGCTTCCAGCGCCCAAGCGCGCCAGTCGGGTGCCGGAGCGCGCCCCTTGGCCGAACTGGCTTGGTCTTATGCCCAGCGCGCCTAGCCCGATCCAGACCCTGCCCAGCGCCCATGGCCCCCACCCACGCCCCACCTTAGCCCACCCAGCGGAGCCTTTATGCACTTCGATTACAGCCCCAAGGTTCAAGACTTGCAAGCGCGCCTGCAAGCCTTCATGGACGCGCACATCTACCCCAACGAAGCGCGCTTCATGGACGAAGTGGCCGCCAACCGCGCCCGTGGCAACCCGTGGCGCCCCACCGAGCTGGTCGAACGGCTCAAGCCGCTGGCCCGCGCCGCCGGGCTGTGGAACCTGTTTTTACCCAACTCGCCGCGCGCCCCCGAGGGCCTGAGCAACCTCGAGTACGCGCCGCTGTGCGAAATCATGGGCCGCGTGAGCTTTGCGCCCGAGGTGTTCAACTGCTCCGCGCCCGACACTGGCAACATGGAGACGCTGGAGCGCTACGCCAGCGAGGCGCTCAAAGACCGCTGGCTCGCCCCCTTGCTGCGCGGCGAGATCCGCTCAGCCTTTTTGATGACCGAGCCCGAAGTGGCCTCGTCCGACGCCACCAACATCCAGTGCCGCATCGAGCGCGAGGGCGACGAGCTGCGCATCAACGGGCGCAAGTGGTGGTCCTCCGGCGCCGGCGACCCGCGCTGCGCCGTTTTCATCCTGATGGGCAAAACCGACCCGCAAGCGCCCCGGCACGCGCAACAGTCCATGGTCGTGGTGCCGGCCGACGCGCCGGGGGTACACATCGAGCGCGCGCTCACCGTGTTTGGCTACGACGACGCCCCGCACGGCCACATGGAGCTGCGGCTAGAAAACGTGCGCGTGCCCGCCAGCCACATTTTGCTCGGGGCCGGGCGCGGTTTCGAGATCGCCCAAGGCCGCCTCGGGCCGGGGCGCATCCACCACTGCATGCGCTCCATCGGCGCCGCCGAGCGCGCGCTGGAGCTGATGTGCCAGCGCCTGACGCGGCGCGTGGCCTTTGGCAAGCCGCTGGCGGCGCAAAGCGTCTGGCACGAGCGCATCGCCGAGTCGCGCTGCCTGATCGAGCAAGCGCGGCTGCTGACCCTCAAAGCCGCCTACATGATGGACACCGTGGGCAACAAAGTCGCCAAGGCCGAAATCGCCATGATCAAGGTCGTGGCCCCCAACGTGGCCTGCCAAGTGCTCGATTGGGCCATTCAGGCGCACGGCGGCGCCGGGGTGTCGCAAGATTTTGTGCTGGCGCAAAGCTACGCCAACCAGCGCACCCTGCGCCTAGCCGACGGCCCCGACGAGGTGCACCGGATGGCCATCGCCAAGCTGGAGCTGGCGCGCCACCAAGTGCAGGCCACCACCGAACTCGAGCCGCCAGTGACACGCGGCTGCTAAAACACAACCGCCCCAAGCCCGCTGCGGCCTGATACCGGAAACCCGCAGGCCCTCAGCCCATGGTGTTGGAGCGCACCTCGGCCAGGCTGGTCAGGCCTTGCAGCAGTTTTTCAAGGCCGTCTTGGCGCAGGGTGCGCATGCCCTCATCGATGGCCAGGTGTTGCATCTCGGCTGAGCGCGCGCGGGTTTGAACGAGGCGGCGCATCTCGGGGCTGCTGCACAACAACTCGTGCAACGCCAAACGGCCGGCATAGCCGGTATGGGCGCACTGCTCGCAACCCGCGGCGTGGGAAATCCACAAACGCCCATCCTTGGCATAGCGCTGCATCCATTCGTCCAGCAAGGACTGGCCTTGGCGCAACGGGTGCGCCGCCGGCAACAGGGCCTGGTAATCGCGCAGCAGCTCGTCGACTTGGGCCGCCTCAAGCGGCTGCTCGACCGCACAATGTTTGCACACCCGGCGCACCAGGCGCTGCGCCAACACCCCTTGCAGGGAATCGGCAAACGAAAAGGGATCCACCCCCAGATCGATCAGGCGCACCACGGTTTCGGCGGCCGAATTGGTGTGCAGGGTAGAAAACACCAAGTGCCCGGTGAGCGAGGCCTCGATGGCGATTTCCGCCGTTTCGTGGTCGCGGATTTCGCCCACCATGATCACATCCGGGTCGGCGCGCAACAGGGTGCGCAGCGCGGCGGCGAAAGTCCAGCCGATTTTGGGGTTGACCTGAATCTGGCGCAAGCCGCGCTGGGTGATTTCGACCGGGTCTTCGGCGGTCCAGATTTTGCGATTCGGGGTGTTGATGCGCCGCAGCGCCGAATGCAAGGTGGTGGTTTTGCCGGAGCCGGTCGGGCCTACGCACAGAAACAAGCCATAGGGACGCTCGACCAGCGCCTCGAAGCGTTCCAGATTGCGGGCATTGAGCTGCAACTGCTCCAGCGACACCGGCTCGGACGAAGACAGCAGCCGCAACACCACGTCTTCGAGCCCGCCCGCGGTGGGAACGGTGGCCACCCGCAATTCGATTGGCAAATTGCCGAATTTGGAAAAATTGATTTTCCCGTCTTGCGGTTTGCGGCGCTCTGAAATATCCAGATCGCACATGATTTTGATGCGCGCCACCAGGGCATTGCGGTAGCTGGCAGGCAACTCGAGGTAGTTGCGCATCTGGCCATCGACGCGAAAGCGAATCAACAGCTTTTGCCGCCCTGGGTAGGGTTCGATATGAATATCGGAAGCCCCTTGCTGATACGCTTCGGCGATCATGGAATTGATCAGCCGCACCAAAGTGTTGTCGGACTGCTCGATGGGTTTTTCATCGAGTTCGTCTTTGGCGTCACCGGCGAGCTCGACCGCCAATTGCACCGCGTCTTGGGGTTGCTGGACCGGGCCTGGACGAGGCGACTGGCCGCGCGCAGGGGGCGTCGCGGCGGCATGGGCCAAATCGCTCAGGCCCACCTCGCGGTAGGCTTGCTGGATGCGTTCGCCTATTTCGGCGCTCACGCTCACCACCGGCAGAATTTTGCGCTGGGTGGTGAACTCGAGGTCGTCGATGACCCGAAACTGCAGCGGATCGGCCATTGCCACCACCAACGCAGAACCCTGCTCGACCAGCGGCAGCACCTGCAAGCGCTGCGCCAAGGCAAAGGGGACGCGGCGCAAAGCCTGCGCATCGATCGGGAACTTGTTCAAGCTGACAAAGGGGTAGCCCATTTTTCGGGCAAAGGCGGTCTGCAAATCGGCCGCAGACACCAGTCCTTTGTCTAGCAGCAACTGCCCCAGTGGCTGCCGGCTTTGGTCGGCTTGTTGCCATCCCAGCACCTGCGTGAGTTGCTCTTGCGTGAGTTTCCCCAAACCCACCAGGGCTTCGCCTATGGGGACGGGCTTCAGGTTGGCTTGCCTTTGCAGGGCGCGCTGCAAATCGGCCAGGTTTTCCACCACGCTGACCGGATCGGCTGGAGCGGGTGCAAGGGGCTGCGTGTGCACCCATTCGTGCAACAGCGTCTGGGCAAAGTCGGTGTCGGCAATCTGGCTCACATCCCCCGAACGCAGCTCAAAGCGCAAAATGCCGTTTTTTGGCACAAAAACACGCTGCGGGTCGCCCTCCAACACCGGCTTGGGGAAAATCCACAAGCCTTGCTCGGTTTTGCGAAAACCCTGGCAAATCCCGGAATACAGCGCCCCGTCGCGCAACGACACCAAAAAGGAATGGGTGCTGGGCGAGAGTTCGAGGCTGTGCGCGTCGGTATGGCCCTGCGCAGCCGCGCGATCGGGGTGGGCGTCGATTTTCAGGCGCTTGATCTGGTTGAACTTCAGACTCAGGCTGCGCAACTGTCCGGCGGGGCGGATTTTGACGACACGGGCAGCCGGATCGAAATCGATCAATTGGCCTTCAACCGATTGCTCGCCCCAACCGTCGGCGCTGCAGATCAGGCCCGTTTGTCCGACTTCAAGCACTTCGTCTTGAAGCAGGTCGGGCAATTCGAATTGGTTGCGGCTCATGCGGATGAAAGGTGGTCAAGTGCTATTCAACGAACCATTTGATCACGCTCTTGGCCAAAAAGCCCAGCATGCCAAAGGAGAGCACCAGCAGCAGCACGAAAGTGCCAAATTTCCCCGCCTTCGATTCGCGCGCCAGGTTGAGCACGATGAACAGCATGAAGAGGATGAAGCCGCCAAGGCCAACGGTAAGACCGAAAGAGGCGATCTGCGCTTCGGTAAAGCCCAATACGGTACCTGGCATGTTATTGCACTCCACCCCATGAGCCCGGCAGGCCAAAAGTGCCCGCCCGCTTCAAATCCACATAGGCGTGCCAGCTGGCATGCCCCAGCCACGGCAACGCCACGATCAGGCCCAACATGCCAGTGAGCAAGCCCACCCCGACCAAGAGGGCGATCAAGAGCGCCCAGAGCACCATGACCACCGGGTACTGCGCCACCACGCGCCAACTGTGCCCCACCGCCACCGGCAAGGGCTGCTCGGTGTCGAGCAGCAGCGGCAGCGTCACCACGCTGGACGCAAACACCGGGGCCGCCAGCAACGCCCCCAGCATGACCCAGCCAACAAACAATCCGTCGTTGGGGGCCAGCAGCACGTGCGCCACGAAGTCGTCCAAGGTGCCGATGGGCTGTGGCGCCCAGAAGGCAAGCAAGCCCGCCGAAAGCAACACCCAAGCCGTGCCGGCCAAGGCGAGCAAAACCCCAAACAGAACCAGGCGCGGGTCGGCCTCGCGCCACAGCTTGAATACGGCTCCCATTTGAGCCCGCTGGCCCAACTGGGCGTGGCGGCTGACCAGCAAGAGGCCGACCAACACCACGGGTGCTACCAGCACCAAGCCCGAAAACGCCCCCGCCAACCACCAGAAATGGCCATCGGCAAACCACAGCAAGCCGGCTCCAAACAGGGCCGCAGCCAAGCCGTGCAGCAAGCCCGGCACCGGGTTGGTGCGCAAATCCTGCCAGCCTAGCGCCAGCCAGCGCAAGGGGGCGGTGACGCTGATGGGGTGCGCGGTCGGATGCGGTGTGGGCGGTTCGTTCATGGCAACAAGCATCTAGCCTTCGTGGCTCTGGTCGGTCTGACTGGTCTGGCTCGCTGGGGCGCTCTGCGACAGCGGCGCACAGGCTTGCAGCAGGCTTTGCGTGTAGGAGTGCTGGGGTGACTGTAACACCTGCTCGGCGCTGCCTTGCTCGACCACCGCCCCGCCCTGCAACACCATGACGTGGTGCGCCAAGGCCCAGATCACGTCCAGGTCGTGCGTGATGAGCAGGTAGCTCAGGCCATGCTGGCGCTGCAGCCGCAGCAGCAGCTCCAGCACCTGCTGCTGCACCGTGACGTCGAGCGCCGAAGTGGGCTCGTCGAGCACCAGCAGGCGCGGCTGCAGGATCAGGGCGCGCGCGATGGCGATGCGCTGGCGCTGGCCGCCCGAAAACTCGTGCGGGTAGCGCTGCAACCAGCGCAGCAGCGCCTGGTTGTGCTGCCCTTGGGCGTTTGGTGCGCCTTGCGCGTCCACTGTCGGCGCCTCGGGCAGCAGCCCAACTTCGTGCAGCGCCTGCAGCACGCGCGTGCGGCGCTGCTCCACGCTCAACAGCGGCTCATGGATGAGCAAACCCTCGCCCACGATCTGCTCGATGTTCAGGCGCGGCGACAGGCTGGAATAGGGGTCTTGGAACACCACCTGCACCTGCTGGCGCAGGCGGCGCAGTCGCGGCGTGTTGGCGCGCCCCTGGCCCACGCCGGGGTCGCCCCAAGCCTGGCCCATGATCTGCAACTCGCCCTGGTGCCGCAGCAGCCCGAGTGCGGCCAGTGCCAGCGTGGATTTGCCCGAACCCGACTCGCCCACCACACCCAGCGTGCGCCCGGGCGGCAGCTCGAAATCGATGCCGCGCACGGCCTCGAAGCGGCCGCTGCGAAACCAGCCCGCCAAACCGGGACGCGGCACCTCGTAGGCCACCACCAGTTGGCGCGCGCGCAGCACGGGTTCTGCTGCAACCGGTGGCTGCGGCCCGAACCCGCGCCGGGGGCGGCTGCCCAGCAAGCGGCGCGTGTAGGGGTGCTGCGCCTGCTCGAACACGCGCTGCACCGGGCCTTGCTCCACCAGGTGGCCACGCTCCATCACCAGCACCCGGTCGGCAAAGCGCTGCACCAGGTGCAGGTCGTGCGTGATCAGCAGCAGCGCCATCCCGAGGCGCTGCTGCAGCGTGCCCAACAGCTCCAGCATCTGGGTGCGCAGGCTGGCGTCGAGGGCGGTGGTGGGCTCGTCGGCGATCAGCAAGCGGGGCTCGCTGGCCAGCGCCATGGCGATCATGGCGCGCTGGCGCTGGCCGCCGCTGAGCTGGTGCGGGTAGGCGCGGGCACGCCGCGCCGGTTCGGGCATGCCGGTGGCGGCCAGCAGCTCCACCACCCGCGCATCGGCCTGGCGCGGGCTCAAGCCTTTTTTGTAGAGCAGGATTTCGCCGATCTGGTTGCCCACGGTGTAGAGCGGATTGAGCGCCGTCATGGGCTCCTGGAAGATGCAGGCCACCTCGTCGCCGCGCACCCCGCGCAGCTCGCGCTCGCTCAACTGCAACAGGTCGCGCCCTTGCAGCAGCGCGCACCCATGCACCTCGGCCTCGGGCATAAGGCGCAGCAGGCTCAGCGCCGACACCGTTTTGCCCGAGCCCGATTCGCCCACCAGCGCCAGCCGCTCACCAGCGGCGAGCTCGAAATCGATCCCATGCACCACTTCCTGCCCGCCAAACGCCACGCGCAGGCCGCGCACTTGCAGCAGCGGCGGCCCCGTGCTGGCTTCGCGGGTGGGCTGATCGGAATCGGGCTGCATCGGCTTCACCGCTGCACCTTTCGGGGGTCGAGCGCGTCGCGCAGGGCATCGCCCATGAAGGTCAGCAGCAGCAGGGTGATGACCAGCACGGCAAAGGTGCTGAGCGAAATCCACCAGGCGTCGATGTTGTTCTTGCCCTGCGCCAGCAGCTCGCCCAGCGAGGGCGTACCGGGCGGCACCCCGAGGCCCAGAAAATCGAGCGCGGTCAAGGCCATGATGGCCGCGCTCATGCGAAACGGCAGAAAGGTGACCACCGGCGTGAGGCTGTTGGGCAGGATGTGGCGGCGGATGATCTGCCAGTTGCTCAAGCCCAGCGCACGCGCGGCGCGCACGTAGTCGAGCTGGCGGTTGCGCAAAAATTCGGCGCGCACGTAGTCGCTCAGGCCCATCCAGCCAAACAGGCTGAGCAAGATCAGCAGCACCAGAATGCCGGGCTCGAACAGCGCCGAAAAAATGATCAACAAATACAGCTCGGGCATGGAACCCCAGACCTCGATGAAGCGCTGCCCCACCAGATCGACCCGGCCGCCGTAATAGCCCTGGACGGCCCCGGCCAGCACGCCCAGCAGCACCCCCACCGCCGTGAGCGCCAGCGCAAACAAGACCGAGAGCCTGAAGCCATACAGCAGCCGAGCGGCGACGTCGCGGCCGCGGTCGTCGGTGCCGAGCCAGTTCTGGGCCGAGGGCGGCGAGGGGTGCGGTTCGGGGGCGAAGTAGTTGATGGTGCTGTGGTGGTAGCGGTTGGGCGCAAACAGCGCCCAGTTGCCGGGCTGCTCGAACTGGCGCTGGATGAAGGGGTCGAGAAAGTCGGTCGGGGTTTCGAAGTCGCCGCCGAAAGCGGTTTCGGGCGGGTTGTGCAGCAGCGGCACAAAAGTCTGCCCCTGGTAGTGCGCCAGCAGCGGTTTGTCGTTCGAGAGCAATTCCGCGCCCAGGCTGAGCACGAACAGGGTGAGGAAAATGATCAGGCTGTAAAAACCCAGCCGGTGCCGGCGAAAGCGCTGCCAAGCCAACTGCCAGGGGCCGAGCGAGGGCGGCAGGGTGTCAATCGAAGCGGACACGGGGATCGACCCAGACGTAGCACAAATCGCTGATCAGGCGCGTGACCAGCGCAATCAGGGCAAAAAAGTACAGCGTGCCCATGACCACGGGGAAGTCGCGCCGGATCACGCTCTCAAAGCCCAGCAGCCCCAGCCCCTCGAGCGAAAACAGGGTTTCGATTAAGAGCGCGCTGGCAAAGAAGGCACCGACAAAGGCGGCCGGAAAGGCGGTGACGATGGGGATCAGGGCGTTGCGAAACACGTGTTTGTAGAGCACGCGGCGCTCGCTCAGGCCCTTGGCGCGCGCGGTGAGCACGTACTGCTTGCGGATTTCTTCGAGCAGCGAATTTTTGGTCAGCATGGTGGTGATGGCAAAGGCCCCGAGCACGCTGGCCGTGACCGGCAGCGTGATGTGCCACAGGTAATCGACGATCTGCGCCCCCAGGCTGAGCTGGTGCCAGTCGCTCGACACCAGCCCGCGCAGCGGGAACCACTGCAACTGGCCGCCAAAAATCACCAGCAGCGCCACCCCGAGCACGAAGCCGGGTATGGCAAAGCCGACCAGCACCAGCACGCTGGTGGCGGTGTCGAAGCGGCTGCCCGCGCGCACCGCCTTGGCGATGCCGAGCGGAATCGAGATCGCGTAGCTGATCAGAAACGTCCACAGCCCGAGGCTGATCGAGACCGGCAGCCGCTCGACGATCAACTGCCAGACCGACTGGTGGTGAAAAAAGCTCTGCCCGAGGTCGAAGCGCAAAAACTGCCCGACCATCTGGATGAAGCGCTCGTGCGCCGGCAGATCGAAGCCGTAGAGGCGGCGGATTTCTTCGATGCGCGCCTCGTCCAGCCCCTGGCGGCCCTGAAAGCCGGCCCCGGCCGCCGCCGCGCCCTCGCCGCCCACGTCGCGCCCCTGCAACTGCGCCACCATCTGCTCCACCGGCCCGCCGGGAACGAACTGGATGATGACGAAGGTCAGCAGCAGGATGCCGAACAGGGTCGGGATCATCAGCAGCAGCCGCTTGAGGATGTAGAGCCACATGCTGTTAGCGCCTGCGCCCTGGGGGCGGGTTGCGGTTGGCCTCGCTGGCCCACCAGGTGGCCAGAATCCAGCCCTCGGGCTGGAAGTAGCGCGGCAGCACGGCCGGCTGCTCGAAGCGCCCGGCGCGGTAGGCGATGCGGTGCGTGCTGCCAAACCAGTGCGGGATCACCAGGTGCTGGTGCCGCAGCACCCGATCGAGTGCGCGCAGCGTCGTCACCAGCTCGGGCCGGGTGCGCGCCGCCACGGCGCGGTGCAGCAGCGCATCCACGGCCGGGTCGCGCACCCCGATCAGGTTGCTCGACCCCTCGGTATCTGCGGCCGCCGAGCCGAAGCGGTCCAGCAGCTCGGCGCCGGGGGCCTCGCTGCCCAGCCAGCGCGTGCTGATGACGTCGAAATCGAAGCGGTCCAGGCGCTGCTGCAACAGGGCAAAGTCGATCACCCGGTAGCTCGATTCGATGCCCAAGCGGCGCAGGTTGTTCTGCATCGGCGTCACCACCCGGCCCATGCCGCCGCCGCTGTCGAGGAATTCGAGCGTGAAGGCTTGGCCCTGGGCGTTGCGCAGCGCGCCGTCGCGGTAGCGCCAGCCGGCCTCGGCCAGCAGGTCGCGGGCACGGCGCAGGTGGTCGCGCAGGGTCTGGCCGGAGTCAAGCTCCAGCCGCGTCACGCTGGGCAGCGGCACCGGCTGCGTGAACACCTGGGGCGGCAACTGGGCGCGCAGCGGCTCCAGCAGCGCCAGCTCATCCGGCCCGGGCAGGCCACGGGCTTCAAAGTCGCTGGCCACAAAGAAGCCGCGCATGCGCTCGAAGGAATTGAAGAACAGTTGCCGATTCATCCACTCGAAGTCCAGCGTCAGCGCCAGCGCCTCGCGCACACGCGGGTCCTGGAACTGGGGCCGGCGGGTGTTGAACAAAAAGCCCTGGAAATCGCCCGCGTTGGCGTGCGCCAGCTCGCGCTTGATGATCTCGCCCCGGTCAAACGGCCGCCCGGTGAGCGCCCGCGCCCATTCGCGCGAGATAAAAGACTGCATGTAGTCGAACTCGCCCGCCAGGAAGGCCTGCACCTGCGCCGTCGGGTCGCGGTAGATTTTGTAGGTGATGCGGTCAAAGTTGAACATGCCACGGCGCACATTCAGGTTTTGCGCCCACCAGGTGGGGTCGCGCTCGAACGTGATGTCGCGCCCAAAGCTCATGCGCCCGATGCGGTAGGGGCCGGAAGCGATCGGGTGCTGCATCACGATCTGGTCGAAAGGCAGCCGCACCCCATCGACCACGCCCCACTGGCGGCTGAACACCGGCAGGCTGCCGATGACCAGCGGCAGCTCCGGGTTGGCGCGCGCGAAATCGAAGCGCAGCAGCCGCTCGCCCAGCACCCGCACCCCCGTCACTTCGCTGAAAAAACTGCGAAACTGCGGTGCCGCCTGGGGGCCGATGAGGGTCTCGAAGGAGTGCCGCACGTCTTCGGCCAGCACCGGGTCGCCGTTGTGAAAACGCGCCTGCGGGTGCAGGCGGAAAGTGACCGAACGGCCGTCGGGGGCCACTTGCACGTCATCGGCCAGCAGGCCGTAGGCGGCGGCGGGCTCGTTCAGGCTGGGGGTGAGCAAGGTCTCGAACAGCAAACCAAACAGCCCCGGCGGCGCCGTGCCGCGCAGGGTGAAGGGGTTGAACTTGTCGAAATTGGTGATGCGCGTGGGCGAAACCAGCGTGATCTCGCCGCCTTTGGGTGCGTTCGGGTTGACGTAGGGAAAGTGCGCAAAGCCGGGCGGCAGCGCCAACTCGCCAAACTGGGCGTAGCCGTGCGCCGCCCACGCCGGTGCGCCCGCCAGCAGCAGCCAGGCGAGCAAGAGCCCGCGCCAGCCGCGCAAACCCGACACCCAAGACGACCACTTGCTCATGCGACAATTCTGCCCTATATTCTCAGGAGCACGACGCATGGGTTTTCTGGCTGGTAAAAAGTTCTTGATCACGGGCGTGTTGTCCAACCGCTCCATCGCCTACGGCATCGCCCGGGCCTGTCACGCGCAGGGGGCCGAGCTGGCGTTTAGCTACGTGGGGGAGCGCTTCCGCGATCGGATCACCGATTTTGCCGCCGAGTTCGACTCCAAACTGGTGTTCGACTGCGATGTGGCCGACGACGAGCAGATCGAGCGCCTGTTCCTCGATTTGTCGGCGCACTGGCCGCGTTTCGATGGCTTTGTGCACAGCATCGGCTTTGCCCCGCGCGAGGCCATTGCCGGCAACCTGCTCGACGGCCTGAGCCGCGAGGCCTTTCGCGTGGCACACGACATCAGCGCCTACAGCTTCCCGGCGCTGGCCAAGGCCGCCCTGCCCTTCCTGAACGACCGCTCGGCCCTGCTGACCCTCAGCTACTTGGGCGCGCTGCGCACCGTTCCGCACTACAACACCATGGGCCTGGCCAAAGCCAGCCTAGAGGCCAGCGTGCGCTACCTGGCCGAAGCCGTGGGGCGGCTCGACGATGGGCGCAGCATCCGCGTCAACGGCGTCAGCGCCGGCCCGATCCGCACCCTAGCCGCCAGCGGCATCAAAGACTTTGGCAAGCTGCTGGGCATGGTGGCCGACGCCGCGCCGCTGCGGCGCAACGTGACCATCGACGACGTGGGCAACGTGGCCGCCTTCTTGCTCAGCGACTTGGCCGCTGGTGTGACGGCCGAGATCACCTACGTGGACTGCGGCTTCAGCCAGACCGCCGGCATCAGCCGCGACAGCCAGCAAGTGGCCTGAATCGCCGCCCTTACTTGACCACGAAGCGCACCGTGATCGCTGGTTGATTGGGCCGGTTGATGGTCGCCACGGCGCGCGCGCCTGGGGCCAGTTGCACATTGGCTTGCAGCATGTTGGGGCCGGCCGGGGCCAGCGCGCCTTGGGTGCGCGTGGCCCCTTGCAACACGGTGAGCTGGCCCGTCATCTGGCTCACGTTGGCCGGTTTGCCGTGGTCGTCAACAAAAATCTGCGCCTGCGCGCCGCGCGCCACCAGCTCAAAACCCAAGTCGGCCGCCACCTGCACCACGCCGCCGTGCTGCGCTTTCGGCGCGCCGTGGGCGTGGGCGTTGAAGCCGATCATCGACAGGCCCAGCAGGGCCGCCATCAAGTACCGTTTTTGCATTTCATTCTCCGTTGCACATAAAAAGTTGAGGAACTGGCCGCATTGAGCGCCGATTCAACGCCGCATCG
Organism: Serpentinimonas raichei; assembly: GCF_000828895.1. Taxonomy (NCBI): domain Bacteria; kingdom Pseudomonadati; phylum Pseudomonadota; class Betaproteobacteria; order Burkholderiales; family Comamonadaceae; genus Serpentinimonas; species Serpentinimonas raichei. The sequence goes on along the minus strand of NZ_AP014568.1, from coordinate 679,504 downwards.
AAGCGGATTGTGAACCAGCGCAGGCTGCGGCCGGGCCTGGGTTGCCAGCATTCAGAACGACTCCTGCACCTCGGTATCGGCGCGGCTGGTGTCGGTTTCATTCACCAGGCGCTCGGTTGCCCGGCGCCCGTAGCGCAGGTACATCACCGGCGTGAGCAGGGTGTCGAGCAGGGTCGAGCTCACCAGTCCGCCAAAGATCACCACCGCCACTGGGTGCAAAATCTCCTTGCCCGGCGCATCGGCCGCCAGCAGCAAGGGCGTGAGCGCAAAGGCCGCCACCAGCGCCGTCATCAGCACCGGCGTCAGGCGCTCGAGCGAGCCGCGCACCACCATCTCAGGCCCGAAGCGTTCGCCCTCGAACTTGCACAGGTTGATGTAGTGGCTGATCTTGAGGATGCCGTTGCGCGTCGCAATGCCGGCCAGCGTGATGAAGCCCACCATCGAGGCCACCGACAGCGTCACGCCCGCCAGCCACATCGCCACCACCGAGCCGATCAGCGCCAGCGGGATGTTGACCATGATGATCGCGCTCAGCAGCACCGATTTGTAGCGCGAATACAGCACCATGAATATCAGCAGCAAGGAGACCAGCGACAGCCCGGCGATCAGCCGCGTGGCCTGCTCCTGCGCCTGGAACTGCCCTTCGAGCGTGATGAAGGCCCCGGGCGGCAGCTCGCTGCGCGCGATCACGCCGCGCACGTCGGCGATGATGCGGCCCATGTCGGAGCCGTCGGTGTTGGCAAAGACCACGATGCGCCGGCGCCCGTTCTCGCGCCCGATCTGGTTCGGGCCGTCGGTCACTTCCACCGTCGCAAAGGCCGACACCGGCACGCTGCCCGAGGGCGTATCGATCAGCGTGTTGGCCAGGTCCTGCGGGCTGCGCGCCTGATCCGGCAGGCGCAGCACCAGCTCGAAGCGGCGCGGCCCATCGACGATATCGGCCCCGTGCGCGCCGTCGGTGAGCGCTTGCAGCACGCGCACCGCCTCGCCCGGCGTCAAGCCGGTTTGCGCCAGCCGCTGGTGGTCGATGCGCACCGTGATCTGCGGGATCAGCACCTGCTTTTCGACGCTCAAATCCACCAGCCCCGGCACCGCCTCCAGCTCCTGGCGCAGTTGCGCCGCCAGCCCGCGCAAGGTGTCGGTGTCGTCGCCAAAGACCTTGATCGCAATCTGCGCCCGCACCCCGGCCAGCAAGTGATCCAGCCGGTGCGAGATCGGCTGCCCGACCGCCACCTGCACCGGCAGCACCGCCAGCCGCTCCCGGATGTCGGCCATGATGGCCTCGCGGTCGCGCTCGCTCGGCGCCAGATCGACGTCGATTTCGGACGCATGCACCCCCTCGGCGTGCTCGTCGAGTTCGGCGCGCCCGGTTCGGCGCCCCACCTGCGTCACTTCCGGCACCTCCATGATCAGCGTTTCGGCCAGCCTGCCGATGCGGTTCGACTCCTCCAGCGAGGTACCCGGCTGCATCAGCATGCCCAGCGTGAGCGAGCCTTCGTTGAAAGCCGGCAGGAAAGCGCGCGGAAAAAATGGCACGCTCGCCGCCGCCAGCAACACCGCCACCAAGGCCGCCGCAAACAGCAGCCGCGCGCGCTCGAACGACCAGTGCAGCAGCAGCGAGTCCCAGACTTTCAGGCGCTTGACCAAGGGGCTGTCGCCGTGGTCCAGGCGCTTCATGCCCGGCAGCAGGTAGTAGCACAGCACTGGCGTGACGGTCATGGCCACCGCCATCGAAGCCAGGATCGAGACGATGTACGCCACCCCCAGCGGCGCAAACAGCCGCCCTTCGATGCCCGGCAACACAAACAGCGGCACGAACACCAGCACCACGATCAGCGTGGCATAGACGATGCCGGTGCGCACCTCGATGCTGGCCTGGCGCACCACCTCGATCACCGGCAGCGGCCGCGCCAGCAAGCGGTTTTGCTTGAGGCGGCGCAAGGTGTTTTCCACATCCACCACCGCGTCATCGACCAGCTCGCCGATGGCGATCGCAATCCCGCCCAGCGTCATCACGTTGATGGTCTGCCCGAGCCAGTGAAACACCAGCGCCGTGGCGGCCAGCGCGAGCGGGATGGCGCTGAGCGAGATCAGCGTGGTGCGCGCCGAGAGCAAAAAGGCAAACAGCACGATCGCCACCATGATGGCCCCGTCGCGCAGCGCCTCGGCCACATTGCCCGTGGCCGCCTGAATGAAATCGGCCTGCCTGAACAGCACCTGCGGCTCGGCCAGCCCGGCAGGGCGACCGGCCTTGAGCTCCTCCAAGGCGCCCTCGATCTGCTCGGTCAGGCGCAGCGTGTCGGCACCGGGCTGCTTCTGGATGCTCAGCACCACCGCCGGTGCGCCGTTAAAGCCCGCGTCGCCGCGTTTGAGCCCGGCGGCAAAGCGCACCTGCGCCACCTGCTGCAACTGGATCGGACGCCCCTCGCGCCAGGCCACCGCCATGCCTTGCAAGTCTTCGATGCGGCTGGTGCGCCCAATGTGGCGAATCAGGTATTCGCGGCTGTTGAGGTCGATGAATCCGCCCCCGGCGTTGCTGGCAAAGCCGCGCAGCGCGGCCTCGATCTGCGTCAGCGTGACGCCGAACTGCGCCATGCGCTGCGGGTCGGGCTCGACGCGCAACTGGCGCACCTCGCCGCCGATCGGAATCACCTGCGACACCCCGGCGATCGAGAGCAGGCGCGGGCGCAGCACGAAGTCGGCGTACTCGCGTGCCTCCATCGGGGTGGCGACGGTGCCATCGGCAGTTGGGAGCAGCGGCAGCGCCAGCAGCATCACCTCGCCCATGATCGACGACACCGGCCCCATGCTTGGGATGACTTCATCCGGCAGTTGCGCGCGCACCAGCGCCAGCCGCTCGGCGACTTGCTGGCGGTTGCGAAACACGTCGGTGCCCCAGTCGAACTCGGCATAGACGATCGACAGGCCGATGCCCGAGACCGAGCGCACCCGCGTCACGCCGGGCATGCCGTTGAGTGCGGTCTCGATTGGGAAGGTGATGAGTTGCTCCACCTCCTCGGGGGCCATGCCGCCGGCTTCGGTGAGCACCGTGACCTGCGGTTTGTTAAGGTCCGGGAACACATCGACCGGCGTGCGCCAGGCGGTGAGGGCCCCATAAACCATCAGAATGGCTGCAAAAACCAGCACGAACAGCCGGTTATTCAGGCTGTTGCGAACGATCCAATTGAACATGGTAGTCCTTTAAGGGCCGTTAGCGGATTTGCGCCAGCAGCGCCGCGCCACGCACCACCACCCGGTTGTCGGTCCCCAGCCCCTCGTGCACCACCACCGTGGCGGCGTCGAGCGCGCTGAACTGCACCGGCTGCGGGATGTAGCGCTCGGTGCCCGACTTGATCCAGACCACCGGCTGATTCGCCGGGTTGCGCGTGATGGCTTCGGCCGGCAGCACAAAGCCTTGCAGGGTGTCGGTGCGCTGCACGATCAGCGTCACCGGCTGGCCCAGCGCCAGCGGCAGTTGCGTGGGGGCCGGGTTGGGCGTTGCTGGGCTTGCAGGGCTGGTGGCTGCGGTTGGGGGCATGAGCCGGGCCCGAAACAGCAGCGGCAGCAGGCCGTCGCGCATGGCGGCCCCGGTGCCGAGCAGTTCGAGCCGCACGCCGGGCACGCCGACCAGTGTGGCGGCCGCGACGCGCTGGCCAAGCGCCACGTCGGCCGTGCTGGCCTCTACCCACAGGCGCGCCGGATCGACGATCTCGAACAGCACGTCGCGGCTCTCCACCACTTGGCCGGCCAGCGCCTCGGCGCGGGCGATCACGCCGTTGACCGGGGCCCGCAGCGCCACGCGCGGGCGCTGCCCGACGGCCAGCGCCTGTTGCCGCGCTTGCAGGCTTTGCAGCTCAGACTGCGCGGCCTCGATCTCGCGCCGTGGCACCGAGCCTTCCAGGCCGCGCAAGCGCTGCCAGCGCTGCTCAGCCAGGGCTTGCGCCGCGCGCAGTTCGGCCAGTTGCGCTTGCAGGCTCGCGGCACCGATCGGGTCCGGCAGGTGCTGCACATAGGCCAGCAGCTCGCCCCGGCGCACGCGCTGCCCAGGCACCGGAAAACCGCCCGGCCCGGCTTCGATCTGACCCGCCACCGGGCTTTGCACGCGCGCTCCGGCGTTGGGGTCCAGCACCACCCGGCCCGGCAGTTCGCTGGTTTGCGGCACCTGGGTCGGCTGGGCCAGCACGGTGCGCACGCCCATCAGGCGTTGCGAGGCCATGGGCACCTGCACGCTGCCATCGGGCAGGCGCGTCAGGCCGTCGGGGCGTGCGGCGGCACCTGGGGCATCGAGGTGTTCCCCGTCGGGGCCGTGGGCCCCCGGAGCGGCCCAGGCGCTGCCAGCGGATGGCAAGGCCAGTGGCAGCGCGACCATGAGTGCAGCCGCAAACACGGCCGTGTGCATCCAAGCATGCGGAAATTTTTTCATAATCACAATCCTTTGTTGGCGCGCACGGCCTTGCCGCGGCGCAAAAACCAAATTCCGCCACCGACCAGCAGCAGCCCGCCGCCGACCAGCGTCAGCGGCAGTGCCAGCTCTTGCAGCAAGGTGTGCTCGTGGCCGTGGCCACCTTGCAGCGGCGCGGCCACTTGCAGGCTGCCTTCGAGCAAGTCGGACTGCTGGCCCGCGATCACCGTCAGCACCAGCGCGTGCTGGCCCGGCTGACGCAGCGCCTGCAGCAGCGCCGCGTCGCTCAGCAGGTAGTCGCCCTGCTCGGGCCGGAAGGCCGCCGTGCCTTGCAGCGCCCCGGATTCGATTTGCAACTGCGCTTGCAGCACCGGCTCGTTGGTCTGGAACTGGTTCAGGTACAGGCTCAAGCCCTCGGCTTGCAGGCGGCCGACGACCTCAAACAATTCCGACTGGGCCTCGAAGCGCGGCACGGCGGCAGCACCCGCGGCAGCAGCGCCCGGAACCGCGTCCAGGTGTTCGCCGTCGGGGCCGTGGGCCCCGGGGGCGGCGTGGCTGCCCAGCGCCAGCGCGCACAGGGCCGCCGCAACCAGGCTGTGTTTCAAATGGGAACGAATGGGGGTTTTCATGGCAGGTTTCCAAGTGAGAGTTGCAGCCGCGCCTGCGCGATCTGCTGCTGCAGACGCAGCGCTTGCAGGGCGGATTCGGCTTCGGCAGCCGCAGCGCGGGTGCGCAGCCAGTCGGCCAGCGCGGTTTCACCGCTGCGGAAGGATTTTTCGATCAGGGCGGCGCGCTCGCGCAGTTGCCCGGCGCGCTCTGCGGCGTGCGCAATCTGCGGCTGCAAACCCGCCAGTGCCGCGTGCTGCTGCGCCCACTGGGCTTGCAGTTGCCGCTCCAGCTCCTGTTGGCGCGCTTGGGCCTGCGCGTAGGCGCCCTGGGCCGCGAACAACTGCGGCGTGTGCTGGGCCGGGCTGTGCAAGGGGATGCGCAGCGTCAGGCCCAGGCTCTGCGTGGCAGCCGCTCCGCGCGCCTCGACCTGCTGCACCCAGCGCGTCTGCAATTCGGGCGCGGCGCGGCGGCTGCGCTCGACCAGCGCCAGTTGGCGTTGCGCCCACTTGCTGCGCGCAAGCGCTTCGCGCAGCAGCGGGTGCTGCGCCAGGGTGGTGGTTGGATCGGCACCCGATGCCGCCTGCGCCTGCAGCGCTTCTAGGGGCGGGATGGCGCTCAAACCGGTCAGGCTGTGCCACTGCAGCTCGGCGCTTTGCAGTTCGCTGCGCTCCTGCTGCAGCAGCGCCTGCGCTTGCAAGAGCTCGGCCTGCGCCGCCAGGCTGTCGGTGCGGGCGCGTTCACCTGCGGCCAGCAACCGCTGCATATCGGCGGCCAACTGGCGCATCGCCTCCACTTCTGCGGTGCGCAGCGCCAGCGCCAGCTGCTGCTGCTGCACGGCGGCGGCTGCTTCGAGCAAGGCGTGCGCCAACTGCAGGCGCTGGGCGCTGGCACCAGCTTGCGCGACGGCGGCGGCAGCCTCGGCCTGTTGCGCACTGGCTAGGCGCTGGCCTGGCAACCACAACGGCAGCGCCACGCCAAGCTCGCTTTCGCGGGCACCGGCGTTGCGGTTGAACTGGTCGGTGCGCCAGCCCACTTCGAGCACCGGCGCACCCGGCAACCAGGCGCGCGCGGCGGCTTGCTCGGCACCGGCAGACTGTGCCGCCGCCACCGCGGCCGCGGACTCGGCGCTGCGCGCCCAAGCGGCGTCGAGCGCTTGGGCCCAGCTTGGCGGCTGCGCCGCACTGGGCGCAGCCGGGTTGGGCGCGGCAGCCGGTGCAACGACGGACGCAATTAAGGGATTTTGAGCAAGAACGGGAGCAGCCGCAGTCTGGGCCCAAAGCCCCGGCGCACCCACACACAGGGCGACGGCAGCACCGATCGCCCGCAAACGGGAAGGAAAAAACATGAAAACCCCTGCAAACAGCAGCCTGAGACGGACTGGGTTCGGCCACACCGCGCCCTAGGCCAGAGCCAAGAATCGGGTGCAGGCCAGCGCCAGAGCAAGCAATTTAGCCCGCGCAACAAAAAGCGCGGGCGTGGCTCAGCTCAGGGTGCGCGGAGGTCGGTGCAGGGGGTCGGGGAAGGGGCTGGGCAGTTGCTCGGCCCAGTAGCGCGGCAGCCCTGTGAGGGGCAAGGGGAAAGTGAGGTGGGAAGCGGCCAGATAGGTGGCCGCCAAGTGCGAACCGTCTAATGCCACATGCTCAAAGGAGGCTTGGCTGGTGTCGGCATGGATGCTGCCGTCGTGGTGATGGTGGTGGCCCACGTCTTTCCAGTGCAGCGCAGCGTGGGCCGCGTCTGCAGCCACCTTGGCCAGCGAAGGCAAGCCAGCGCCGGCCACGCCTTGCCAGAGCAAGGCCCACACAGCCACGATAAGCACCAGTTTGCGACGCATGGCCAGATTGTAGCAGCAGGCCGTGACCGGGCTTTAACGCCCGGCAGCCGGCACGTTGCCGCGCATGGCACGGAAGAACTCGGAGCTTGGGTCAACCACCATCAGGTCGGTTCGGCTTCTAAAGCTGGCCCGGTAGGCTTCTAGGCTGCGGTAGAAGTGGGCAAATGCCGGGTCACGGCCGAAGGCGTCGGCATAAAGGCGCGAGGCTTGCGCATCGCCTTGGCCTTTGAGCTTTTGTGCGTCGCGGAAGGCCTCGGCCAGCAGCTCCTCGCGCTGGCGGTCGGCGTCGGCGCGGATCTGCTCGCCTTCGGCAAAGCCGGTGGCGCGCAGCTCGCTGGCCACCCGGCGCCGCTCGGCAATCATGCGCTCAAACACCGAGCGCGTGATGGTCTCGGCGTAATCCACCCGCGTGATGCGCACATCGACCACATCCATGCCCCAAGGCTGCTCGGCCCCGCGCACGGCTGCCAACACGTCGCGCTTGACGTCAGCCATCACCTCTTCGCGCCGGGTCGAGAGCAGCTCGCGCACGGTGCGCCGGTTCACCTGCTCTTGAAAAGCGTTGCGCACCACCCGATTCAGCTGCATGGCCCCGGCGCGCTCATCGAGCCCAACGTTGCGGATGAAGGCCGCCGGGTCGGAAATGCGCCAGCGCACGAACCAGTCGATCACCACGCGCTGGCGCTCGGCCGTGAGCATGGGCTCCACGTCCGCGCTCTCGAGGGTGAGCAGGCGTCGGTCGATATAGACCACGTTTTGGAACGGCGGCGGCAGCTTGAAATTCAGCCCCGGCTCGACCACCACACGCTGAATCTGCCCGAGTTGATAGACCACGCCGAACTGGCGCTGATCGACCACGAACACCATTGAACTCCCCAGCCCAAGCAGGATGAGGAAGGAGACCACGACAATACCAATTTTGTTCATCATTGCATCAGCTCCGTTCAGCGGGCGCGCTGCGCTTCACGGGCGCGGGGGTCCAGGGCCGGTACCGGGGCGACGGGCGCAGCCGGCGCGGCAGCAGCTGGCGCAGTGGGCAGGGGGCTAGCCGCTGCGGCTTGCTGAATCAGGCGATCCAGCGGCAGGTGCAGCAGGTTGTTGTTGTTGCGCGAGTCGATCAGCACCTTGGTGACGTTGCTGAACACCTCCTGCATCGTCTCCAAGTAGAGCCGGTCGCGCGTGACCTGGGGCGCGCGGGCGTGCTCGGCTTGCACCAAACGGAAGCGCTCGGCGTCACCCTCGGCGCGTGCCACCACGCGCACCTTGTGGCCTTGGGCTTCTTCCATCAAGCGTGCAGCGGCGCCGCGGGCACGTGGTATCACGTCGTTGGCGTAGGCCTCGGCCTCGTTGCGGGCGCGTTCGCGCTCTTGGCCGGCCACCAGCACGTCATCGAATGCGGCCTGCACCTGCTCGGGCGGGCGCACCCCGCCTTGTTGCAGGTTGACCGCCACCACCTCGACCCCGACCTGGGCCCGGTCGAGCAAACTCTGCATCAGGGCGCGCACACGCGGTGCAATCTGGTCGCGTTCATCCACCAAAGCCTGGTCCATGGTCATGTTGCCCACCACCTCGCGCACCGAGGTCTCGGCAGCACGCAGCACAGCGTTGTCTGGGTCGCGGCTGTTGAACAGGAAGGCGCGTGCGTCATTGAGTCGGTACTGCACCGCAAAGCGGATTTCGACGATGTTTTCGTCCAGCGTGAGCATGCCTGCATCGCGCAGCCCGGTGGCCGCCACAATGTCCTCGCGTCCCACGTCGACCGAGCGGATGGTGGTCACGAACACGGTTTCGTGGCGTTGGATGGGTGCCGGCAGGCGCCAGTTGAAACCGGCTCCAACGGTGCTGTGGTAGCGCCCGAACTGGGTCACCACCGCCTGCTGGCCCTCTTGGACGATGAAAAATCCGGAACCCAGCCAAAGCACCAGCAGGACACCGCCCACCATGCCCGCCACCACGCCTGCACCTTTGGGGGTGGGCGCCTTGAAACCTGGCATGCCGCCGCCCGAGCCACCGGAGCCACCCGAGCCCATGCCGCCGCCTCCACGAGCGCCGCCAAAGAGACCGTTGAGCTTGCGGTTGAAGTCGCGCCAGATTTCGTCCAGATCGGGCGGACCTTGCTTGGGGCCACGTCCGGAACCTTGGGGGCGGCCCTGCCACGGGCGCGGATCGGGCTGCTGCTCGTCGCCGCGGCGGTCGTCGTGGCTGGGGTCGGGCCGATGGCCGGACTCGCGCGAGCCGTCGGACGAGCCAGGCTTGGCGTCGTCGTCGCGTCCCCAACGCGGGTCGTTGAGGTTGAACATGCCCCTGACGCGGCTCCACCATGGAAAACGCAAAGGTGATGAAGTCATGTGCATGGGTGGTGACATTCAAAAATCGAACAAAACACTATTGTGCCCAATCAAGGCGCGGCGCCGAAGTGCGCGCACCGAATTAAACCATTTCTTGTGTGGCTGCCTGCAGACGTTGTGCCAACAAGCCGCGCAAGGCATCCAGTCCCTGACCGGTCTGCGCACTCAAAAAGATTCGAGCCACGGACTGGCCGTCGAGTTCCATGGAATCGACGCTTTGCAAAGGCCAACGCTCGGGCGCCAAGGCATCGATCTTGTTGAAGACCAGCACCTGTTCGATGCCCTCGGCACCAATCTCGCGCAACACCAGCTGCACATTGGCGATCTGCTCGAGGTGGGCCGGGTTGGCGCAATCCACCACATGCAGCAGCAAATCGGCCTCGCAGGCTTCCTGCAAGGTGGCGGCAAAGGCGCTCACCAGCGCGTGCGGCAGGTCGCGGATAAAGCCCACGGTGTCGGACAGCGACAGGCTGCGCCCGGCCTCGCTCAGGTAGAGCTGGCGCGTGGTGGTGTCGAGCGTGGCAAAAAGCTGGTCGGCGGCGTAGGCGCGCGCCTTCACCAAGGCGTTGAACAATGAGGATTTGCCGGCGTTGGTGTAGCCCACCAGCGAGACCTTGAAGGTGCCGCTGCGTTCGCGCCGGCGCCGCTGGGTGTTGCGCTGGCGCTGGACGCGTTCCAAGCGCTCGCGGGTGCGCTTGATGGAGTCGCCGATCATGCGCCGATCCAGCTCGATTTGGGTCTCGCCCGGGCCGCCGCGCAGGCCGATGCCGCCGCTCTGGCGCTCCAAGTGCGACCAGCGCCGCACCAGCCGGGTGCTGAGGTATTGCAGCCGCGCCAGTTCGACCTGCAACTTGCCTTCGTGGCTGCGCGCGCGCTGGGAAAAAATCTCGAGGATCAGCAGCACGCGGTCGTTGACCGGCCGCTCCATGTGGCGCTCGAGGTTGCGCTGCTGCGCCGGGCTCAGGGCTTGATCGAACAAGATTTCCTGCGCCCCGTGCGCCAGTGCCAGCGCCTTGATCTCGTCGGCCTTGCCAGAGCCGAGGTAGAGCGCCGGATCGGGGGCGCGGCGTTTGCACACCACCCGATCGAGCACCTCGTAGCCGGCCGTGCGAGCGAGCTCGGCAAGCTCGCTCAGTTCGGCGTCGAAATGCGGCAAGCCCATGTCCACACCCACCAGAATCACCCCGGGCAGGGCGCTGGCAGGGCGGATTTTGGCGGGTGGGTACCCAAGGCTGTCTCCCATTTGGGAGACGCCCGGGCCGGGCAACATCGGATCGGGATTCAGGGGCTCAGGCCTCGGCGGTCGGCGCAGTGGCCGAAAACTGCACCGGCCGCCCAGGCACGATGGTGGAAATGGCGTGCTTGTAGACCATCTGGGTGACGGTGTTGCGCAGCAGCACCACGTACTGGTCGAACGATTCGATCTGCCCCTGCAGCTTGATCCCGTTGACGAGGTAGATGGACACCGGCACGTGCTCGCGGCGGAGCTGGTTCAAGAATGGGTCCTGCAAGAGTTGGCCTTTGTTGTTGCTCACGATATGTTCCGTGTTCGAAGAAGTTTCGAGAAAATGAAGATACCACAGCGCGGCCGCTTTTGTGCGCGCACTTGGGTTTTATTGCTTGGCGTAGGGATTGTCGGCGATTTTGAACTCGATGCGCAGCGGCGTGCCCACCAGATCGAAGGCCTTGCGAAAGCGCCCCTCCAGAAAGCGCCGGTAGCTGTCGGGCACGCCTTCGAGCGAGTTGCCGTGGATCACCACCACCGGCGGGTTCATGCCGCCTTGGTGGGCGTAGCGCATTTTGGGGCGGTACATGCCGCTGCGCTTGGGCGCTTGCAGGGCCACCGATTCCTGCAGGATGCGGGTCAGCAGCGGCGTCGGCATTTTTTTGAAGGCCGAGGCGTGGGCCTGGGCGATCGCCGGCCACAGCGGCGCCAGTCCCTGGCGCTTGAGCGCCGAAATGGTGTGCATGGAGGCAAACTTGAGAAACGCCAAGCGGCTCTCGATCGAGCGCTGCAGTTGCTCGCGCTGGTAGCTGTCGATGGCGTCCCATTTGTTGAGGGCCACCACCACCGCGCGCCCGTGCTCGAGCGCGAAACCGGCGATGTGCGCGTCTTGATCGGTCACGCCTTGGCTGGCGTCGAGCAGCAGCAGCACCACGTGCGCGCTCTCGATGGCCTGCAGCGTCTTGACCACCGAAAACTTCTCCACCGCCTCGAACACCCGGCCCTTGCGGCGCAGCCCGGCGGTGTCGATGAGCTCGAACTTCTGCCCATTGCGCTCGAAGGGCACGGAAATCGCATCGCGTGTGGTGCCGGGCTGGTCAAAGGCCACCAGCCGCTCCTCGCCCAGCCAGGTGTTGATGAGGGTCGATTTGCCCACATTGGGGCGCCCGGCCACGGCCAGCCGAATTACCCCTTCATCGGCCTCAGCGGGCACCGCAACGGCGGCCTCGGTCAGCGGCAAGCGGTCCAGCGCCGCTTCCAGCATTTCGCGCACGCCCTGCCCGTGCGCCGCCGAAACCGGCAGCACCTCGCCCAGCCCGAGCTCATAGAACTCGCTCCACTGCGCTGTTCCCAGCATCCCTTCGGCCTTGTTGGCCACCAACAAACAGGGTTTGCCGAGCTTGCGCAGATAGTTGGCGATGTCGTGGTCTTGCGCGCTCAAGCCCGAGCGGGCGTCGAGCACGAACAGCACCACATCGGCCTCGGCCACGGCCTGGCGGGTTTGCTTGGCCATTTCGCGGTAGATGCCGGCCTCGGCCCGGGGCTCGAAGCCACCGGTGTCGATGACGATGAACTCGCGCTTGCCCAGCCGCGCGCTGCCGTAGTGGCGGTCGCGTGTCAGGCCGGGCAGGTCGGCAACGATGGCGTCGCGCGTTTTGGTCAGGCGGTTGTAGAGCGTCGACTTGCCTACGTTGGGTCGCCCGACCAGCGCCAGCACCGGCTTCATTGGGGCCGCCAAGCGTAGACGCCGCCGTTGCGCGTCACCGCCACCAAGGTGTTGCCCAGCAGCAGCGGGCCAGCGACGATGGCCGAACCGTCGGTGCTGAGGCGGTTGACGGCGCTGCCGTCGTCGCGCGACAGCAGGTGCACGAAGCCCTGCGCGTCGCCAATGGCGATCGAGCGGCCAGCCGCCAGCGGCGCGGTCAGGCCGCGGTGCAAAAAGGCGTCGCTGCTCCAGGCGCGGGCGCCCGTATCTTGCCGCCAAGCCAGCACGCGGCCGTTGCGCTCCACCCCATAGACGCGCTCGGCGTCGGCGCTCAGGCCCACGGCGCCGTCGGCGGGCTGGGTCCAGAGCAGGCGGCCGGTGGCGGCATCGACGCAACCCACGGCCGCTTGGAAGGCGCGCACGCAGAGCCGATCGCCCACCCGACCCGTGCGCCCGACCAGATCGACCAGGCGCTCGATTTCATTCACGCCGCGCGGGGTGGCGATGGCCGCGTCCCAGCGGATGCGGCCGTTGAGCGGATCAAAGCCCAGCATGCGCCCGCCCAAACCCGCCACCAAGGTGTCGCCCACCGCCAGCAGGACACCGCTTTGTTGCAGCACCAGCGCCTCGGCGGCGCGGCCGCGCTGCTGCCACAGCGGGGCGCCGTTGCGGGCGTCGAAGGCGTGTACGCTGCGGTCGTTGGCGAGCACGAACACGCGCTGCCCGGCCACCAGCGGCGCCGTGAGGACACGGGCCGGCAGGCGTGCGCGCCACTGCACCCCGGTGCTGTTGAGCACCAACAACTCGTTTTCTTGCGTCACCACCGCCGCCGTCTGGCCATCGAAGCCCACGGCGGCCGAGAGTGGCTGCGCCAGCTCGACGCGCCAGCGCACCTGGCCGTTGCCACCATCGAGCGCCAGCACGGCGCCGGCGGCGTTGGCCAGCAACAGCGTCTGACCATGGATGGCCGGGGTGAGCAGCGGATCGACGGCGCCGATGGCGGTGCTCCAAACCTGGGTGGCCGGTTGCAGCGCCACCAGCGGGGCCAGCGGCGTCGGCTGCGGGCGCTCTGGCGCCGAGGAGCAGGCCGCCAGCGTGAGCGCCAAGGCGGCGGCAAGGGAGACTGCTGCCACGGAGCGGCCGATGGCGTTGCGCACCAAGCGCGGCGAGAGGTGGGGGGCTGGGTTCACTGCAAAGTCTCCGTCACTGGGGAGCAGCCGGGGTGGCTGGGGCTGCCTCGTTGGCCGGGGTGGCTGGGGCATTGGGGTCGACCCCCAAGGCATTGAGCTTGGCTTCGATCACGCGCCGGTAGTCGAGCGCATCGTCCATGGCCGTCCAAGCCTGCAAATAGGCTAGGCGAGCGGCGTCGGTCTGGCCTTGGGCCAGCAGCACGTCGCCACGCCGGTCGGCCACCAGGGCGGCAAACTCGGGCGGCATGTCGGCGCCCAAAGCCTGCAGCGCGGCCTCGTGTTGGCCCGCTTGAAGCTCGAGGGCCGCCAGACGCAGCCGCGCGGCCGCCACCACCCCGGGGTCGGCGGCGTTGTCGCGCACGAAATGCAGCGCCTGGCGCGCGTCGTCGGGCGCCTCGAGCTGTAGCAGCGCACGCGCCGCCAGCAGACCGGCCTGCTGCGCCTGCGCGGTGCGCGGCACCTGTTGCTGGATGTCGGCCCAGACCTGGCGCACGCGTTCGGCGTCGTTGGCGGCGGCGGCTTCGTCCAAGGCCTGATAGAGCACGGCGGCTTCGACAGCCTGCTGGCGCTGCCAGTAGTTCCAGCCGTTCCAAGCCGCGAAAGCGGCCAGCACGGCCACCAGCACCCAAGTGATGAGGCTGCCAAAGCGGCCCCAGAAACGCTTGAGCTGGTCGAGTTGTTCTTCTTCGTGCGGATCGAAAGTTTTGGCCATGGGGATGAGCTTGCAAAAATTGCGCGAGCAAAAATGTCGGGGCCACAGGTGGGTGTGGCGGGTCTGGGCCGGTTCGGGCCCTGTCGTGCGCCGATTGTAGGCGCTGGCCCGCCGGGCTGGCCGAACAGCGCGCCAAGCAGACCCCGTTGGGCTGCCCGCCGCGGCGGCGCTAAGCGCGCAAGCGCGCCGCCCACTGCCCCACTTCGGCCAGCGGCAGCAGGGTCTGCTCTTGTATCGAGCCCGTGGCGTCGGCGCGCAGCGGCTTGACCGCCACCTGCCCGGCAGCGAGTTCGGCGGCGCCAAACACCAGCGCGTAGCGCGCGCCGCTGGCGTCGGCCTTTTTGAACTGCGCCTTCATGCTGCTCAAGCCCTCTGGGCCAGCGCCGTGCATCTGCACCGCCAGCCCGGCGGCGCGCAAGGGGCGCAGCAGCGCCAGCACCTGCGCCATGGCCTCGGGCTGCGGCACCACGGCGTAGCAGTCGGGCACCGGCAGCGGCGGCAGCTTGCCTTGCACTTTAAGCAGCTCCAGGATGCGCTCCATGCCCAGCGCCCAACCCACCGCCGGGGCCGCCTTGCCGCCGATCTGCTCCAGCAGGCCGTCGTAGCGCCCGCCGGCGCAGACCGTGCCCTGCGCCCCGAGGGTGTCGGTGACGAACTCGAACACGCTCAGGTTGTAGTAGTCCAGCCCGCGCACCAGGCGCGGATTGAGGCGGTAGGTGATGCCTTGCGCATCGAGCAAGGCGCGCAAGGCCTCGAAATGCGCCAGCGAAGCCGCCCCGAGGTAGTCGATCAGCTTCGGCGCCGCTTCCACCAGCGCCTGCAGGTCGGGGTTTTTGGTGTCGAGCACGCGCAGCGGGTTGCTGTAGAGGCGCCGGCGCGCGTCCTCGTCGAGCCGATCGAGGTGCTGCTCCAGGTAGGCGATCAGCGCCTGGCGGTGCGCCAGCCGCTCATTGGGCTGGCCCAGGCTGTTGAGTTCGAGCGTGATGCCGCTCAGGCCCAGCTCGGCCCACAAATCGGCGGCCAAGGCGATGAGTTCGGCATCCACATCGGGGCCGGCAAAACCCAGCGCCTCCGCCCCCACCTGGTGAAACTGGCGGTAGCGGCCGCGCTGCGGGCGCTCGTGTCTAAACATCGGCCCGAGGTAGTACAGGCGCTTGGGGCCGTCGTAGAGCTGGTTGTGCTCTTGCACCGCGCGCACCACGCCAGCCGTGGCCTCGGGGCGCAGCGTGAGCTGCTCGCCGTTGAGCCGGTCCTCGAAGGAGTACATCTCTTTTTCGACGATGTCGGTCACTTCGCCCAAGCCGCGCACGAACAGCGCCGTCGGCTCGACGATCGGGGTGCGCACGTTGCGGTAGGCGTAGCGCGCCATCAGCTCGCGCACCTTGGCCTCCAGCCACTCCCAGTGGCCGGAAGCGGGCGCAAAAATATCGTTCATGCCTTTGACGGCACGCAAGGGTTCAGCCATGATTTGGAAATGAGGAATAAAACCGCTGCCGCACGCGCCGCTCAGGGCCGCGCGCCAAAGCGCTGTTCGATGTAGTTTTGCACGATCTGCTGAAACTCGGCCGCAATCTGCTCGCCGCGCAGGGTCAGGCGCTTTTCGCCGTCGATGAACACCGGCGCCGCCGGGGCCTCGCCGGTGCCCGGCAGGCTGATGCCGATGTCGGCGTGTTTGCTCTCGCCCGGGCCGTTGACGATGCAACCCATCACCGCCACCTTGAGGTTTTCCACCCCGGGGTAGCGCTCGCGCCAGCCCGGCATGGAGGAGCGCAGGTAGTCGTCGATCTGTTTCGCCAGATCGAGGAACACGGTGCTGGTGGTGCGCCCGCAACCCGGGCAGGCGGTGACGCTGGGCACGAAGCTGCGCAGCCCCAGCGCCTGCACGATTTCGAGTGCCACCACCACCTCTTGGGTGCGCGACTCGCCCGGCTGCGGCGTGAGCGAGACGCGGATGGTGTCGCCTATGCCCTGCTGCAGCAGCACCGACAGGGCCGCCGCCGAGGCCACGGTGCCGCGCACGCCCATGCCGGCTTCGGTCAGGCCCAGGTGCAGCGGGTAGTCGCAGCGCCGGTGCAGCTCTTGATAGACCGCGATCAGGTCTTGCACCCCACTCACCTTGCACGAGAGCACGATGTCGCCCGGCTGCATGCCCATGGCCTGGGCCTGCTGCGCCGATTGCAGCGCCGAGCTGATGAGCGCCTCGATCATCACCTGGCGCGGCTGCCACGGCTGGGTGCGGCGGGCGTTTTCGTCCATCAGGCTGGCCAGCAGTTCTTGGTCTAGGCTGCCCCAGTTGACGCCGATGCGGATGTGCTTGTCCCAGCGCAGCGCGGCCTCGACCATCTGGGCGAATTGCTTGTCTTTTTTGTCGCCCTTGCCGACGTTGCCGGGGTTGATGCGGTACTTGGAGAGCGCCTGTGCCATCGCCGGATGGTCTTGCAGCAGGCGGTGTCCGTTGTAGTGGAAGTCGCCGATCAGCGGCACCACGACGCCCATGCGGTCGAGCTGCTCGCGGATGTGCGGCACGGCGCGCGCGGCCTCGTCGTTGTTGACGGTGATGCGCACCAGCTCGGAGCCGGCCTCGGCCAGCTCCTTGACCTGAATCGCGGTGCCGATGGCGTCGGCGGTGTCGGTGTTGGTCATCGACTGCACCCGCACCGGCGCGTCGCCACCGAGCGGCACCTGGTGCGCGCCCCAGCGCACGATGCCTTGGTGCGTCTTGCGGCGCGGGATCTCGGTCAGGGGCGGCGGATGGTCGTGCAAATTCATTTCAGTTCACCTCACTTGCAGGCGGGCCACGTTGTTGCGGCTGTGTGCAGCCAAATCGAGCGCCTGGCCGCGCACGGCCACTTGGACCGCGTCGGCGCGGCCGACCACCACTTGCAGCGGCAGGTCGTCGGCAAAGTCCAGCGCTTCGCCCGCTTGCAGATGCCGCTGCAGCAGCACCCGTCCCGAGGCCCCGGTGACTTGCACCCAGGCGCTTTGGCTCGCGCTGAGGCGCAGCGGGGCGACGGTGGCGGTGGCGGGAGTGGCGGAGACGGGGGCAGCAGGGACGGGGACGGGGACGGGGACGGGGGGCGGTGCGGGCGGTGCGGGCGGGATTGCAACGGGAGCAGGCGCTTCAGCGGGCGCAGCCGCATCGGGGCCGCTCGTCAGCGGCGGCGCTGCGGGTTCTGCCAGCGGTGCGGGCTCTGGGACTGGCGCGGGCGCTGGTTGCTGCGGCAGCAAAAACCAGAGCGCCAAGGCCACCACCAGCAGCAGCACGGCGACCGCCAAGGGCTTGGATAGCGATTGCAAGGGCACCGCCACGGCGCGCGCCAGCACTGAAACCCCCTCCTGCGGCATGGGCGTGTGCAAGGCGGTGTCGGATGCACCCAGCCGCACTTGGCCGGCCGTGGGCATTTGGGCCAGCACCGGACCCGGATCGAGCTTGAGCTGGCGGCACACGCTCAAGGCCAGGGTCCGGGCAAAGGTCAGGTCGGGCAACTCGTCGTAGCGCCCAGACTCCAGCGCTTCGAGCTGACGCAGCGGCACTTTGAGCGTAGCCGCCAAGGCCGCCGCGTGCACTCCAGCACGCTCGCGCGCTTGGCGCAAGGTCAAAACCCCCGCAGCAGCGGCACCGGTGGCGCCGCCCGCAGCGTCAGCGGGCGGCTCGGGGCGCAGCTCATTCATCGAAAGCCCCTCGTTCGTAGGCATTGGCTTGGCGCGAGTCGGGGAAGCGGCGTTGCAGCTGGCGCCCCAGTTGCTGCGCTGCCTCGCGGTTTTGCAGCCGGTTTTCAATTTTCACGCCCAACCAGAGCGACTCGGCGTTGGCAAATTCGGAATTGTTGAGCCGGCGCAGGTAAAAGCGGGCGCGCTCGCTATCCTGGCGCTGGTGCAGCAGCAGGGCCAGGTTGTAGAGCGTGATGGGATTGCCAGGATCGAGCTCGAAAGAGCGGGCCAGGCTTTGCACCGCTTCGGCGCTTTGGCCAGCGCGCGCCTGGCAGATGCCTTGGGCCATCCAAGAGCGCGGCAGCGCCGGGTAGTTCGGGGCTTGCAAGGCGCGTGCGAAAGACTGCATCGCCTCCCCAAAGCGCCCCTGCTGGCATTGCAGCCAACCGAGGTTGTGCCAACTGTCGCCGTCGCGCGGCGCCAGCCGCAAGGCCTGCTGCAAACTCTGCTCGGCCAGCGCAAACTCGTTGAGCTGCATCAGCACCAGCCCGCGCAGGTTGTGCGCCGCCGCCAGGTTCGGGTCGGCCTGCACGGCGCGGTTGATCTCCTCCAGCGCCACGGCAGGTTGGTTGTTTTCCAGAAAAGCCGCCGCCAGTTCGAGCCGGATCTGGGCCCGGCGCTGCGCATCCGTGGGTTCGGTGATGCCCGCCATCAGCGGTTGTTCGCTGGCCGCGCCACCCGGTGCGGCGGCACAGGCCCACAACCCCAGGCACAAACCCAGCACCAGACTGGTGCGCCACAGCGCAATGATTCGACTATTCATGACACCTTCTCGGGTGGCTTGCGCCAAATCACGGGCTGTGGGTTGGCCAGCGCCGCTTGCTGCTCGCGGCGCTCAGACACCCCGGTGCGGTCCAGCACCTCGCCGGCCAGTTGGCCGCAGGCGGCGTCGATGTCGTCGCCGCGCGTCTTGCGCACCGTGGTGACGAGGCCGGCGGCATTGAGCCGCTGCGCAAAGGATAGCACCCGGGCCCGGCTGGAGCAGCGCAGGCCGGAGGCGGGAAAGGGGTTGAAGGGTATCAGGTTCACCTTGCACGGAACACCTTGGCCACGGTGCCCTTGCAGCAGCGCGATCAGTTGCTCGGCGTGCAGGTCTTGGTCGTTGACGCCGTCGAGCATGCAGTATTCGAAGGTGATGAAGTCGCGCGGGGCCCGGGGCAGGTAGGCCAGGCAGGCGTCGAGCAGCTCGGCGATCGGGTATTTGCGGTTCAGCGGCACCAGCTCGTCGCGCAGCGCGTCGGTGGGCGCGTGCAGCGACACCGCCAGCGCCACCGGGCAGTCGGCGGCTAGGCGCTCGATCATCGGCACCACGCCCGAGGTCGAGACCGTGACGCGCCGGCGCGACAGGCCGTAGCCGTGGTCGTCGAGCATCAGGCGCAGCGCCGGCAGCAGCGCGGCGTAGTTTTGCAGCGGTTCGCCCATGCCCATGAGCACCACGTTGCTGATCACGCGCTCGCTCAAGCCCCGCTCTTGGTGGCCTAGGTGGCGGCGCAGAAAATGTTCGGCAAACCAGAGCTGGGCCACGATTTCGGCCGTGCTCAGGTTGCGGCTAAAACCTTGAGCGCCGGTGCTGCAAAAGCGGCAGCCCACGGCACAACCGGCTTGCGAGGAGATGCACAGCGTGCCACGCCCTTCTTCGGGGATGAAAACGGTCTCGACCGCGTTGCCGTCGCCGACATCGAACAGCCACTTGATGGTGCCGTCGGCCGACTCCTGCTGCGCCAGCACCGGCAGCGCGCGCACTTCGCACAGGCCGGGCAGCTTCTCGCGCAGGCTGCGCGCCAAGTCGCTCATCTGGTCAAAGCGGGATTCGCCGTGCTGGTGCATCCAGCGCAGCAGCTGCACTGCGCGAAAGCGCTTTTCCCCCAGCCGCTCGCAAAAGGCGGCCAACCCGTCGAGGTCGAAACCGAGCAAATTGGCCGTCATTGCATGGTCAGCGGGAGTAGACGTTGAGGCCGGCGAAGAAGAAAGCCACTTCGGCGGCGGCGGTTTCGGGGGCGTCGGAGCCGTGCACGGCGTTGGCGTCGATGCTGTCGGCGAAGTCGGCGCGGATGGTGCCCGGCGCGGCCTTCTTCGGGTCGGTGGCGCCCATCAGGTCGCGGTTCTTGGCGATGGCGTCTTCGCCCTCGAGCACCTGGATCATGACCGGGCCCGAGAGCATGAAGTCCACCAAGTCTTTGAAGAAGGGGCGGGCGCGGTGCACACCGTAGAACTGCTCGGCCTCGGCGCGCGAGAGCTGCACCAGTTTGGCGGCGACGACCTTGAGGCCAGCGGCTTCGAAGCGGCTGGTGATCTGGCCGATCACGTTTTTGGCGACGGCGTCGGGCTTGATGATGGAGAGGGTGCGCTCAATGGCCATGAGGGGTATCCTGAAAGGAGTCGTGTGGGGTGAGTTGGATTAAGCCCGTGATTCTAACCCGCTCTTAGCGCGGAGCACCGGGTTTGGGGCCGCGCGCGGCGCCGCGTTTGGGCCCTGGGCTGGGCGCGCGGGCGCTGATGCGGCCGGTGTTGCGCGGCATGGGCGCGCCATCGACCAGTTTGGGCGCGCTCGGGCGCGGCCCCTGGCTGCGGCCCCTTGAAGGCTGGCGCTTGGGCGGCGCCGGGGGCTGGAACTGGCGCGCGCGCGATTCCAGCGTGCGGTCCATGCCCGTGGCCTCGGTCAGGCGCGCCACGTCGCGCGCGTCGAGCTCCATCCACACCCCCCGGCGCAAGCCGCGCGGAAGCGCCACGGCCCCATAGCGGATGCGGATCAGGCGGCTCACCGCGTGCCCGAGCGACTCGAACATGCGCCGCACCTCGCGGTTGCGGCCTTCGGCGATCGTCACCCGGTACCAGCAGTTGGCCCCTTCACCACCACCCTCTTCGAGCGTTTGAAACTGCGCCGGACCGTCTTCGAGCTGCACCCCATCGAGCAGCTTTTGCTTTTCCTCCAGGCTCAAGGCACCCAGCACGCGCACCGCGTATTCGCGTTGCAGGCCAAAGCTGGGGTGCATCAGCAAATGCGCCAGCTCGCCCGAATTGGTCAACAGCAGCAGCCCCTCGGTGTTGATGTCGAGCCGCCCAACCGACTGCCACTTGCCGCTGTACAGGCGCGGCAGGCGGCGAAACACGGTGGGGCGGTTTTGCGGGTCGTCGTGCGTCACCACCTCACCGGCCGGCTTGTGATAGGCCAGCACGCGCGGCGGCAGCGGCGCGATGCGCAGCTTGATCGGGCGGCCATCGATGCGGATGGCGTCGCCTTGCTGGATGCGTTGCCCCACGTGGGCCGGCTCGCCGTTGACCGTGATCTGGCCTTGGGCGATCAGGCGCTCCATCTCCAGCCTAGAGCCCAGCCCGGCCTGCGCCAACACCTTGTGCAGCTTGGGCGCTTCGGCCTCGGGCTCCAGCACCCGCTTGGAGGGCTGCGCGGGCTCGTCGGGTGCGGGTGGCACCTGCAAATCGGCATCGAAGGCGCCCGAGACCACAGCCTCGAAGCCCACCGCAACGGCGTCTGGCGCAGGAATGGGTGCGGTGGCCGCTTCGGAAGCTGCTTCGGCGGGGCGGATGGAAGGGGTTTTGCGGTTCACTGGAGGGCTCATTCGGATGGCGGCATTAAAGGGGTGGCGTGGGCTGGGCGGCAGGGCGGCCGGGTGGCGGGGCAAAACCCGGCAACCTGGGCGCCGGCGTTTCTTTCGACCCACGCATCGGCTCAGCGGCGGCGGGCACCAAGGGCAGTTCGGCCAAGGACGGCAGGGCAAGGTCGCGCAAAAACTGGGGCGTGGTGGCGTACAAGGCGGGCCGGCCGGGCGTTTGGCGCTGCCCCACCACCTCAATCCAGCCGCGCGCTTCGAGTTGTTTCAAAATCCCACTGTGGATGCTGACACCGCGCAAATCTTCCATTTCGCCGCGCGTGACGGGCTGTCGATAGGCCACGATGGCCAAGGTCTCGAGCACGGCGCGGCTGTATTTGGGCGGCTTTTCGGGGTGCAGGCGCTCGAGGTAAGGCCGCACCTCCGCGCGGCTGCGAAAACACCAACCCGGCCCCACTTGGACCAATTCCAGCCCGCGCTCGGACCAGCTTTGCTGCAAGCCGTGCAAGGCCGCCTCCAGCGCCGCAGGTGCCACCTCGCCCTCGAACACGGCGCCGAGCTGCTGCAGCGAGACCGGCTCGGGGGCACACAGCAGCACGGCTTCTAGGAGCAGGGGCAGCGCGACAGGGTTCATGGCCATGGCTTGCCGATCAATCGTCGTCGGTGGCAACCGGCTCGGTGTCGAGTGCCCACAATGGCTTTGGATTGTAGTGCAGCCCCGCCGCTTCCAGGGCCTGCATCAGGTCGGGCGGGGCCGGGCAGTGCCAGTGCATCCACTGCCCGCTGTGGGGGTGGCGCAAGGCCAACTGGTGCGCGTGCAAGGCTTGCCGCTGCAAACCCAGCGCGGGCGGGCCGCCATAGAGCGGATCGGCCACCAGCGCGTGCCCCGACCAAGCCAGGTGCACCCGAATCTGGTGCGTGCGGCCGGTGTGCAGCTTGCAGCCCAGCAAGCTGCTTTGGCTGCCCACGGCCAGCGGCCGCACATGCGTCAAGGCCGGCTTGGCGCCCGAGTGCTCGGGGCCAAGGACGGCCATGCGCAGGCGCTGGCGCGGATCGCGCCCGATCGGCTGCTCGATCGCGTGCTCGGGCCCATGCCGCCACGCGCCATGCACCAGCGCCAGATAGACCCGATGCACCTGACGCAGGGCGATCTGGCGCACCAAGGCATCAAAGCAGGCCTGCGTTTTGGCCACCACCATCAGGCCACTGGTGTCTTTGTCGAGCCGGTGCACGATGCCCGCGCGCGGCAACATCGTCGCCCCCGCGTGGTGGGCCAGCAAGCCATTGAGCAAGGTGCCGCCCCAATGCCCAGCCGCCGGATGCACCACCAAACCCACCGGCTTGTCGAGCACCAGCAGGTGCGCGTCTTCGTACAGCGGTTGCAGCGCCATGGGCTCGGGCACAAAGGCGCTGGCTTGGGCGGTGGGGCGCAGCTCGATCTCGATGCGGTCGCCCACACGCAGCTTGTGGGCCGGTTTCTGGCACACGCTGGCATTGAGCCGCAAGGCCCCCTGCCCGATCAGGTTTTGCAGCCACGCCCGTGAAAGCGCTGGCAGCCGCGCCGCCAGCACCCGGTCGATGCGCTGGCCGTGCTCGCCGATTTCCGCCTCCCACTGGCGGCATTCAAGCGCATCCGGGGCGTCGTCGGCCTCCTCTTCGGTTGGCGCTGGCGGCGCCCCTACGGGCTCGCGCTGGCTTGACAACCCGGCCGGGTCGAGGGCTGCGCCAGCCAGCAGATGGGGCGGCGTCGATATAATGGGTTTCGTCAATCTTTGGTCCTGCTACGCGAAGGTATGCACACGATGTTTCTGAGCCGATTATCCGCTCTCGCCCCGGCGCGAGCCCGTGCAGGCCGTTCCTTTGCGGCGCTGGCCGTTGCGGTCGTGCTGCTGAGCGCCTGCGCCAGCGGCCCAACCGCCGATCCCACCGCCGACTGGAGCCCCAACCGCCTGCACGCCGAGGCCGTGGCCGAGCGCGAGCGGGGCAACTTCGAGCGCGCCATCACGCTGTTCGAGCGCCTCGAGGGCCGCGCCGCCGGCACCTTGCTGGCGCAGCAAGCGCAGCTCGAAAAAGCCTTCGCTCACTACCGCGCCGGTGAACAGGCGCAGGCCATCGCCACGCTGGACCGGTTCATGCGCCTGCACCCGGCCAGCCCGGCGCTCGACTACGCGCTCTACCTCAAGGGCTTGGTCAACTTCCAAGACAACCTCGGCTTTTTGGGCTTCTTGGCCAATGTCGATCTGTCCGAGCGCGACCAGCGGGCGGCCCGTCAATCCTTCGAGGCCTTTCGTGAATTGGTCGATCGCTTCCCCGAATCGCGCTACGCCCCCGACGCGCGGCTGCGTCTGGCGCACATCGTGAATTCGCTGGCGCAGTCCGAAGTCAACGTGGCGCGCTACTACTTTAGCCGTGGCGCCTACGTGGCCGCCATCAACCGCGCCCAGGTGGCGCTGACCGACTTCCAAGGCGTGCCGGCCGCCGAAGAAGCGCTCTACCTCAAATACCGCTCCTACCAGGCGCTGGGCATGACCGATCTGGCCGCCGATGCGCGCCGCGTGCTGGTGCTCAACTTCCCGCAAAGCGCCTTCTTGGGCCAAGGCGCGGCGGCCGAACGCGCCCCGTGGTGGCGCCTGTGGTAGGCCCGCAGCGGGCGCTTCCACGGCTGCTATTGCCTGCCTGAGCGGCCTTGCTGCGCCTTGGCGCCAGCCTGCGCCACCTGCGTGGTGATGTCCTGAATCTCGCGGTACAGCGGCAACAAGCGCTCGTACATCTGGCAGTACACACGGGCATACAGCTCGTCGTAGATCTGCCGGTTGTTGGCGTTGGGCTCGAAAGTTCGGCCGATGCGCGTCATGCTGGCAATCGCTGACGGGAAATTGGGGTGCAGCCCCAAGCCCACCGCGGCGTCGATCGCCGCCCCCAGGCCCGAGGTCTCGTACACATGGGGGCGCGCGGTCTCGAGCCCAAACACATCGGCCGTCAGTTGCATGGCGGCATCGCTTTGCGAGCCGCCGCCCGAGACGCGCAAGGCCGTGATCGGCACCCCGCTGCGCTGCTCGATGCGCTCCTTGCCTTGGCGCAGGGCATAGGCCAAGCCCTCCAGGATGGCGCGGTAAAAATGGGCCCGGTTGTGCACGTCGCTAAAACCGATCATGGCACCACGGGCTTCCGGCCCCGGATGGCGCAGCCCCGGCGTCCAGTAGGGTTGCAGCAGCAGCCCCATCGATCCCGGCGGCACCGCATCGACGAGTTGTTCAAACAGCGTCTCCACCGCCACCCCCTGCTCGGCGGCGCGCAGTTGCTCTTGCAAACCGAACTCTTCCTTGAACCAGTTCACCATCCAGTAGCCACGGAAAATCTGCACCTCGGTGCTGTAGTGGCCCGGCAGCGCCGCCGGATACGGTGGAATGAAGGGGCTGACCTCGACATAGCGCCGGGTGGTGCTGTTGATGGTGGCCGTGGTGCCATAGGAGAGGCAGCCGATGTGCGAGTCCAGGCAACCGGCCCCCAGCACCTCGCAGGCCTTGTCGGCGGCGGCGGCCAGCAACGGCAAGCCGACCGGAATGCCGGTCTGCTGCGCCGCGGCGGCGCTGATTTGACCCATCACCGTGCCGGGTGGAACCAGCTCGGGCAACATGCGGCGCTTGATCGGGGCCAGCGCCTGCCATTTCCAGTCCAGCGCGCCGGCCCAGCGCTGGCCCTTGTAGTCGAAGGGCAGGTAGCCGACCTGCGAGCCGATCGAGTCGATGAACTGCCCGCACAGGCGGTGGTTCAGGTAGCCCGAGAGCAGCAAAAACTTGTCGGTGCGCTGCCAGATGTCGGGCTGGTGGGCGGCAATCCAGTTGGCTTCGGCCTGGGCGATCACCTGATCGATGGTCTCACCCACCCCCAGCAGCCCAAAGCCGGCGCGCCACCACCAGCTCAGGCGCGGCACCTGCTCGGTGCGGCGCTGGTCCAGCCAGACCATCGCGGCGCGCAGGGGTTGGCCTTGGGCGTCGAGGTTGATCACGGTGCCGCGCTGGGTGGTGACCGACACCCCTTTGATCGACGATTTAGGCACCGGGCAGTTGACCCACAGCGCCTGACAAGCGGCGCACAAGGCGCTCCAGTAGCCCTCGACCGGGTGCTCGACCCAGCCGGGCTGGTCGGAGAAATACGCGGTCAGCGGCACCTGCGACTTGGCCACCAAGTTGCCTTGCAGATCGAACAGCAGCGCGCGCACGCTTTGCGTGCCGTTGTCGATGGCGAGCAGGTGTTCCAAAGCGGTCAGAGCAAAAAAGTTTAGAGCGCTGATTTTGCGCGTGGCGCATAAAAAAACCGGCCGCAGCCGGTTTTTATCACGCCAAGGCTGAACAGGACCGCCTTAAGCGGTTTCGCCCAGCACGCTGACGTTGACATCGACCACCACGTCGGTGTGCAAGGCCACTTGCACCGTGTACTCGCCCACGTTCTTGAGCAGGCCGTTGGGCATGCGCACCTGGGCCTTGTTGACGGCAAAGCCTTGGCGGCCCAGCGCGTCGGCGATGTCGTGGTTGGTGACCGAGCCAAACAGGCGGCCATCGACACCGGCTTTTTGCGACAGCTTCAGGCCCACGCCGCCGAGCTTGGCGCCCAGCTCTTGGGCGCTGGCGAGCTTGGCCGCAGCAGCCGTTTCGAGGTCGGCGCGGCGCGCCTGAAACTCGGCCACAGCGGCTTGGGTGGCGCGGCGGGCGCGCCCGTTGGGGATCAGGAAGTTGCGGGCGTAACCGTCTTTGACCTTGACCACATCGCCCAGGTTGCCGAGGTTGATGACTTTGTCGAGCAGAATGATTTGCATGATTGAGGCTCCTTGCGCTTAGACGCGGTGCTGGTCGGAGTACGGCAGCAGGGCAAGAAAGCGCGCGCGCTTGATCGCCGTCGTCACCTGACGCTGGTAAAAGGCACGGGTGCCGGTCAGACGGGCCGGGGTGATCTTGCCGTTTTCCGAGATGAAATCGCGCAGCACATCGACGTCTTTGTAGTCCACCTCGACCACGCCGGCCACGGTGAAGCGGCAGAATTTTTTGCGCTTGAACAAAAGCGACTGGGTGTTGCGCTTGGGGCGCTTGTCTTTATTGAAACGTTTCGGAGCTGGCATGATAATAGCTTCCTCAAATGAGTTTAAATTCTTGAATGTGCAACACGATCCCCTTGCCGTTGCGGGTGTGGGCCAAAAAGCCCTGTGCTTGCAGCAGCACCCCCAGCGGCAGCTTGGCCAGTGACTCGGCTATGGCACCAAAACCCACCGCCTTGAGCTGCAACGCCACCTGACGCTGCTGCCCCGACTCAAGCTGCAATGACTGGTGCTCGAGCAGCACATCGATCACGGGTATGGCAGCCGGGGTATAGCGCAGCGGGTTGCTTCCCACCACGGTGGCTTCTAGGTGCAGGCGGTTGTGCGGGTTGCGGGCCTCGGTTGCGGGTTCAGCCACGGGCAGCCACTTAAGCAGCGGCCTCTTGCTGATTGGCCTTGCGCGACTCTTCGCGCTCCACCGAGCGCATCATGGCCGATGGGCCGGTGTCGGCCTGCTTGCGCTGCACCACGAGGTGGCGCAACACGGCGTCGTTGAAGCGAAAGGCGTGGTCGAGTTCGGCCATCACGGCCTGATTGGCCTCGATGTTGATGCACAGGTAGTGCGCCTTCGACAGCTTGTTGATCTGGTAGGCCATTTGGCGCCGACCCCAGTCTTCGATGCGGTGGATCAGACCGCCGCCAGCGGCGATCATGCCCTTGTAGCGCTCCAGCATGGCGGGCACCTGTTCGCTCTGATCCGGGTGGATCAACATGATGATTTCAAAATGACGCATGCACACTCCTTGTGGATTTTCTCGCAACCAACAGAGCTGCGAGACAAAGCCGCCCCCAGCGTCGGTTGGGGTGCGGCAAGATAAGCTTGGAATTATAACCCGCTTCGCACCTGCTCCACAAGGGCCTGCACGCGCAGCGGCGGACGCCGCGTCACCAGGCTCACGGCCACCATGACGGCAAAGCCCACCGGCACCCCAAACACCCCGGCCGAAATCGGCTCGATCCCCCACCACAGATCGACCGGTCCCTCGACACCAAAGACCGAGCGCAGCCACGGCTGGGTGCTGATCATGTAGTACAGCGTGACCCCGAGGCCGCTGAGCATGCCCAGCACCGCCGCGCTGCCGGTGGTGCGTTTCCAGAAGATGCCCAGCACCAGCGCCGGAAAAAAAGCAGCCCCGGCCAGCGAAAACGCCGCCGACACCATGAACAAAATATCGGCCGGTTTTTGCGCCGCCACATAGGCCGCCGCCAGCGCCACCACCAGCAGCACCACCTTGGAGACCGTGACCCGCCGCGCGGTGGAGGCGTGCGGGTCGATCATTTTGTAGTACAGATCGTGGCTGAGCGCGTTGGCCATGGTCAGCAGCAGCCCGTCGGCGGTCGAGAGCGCCGCCGCCAGCCCGCCCGCCGCCACCAGCGCCGCAATCACATAGGGCAGGCCAGCGATTTCGGGTGCGGCCAGCACGATGATGTCGGAGCCGATGCTGATTTCGTTGAGCTGCAGCAGACCGTCGAGGTTCACGTCGCTGACGCGCAGCAGCTCGGCGTCGATGCGGCTCCAAGCCGCCACCCAGTCGGGCAACTGGTCAAACGGGGTGCCCACCAGCACATGAAAAACCTCGAACTTGACCATCACCGCCAGCGCCGGCGCGCTCACGTAGAGCAAGCCGATGAACAGCAGCGACCACGCCACCGACTGCCGCGCCGCCCGGGCATTGGGCACGGTGTAGTAGCGCATCAAGATATGCGGCAAGGCGGCGGTGCCCACCACCAGGCAAAACACCAGCGCCAAAAAGTTCAGGCGCGACTCGTGAAACGCCTGCTGCTCGGCCGGGCTGCCGTCGGGGTCGCCCGCAAAAGCCTGCGCGTGCGGCTGCATGCCGCCCAGCGGCAGCGATTTTTGCTGCGCCTCCTGCAACTGGCGCTCCCACAGCAGGCGGGCGCTGCGGGGGTCGCGCGGCAGCGCTGCCAAATCCTGCTCCGCTTGGGCAATCACCGATGGCGAGGCATTGAAATCGCGCAGCGCCTGCACCCGCTCGCGCGCCAGCACGCGCAAGCGCTCCAGCGCCAGCTCTGGGTCTTGCAGCCGCTCTTGCAGCAACAGGGCCTGCTGCTGGTAGATGGCGCGCACCTGCAACTCGGCCGGGTCGCGCATCAGCTCCTGCTCGCGCTCGGTGATCAGTTGCAACTGCTGCCCATAGACCAGTTGCGGCAACGGCGAACCGGTCTGCTGCACCGACAGCCACACCACCGGCACCAGGTAGGCGATGATCAGCACGATGTATTGCGCCACCTGGGTCCAGGTGACGGCGCGCATGCCACCCAAAAAGGAGCAAACCAAGATCCCGCCCAAACCCAGGAACACGCCGACCTCGAACGCCACCCCGGTCAGGCGCGAGGTGATCAGCCCGACGCCATAGATTTGCGCCACGATGTAGACGAAGGAGCACAGGATGGCGGCTGCGATGCCCAACAGGCGCGGCCACAGCCCGCCGTAGCGCTCGGCCAGAAAATCGGGGATGGTGAACTGCCCAAAACGGCGCAGATAGGGCGCCATGAAAAAGGCCACGAGGCAATAGCCACCGGTCCAGCCCAGCACGAACGCCAGCCCGCTGTAGCCATGCATGTAGAGCGTGCCGGCCAGACCGATGAAGGAGGCGGCCGACATCCAGTCGGCGCTGGTGGCCATGCCGTTGTAAAACGCCGGCACCCGCCGCCCGGCCACGTAATACTCGACCGGATCGACGGTGCGGCTCAGGATGCCGATCGCCGCATAGACCACGATGTTGCCCAGCAAAAAACTCATGCCGATCCAATGCCGCGGCAGCCCCATCTGCTCCAGCAACGCCAGACACCCCACAAACAGCAAAAACGCCCCGGTGTAGAGCAAAAAAACCTTGTGCAGTTGGCGTTCAAAGCTGCGCTGTGCGGTCGGCTTGGCGGGCGGCGAGCGTGGGGGCATGCTCATTTCAGTGGCGCCCGGACGCCCGAAGCCACTGAAGCGCCCCCTCGGGGGGCAGCGAGCGCAGCGCGCGTGGGGGTATGTTCACTTCAGTGGCGCCGGGGCTCGTGGATATCAGGCGGCTCGACCACCCCGTGGAGGTCGTCGAGCCGGTTGGCCGCCCAGGCATAGAACGCGATCAGCAGGCCATAGACCACGATCGCCCCCTGAGCCGCGACCCAAAAACCAAAGGGCCAGCCGAAAAAATAGAAATCCCACTCACGGGCGTAAAAACTCACTCCGAAAGTGACGCCAAACCAGACCAGCAGCAGCAAAAGCGTCAACGCCTTGATGCGGCGCCAGTACAAGGCCCGGTCGCGCATCAGGCCGCCTCCTGCTGCGTGCGGGTGCCCACCAAGGGATGCGCTGCCGCCCGGCCCGGCGCGGGCCCCCTAGGCTGCAACTCCTGTTGCAAAGCGGCCGCCACCCGGGGCTCGAAGCCGCGCAGGTGCGCGATCAGGGCTTGCGCCTGCTCGGGCCGCCCCAGCCGCTGCTGCAGCCGCGCCATCGCCGCGTGCGCGTGCGGGCTCCAGGGTTGCAGCGTGGCGTTGCGTTGGTAGGCCTGCAAGGCTTCGTCGAGCCGACCTTGGCGCTCGAGGCAGCGCGCCAGCCCAAACCAGGCCAGATCGAGCTGCGGCGCCAGTTCGGTGGCGCGCTCGAAAGCCAACCGGGCGGCCTCGTCTTGCTGCAACTGCTCCAGCAAGAAGCCAAGGTTGAAATGGGCTTGGCCGCTCTGGGGCCGCAGTTGCACACAGCGCCCTTGCCAGCGCAAGGCAGCGCGCGGGCGCCCGCTGCGGGCGCGCCAGTAAGCCAGCGCGGCGAGCGCGGCGGCGTCGAGGCGGTTGCGCCGCCAACACCACAGCCACACCCGCGCCCCCAAGCCCTGCCCACCCAGCAAGGTGGCCGCGCCCGCCAAGGCCGGCCCCAGCCCTTGCCACCCAAGGGCCGCCACGCGCGCAGCCATTAGCGGCATTGCTCCAACCCCACTTCAAGGCACCACTGGAGCTTGAGCACGGTGGCAGCCAACCACAGCCCCGTCAGCAGGCAAAAAGCCACCAGCGGCAGGTGCTGGCGCAGCACCCAGCGTGGCGTCAGCCAGCCCGCCACGGTCACGAACGGGCGGCACAGGGTGTCGAGCAACCACAGAAACACGTTCGATTCGAGCGCCTGCGGCGCCAGGCGGCGCAACCCAGCCACCAGCAGCCAGCGCCCGAGCAAGGCCAACAAGGCCAGTTCGGCAATCAGTTTGAGGGCGGTGGCGAGCAGCAACATGGGGCCACTCAAATACCGCCCTTGACCAGACGCAGCACCTCGCCTGCGTTCAGGGTGCGCGCGCGCGCCTGAATCTCGGGCAGGTGCTGCTGTTGCAGGTTTTTGGCCGGCCCCAGCAAACCCTGGAAAGTCTGGCGCAACACATCGGTGGACATCACGCGCCCACCGGCGTAGTAGCGCTTGGCCAACTGGCCCAGCGCGTAGGTGGTGGCAAAGGAAAACGCCACCCCGGTGGCGCGCCCGGCCAAGCCGCCCACCGTGCGCCCAGCCATCTTGCCGACCAGGCCACCGAGCAGGCGGCGCCCAAACTGCTCCAGGTACTGCGAACCCATCCCGACCCCGGCAGCGGCGATGAATTCTCGGATATGCCCTTGGTCCAGCGCCACCCCGTGCGCCTTGCCGATGCGGTACACCATCTTGACCTGCAAGGGGATGATGGCCACCGTGGCCCACGATTGCGGCAGCAGCTCCAGCGCGCCGTTGAGGATGGCGTAGCGCAGGATCATCGAATCCAGCGCCGGGTTGCCCGCCACGCTCTGAGGCTGATTTTGGGCCAGGCGCTGGGCCGGCTGCTGCGCCGGGTTGCGCCCCGACAGCGCCGCTGCACCCGCCACCCCGGCCGCCAAGGCCCCCACACCCGCCATGGCCATGGCGGCCTTGGGCGCTGCCGCCCATCCCTGCGCGGCCGGGGCCACCTCTGGGGTGCGCTCGTCGGCGTCCAGAAAATCGTCGGCATAGGCGGCTGCGGCCACCGAGTGCGTTTGCCGCTCCAGTTGCTCGAGCTCTTGCGCCACCGCCGTTCCGGTGAACCCAAGCTGTGCCCGCAGTTGCGACAAAAACGCCTGCTCGGCGGTGCTGGCCACGCCGTCGGCATCGCACACCGCCAGCGCCCACTCATAAGCCAGTTGGCGCTGCTCGGCGTCTTCGAGTTGCGCCACCGCCTGCGCCAGCGTGACACGCTTGAGCAGCGCATCCTGCAGCGCCTGCGACAGTTGCGCAGCGCCGGCCTCTGCGTCGAGCTGCTGCGCCAGCTCGCGGATGAACTGGCGCTCGCTGTCGGCCTTTTGGCCGTCGGCCATGGCGGCATGGACCAAAATCGTGAGCAGGGCGCGTTGGGGTTGCGGGTTCATGGCGGAAATCCTTGGTGGGTCAGACAATTCACATTATCCATCGCAGCTTCTCACAGCAGCGCCCTGTGGGTCACGCCAGCGGCACTGCCTGCTGCACCCTGGCTGCAGCCGCGCTGCGCAGCCACTACACTTATCACCCATGACGCATTCGCCCATCAAACACTGCCGCCAGTGCGGCGCGGCGGTGCAGCACCGGCTGCCCGACGACGGCGACACCCGGGTGCGCGCCATCTGCCCGGCCTGTGGCACCGTCCACTACCAAAACCCGCTCAACGTGGTGGGCACGGTGCCGGTCTGGGGCCCCGACGGCGAGCAGGTGCTGCTGTGCCTGCGCAACATCGAGCCGCGGCGCGGCAAGTGGACGCTGCCGGCCGGCTTCATGGAACTGGACGAAAGCACCGCCGCCGGGGCGGTGCGCGAAACCATCGAAGAAGCCGGGGCGCAGATCGAGCTGCAAGGGCTGTTCACCGTGCTCAGCGTGGCCCGCGTCGGCCAGGTTCATCTGTACTACCGGGCCCGGCTGCTGAGCGACCAGTTCGCGCCCGGTTACGAGACCATCGAGGCGCGGCTGTTCAGCGAAGATCAAATCCCGTGGGACGAACTGGCTTTTCGCACCGTCAAGGTCACGCTCGAGCACTACTTCGCCGACCGGCGCCGTGGCCAGTTTCAGGTGCACAACGGCGAGATCGTTTAGCTAAACAAGCGCCGCGCCAGCACCGAACCGGGCGCCAATTCGCGCGCTTGCAGGGCCTCGCACAGGGCCTCCAGCTCGGCCCCGATCTGGTCCATGGCATCGCTCTGTAAGGGGGTACCGGCGCCGTCGCAGACCAGCCCTTCCATGCTGTGCGCCAGCTGCTGCACCGACTCGCGCAGCCGCACGTAGGGGCGCTCGCTGCGCGCCACGTGCGGCACATCAAGCGCCACCGAAAACTGATTCAGCACCGCTTGCTCGGGGTCGTCGGCCAAGGCGGCTTGGGTCTCGTACTGCAGCACCAGCACCGCCGCCGCGCCCGCTGTGCTGGCGGGCAGCACCAGACGGCCCGGCAACAAGCCCGCCACAAACCCCACCCGCGCCGCGTGCTGCGTCAGGTAACCCGGGCTCCAGGCGGCACGCCGGGCGCGCACATAAAACGACAACTGCGCGTCGTGAGCCAGCGCAAACTGGTCGAGCGTGCGGGCACGCGCCACTTCTTGCATCATGTCGGGGTACTCGGGGCGCAGCTGCAGGGTGTCGGCCAGTTCATCGAGGCGCTGGATGAACTGGGAAAAGCCGATCTCATTGAGCGCGCCGGCCCGATTCACCAGTTGGATGCCGGCCCGCACATTCTGGTAGCGCTCCCCCGGGCGCGGCAGTTCCCATTGCTGCGATGGGGTGTTTTGCGCCTCGACATAAAACGGCTTGCCGTCGATGCGCCGGCTTGCCGGCAAAGCGGCCAAGATGGCGTCACCCGACACCACCTGATCGCTCAGCAGCAGGGCGATGGCGTCGAGCCGGGCATCGAGCACCTGTTGCGGCTGCACCACCTTGGGCAGGTCGGGCACGGCCGTGGCGTCCTGTCCAGCGGCGGTCGGCTGCTGCGCCAGCGACCCCAACACCGGGTCGATGCGCCGTTCGGATTCGGCCTGCGCCCCCGGCGGCAACTGCGCCGACGCAGCGGCTTCGGGGCGGCGCGGGCGCTGACGCCGGGCGTTCCAGAGGTTGTAGAGCAGCAGCGCCACCAGCAGCGCCAGCCCCAGCAGCAGCAGACCGGCTTGCAAGGGCGTGATCACGCTTGCACCTCCAGCATGTCTTGGGCCGATTGCAGGTCCACTGCCACGATGCGCGAGACGCCTTGCTCTTGCATCGTGACGCCAATGAGTTGTTGCGCCATTTCCATGGTGATTTTGTTGTGACTGATGAAAAGAAACTGGGTCTCGAAGCTCATACGAGTCACCAGTTTGGCATAACGTTCGGTGTTGGCGTCGTCCAGCGGCGCATCGACTTCGTCGAGCAGGCAAAACGGCGCTGGGTTGAGGTGGAAAATGGCAAACACCAGCGCAATCGCGGTCAGCGCCTTTTCGCCGCCCGAGAGCAAGTGGATGGTCTGGTTTTTCTTGCCCGGCGGCTGCGCCAGCACCTGCACCCCGGCCTCGAGGATTTCGCCCTCGCTCCACTGCAACTGCGCGCGCCCACCGCCAAACAATTCGGGGAATATACGCCCAAATTGCCCATTCACGGCCTCGAAGGTCTGACCCAGCAGGCTGCGCGTCTCGGTGTCGATGGTGCGAATCGCCCCCTCCAAGGTGTCGATGGCCTGCTGCAAATCGTGGTTTTGCTCGCCCAAAAATTGCAAACGCTGCTGCGCCACGGCCAGCTCCTGCAGCGCGGCCAGGTTCACATCGCCCAAGGCCTCGAGTTCGCGCTGGCTGCGCTGCACCTGAGCCGGCAGGCTGGCCAGTTGCACCGCATCGGCTTCGACGCTGCGCGCCAAAGCCTGCAAGCCGGGCCCATCTTGGACCTCGACCCCAGCCTCCTCCAGGCTCTGGCGTTGCTGCTGCTGGCTCAGTTGCGCCGCCTGCAGCCGCAACTGCAACTCGCTCAGGCGCGCGCGCAGTGGCGCCAGCCCGTGTTCGAGCTGCATGCGGCGCGCATCGCTGGCGCGCAAGTCGGCGCTCAGGCCGTCGTGGGCGCTGCGCCGCGCTCCCAGTTCTTGCTCGCAGCGGTGCCTGGCCGCCAGCGCCACTTGCAAGGCCGCCTGCGCGGCGGCGTCGGCAAGGGTTTCGAGTTCGGCCAGCGCCTGCTGCGCTTGCCCGGCCAGTTCGGCCGCTTGCTGCGCGGCCGCTGCCTGGTTGCGTTGCAGTTCATCTGCCCGGGCCTGCAGGCTGCGTCGGGCAAATTCGGCCTCTTGCGCCTGGCGTTCCAGCGCGCGCGCCTGGGCGCTGGCCTGCTGCAGGGCGTGCTCGGCCCGCGCCTGCTCGGCTTCGGCCTGCTGCAGGGCCTGCTGCTGCCCCTGCAGCTCGTCTTGCAGCGCCTGCTGCTGCGCCTGCACGTGCTGCTGCTGCATCTGCACTTGCTGCAAGTGTTGCTCGGCTTCGGCGCGCTCTTGCGCCAATTGGGCGGCGCGCTGCTGCCGGTGCTCGGCTTGCTGGCTCAGGCGCAGCAGCTCGACTTGCAGCGCATGGGCCTGGGCTTGGGCGGCGCTGGCCGCCGCACGGGCCTGTTGCAAACGCTGGCCGGTTTGGCTGCAAGCGGCCTCGGCCGCAGCCTCGGCTAGTCGTGCTTGCTCGGCCAGCCCCTGCAAGCCGCGCAGCTGCTGCTGCAACTGCTCGATCTCCTGTGCCCGCTCCAGCCAACCCGACTGCTCGGGTGCAGCGGCATAAAAACCCAGGTGCTGCGCGCCCACACTATGCCCTTGCGGGGTGTAGATCAGCTCGGAGCGGCCGAGCGTGGCGCGGGCGGCCAGCGCCTCGGGCAGGTTGGCTGCCGCGTAGCAAGGGCTGAGCCAGCGCGCCAGCAGCGCCTGCAAGGCCGGCTCGGGGCAGTGCAGGTGCTGCGCCAGCGGCTGCAGCGCGGGCGCGGCATCGGAATACTGGGCGGCTTTGGCGGCGTTGATTGCCTCAGCGGCGGCGACTGGAACGTGTGCCGCTTGGTCCAGCGCATCGGCCTGTTCGGCCCGATCTGGCAGCGCAAACAGCACCAGCGCCCCTGGCGGGGGCGCATCGGCGAGCGCCAGCGCTGCCTCCAGGCTGGGCAGCTCCAGCGCCTGCACCCGCTCGCGCAAGGCGGCCTCGACCGCCGTGGCCCAGCCCGCTGCCGGCCGCAGCCGCTGCCACAGCGCCGCGTGCCCTTGCAGCCCCTGCCGGGCCAGCCACTGCGGCAGTTGGCCCGCTTGCTGCAGCTGGGTTTGCAGGGCCTGCAAGGCATCGAGCCGGGCCTGGCACTGGGCCAGCGCCTGCCCTTGGGCCTGCGCCTGCTGCTGGCACTGGCGGCGCTGACGCTCCCCATCGGCCTGCTCCAGCTGCAGTTGCAGCAGCAAATCTTGGGCTTGCTGCTGGCGCTGCTGCGCCTGCTCCCACTCGGCTTGCAGCGGCGCCAGGCGCAGCTCGTCGGCGGCCTGTGCCGCCAGCGCCTGGGCTTCGCTGTGCAGGCGCTGCGCCCGCTGCTGCCACTGCTGGCGCTGTTGCTCGTGGGCGCGCTGCTGCGCCCCCAGCAGCCCCAGCGCCTGCTGGCGCTCGGCCAAGGCACGGCGGGCGCGCACCAGCTGCT